>JAAYOH010000024.1 GCA_012520375.1 Clostridiales bacterium
CTGAACGGCGAGGACGAGGCGGCCCGGGAGGCCACCCGCGCCGTGCTGTACCACGTGCTGCTGGGCATCCTGAAGCTGCTGCATCCCTTCATGCCCTTCCTCACCGACGAGGTGTACCGCCACCTGCCCAGGGCACAGGGTGACCCGGGATCCATCATGATCGCCCCCTGGCCCGAACAGCCCGAAAGGATGTACCCCGAGGACGCGGCCCGCATGGAGGGGGTCATGGAGGTCATCCGGGCCATCCGCAACCTGCGGGCGGAGATGAACGTGCAGGCGGGCAAACGGGCCTCCCTGATCCTGCGGCCCCGGGAGGGCTGGAAGGACGTGCTTGCCGCCTCGGAGCAGTACTTCAAGCGCCTGGCCTATACCACCCAGCTGGAGCTGATCGGGCCGGAAAGCCCCAATCCGGACAAGGCGGCCTCCGCCGTCACCGTCCCCTGCGAGTTGTTCATCCCCCTGGGGGAATTGGTGGATATCGACCGGGAACTGGCGCGGCTGGGCAAGGACAAGAAAACGATGGAGGCCGAGATCGCCCGGGGAGAGGGAAAACTAAAAAACGAGGGCTTCCTGAAAAAGGCCCCCCAGGCCCTGGTGCAGGCCGAGCAGGAAAAACTGGCCACCAATCGCCAGGTACTGCTGGCCCTTGAGGAGCGCATCCGGGAGCTGAGCGCCCTCGCCTGAAGGATTGGAAAGTATTTCGATCCCATAAACTTTTGCGATTTTTGTTCATATTATGCATCTGCCCGGTCCGCGGACCGGGCAGATTTCACGTCAAACTCCTTTTTGGGCGCGCGCCACGGGGCTCAAATGTTACAATTCTGTTTCATTTCTCTCTTAGATATTGCATTTTGTGCGAAAGGTGTTTATAATATGGAAATGTAAGAACAAACAAACGGCGTGGAATACTGCCATGAAAGGGGATGCCCTGCATGCGTACACGGCGTACTGCTATAGTATTCGTTTTGATTGTCGGCCTTCTGCTCAGCGCCCAGGCCGCCCTTGCCGGGATCCTGCTGAAGGTGGGGAGCACGGGCGAGGCGGTAAAGCTGGTGCAGATGAAACTGAAAGATCTGGGATACCAGAGCGAAGCGCCCCTCCCCCCCTACAGGTACACCATATCGACGAAGACCGCGGTGCGAAAGTTCCAGCTGGCCAACAGCCTGCAGACCACGGGCGTCGTGGACGACGCGACCCACGCGGCGCTGTTTGGAAACCAGCCGGTCACCTACACCCAGTACCTGGACGACATCCACAGGCCCGGCCGCATGGGCAGGGAGATCAAAGCCACCGAATATCGCCTGAAAAGGCTGGGCTACTTTACCGGCGCGCCCAACACCCGCTACGACGAAAACACCGCCCGGGCCGTGGGCATTTTCCAGCAGGCCCATGGCCTGGAGCAAAGCGGCAACGCCGACAGCGCCACCCGAAACCTGCTCTTCGGGCCCAAGGAGAACCTCGTCACCTTCGCCGAATATATCAAGCGCAGCCATCTGAGTACCCTGCGGAAGGGCAACAGGGGCGACGAGGTCGCCATGCTACAGGGCCAACTGAAAGAACTGGGATACTTTACCGGTTCCGCGGACGGGCTGTACAAAAATTCCACGGTGCTGGCGGTGAAACTGTTCCAGCACGCCAACGGCCTCAGGGTCACCGGCATCGCCGAAATGGAGACCCGTGCCCTGCTGAACGACGGCCTGGGCAAGGGCTATCCCGTCTACCTGGGCGAGCAGGCCAACGTCCAGGTCGAGCTGGGGGACAGAGGCCTTACCGTTCTGCTGCTCCAGCGGCAGCTGACCGAACTGGGTTTCTACAAGGGGCCCCTGAGCGGCATCTTCACCCCGGCGGTGGAAAATTCGGTTAAGCGCTTCCAGACGGCCAACAACATCAAAGCCGGGCGCCTCTACGGCGTCGCAACCCCGGAGACCCGGCAGCGCATGGGCAGCGACGCGGTCGTCAGCCGCTACGATTCCGAAGGCTATATGCTGGGGGACGACGATCCCAAGGTGCAGGAGATCACCGCCCGCCTGAAGGCGCTGGGCTATCTGGCCCAGACGTTTACAAAGTACACCACCCCGGTGAGGGCGGCGGTGGTCCACTTCCAGGTCGCCAACGAACTCGCAGGAGAGGCGGAGGGCGTTGTCACCCCCGCCACCCTGGTGAAGCTGAAAAGCGAAGACGCAGTTTCTTATGAGGACTACCTCAGCCAGTTGGGTAAACCGCGCATCGAAAAGGTGATCAAGCTGGCCATGAGCCTGAAAGGCAGGCCCTACAAGTCCCACTGTCGCCCCCCTAGGAGCTTCGACTGCTCGCGCTTCGTCAAGTACTGCATGGGCAGGGCGGTGGGTATTCAACTGTCCGGGGAGATTCGCACCCAGGGCAATGAGTGCAAAAGGTACTTTACCGTGATCGAGAACATGAGCGATCTTGAGCGGGGCGACCTGCTGTACTTCGACACCAAGCCGGAGAAGACGAGAATTAGGCATGCCGCCATCTATCTGGGCAAAGTGGATGGTGCCCGCAGATTCATCCACGCCTCCTCCGCCAAGGACAAGGTCGTGGTGACCCCCTTCCACGATTGGTACCAGGAACGCTTCCTCTTCGGCGCCCGGTGGGTCCCGTCGTGATCCATCCTCTTTCAGAAAACCATGCGGAGCCGAAAGCCGGCTCCGCTTTTGTGCGGGAAGGGGAGCGCGTCGACCCATTGCAGCGGGGGGACTTGCGCATCCTGCAAAGGCCCGGCGCCTTTTGCTTCGGCACCGACGCGGTGCTGCTGGCAGATTTCGCGGCGCCCCGGGGCGGGGAAAAGGTGGCGGACCTGGGCACGGGCACGGGGATCCTGCCCCTGCTCATGAGCGCCTCCGCCCCAACCGCCCGTTTTGACGGGGTGGAGATCCAGCCCGACATGGCAGACATGGCGGCCCGCAGCGTGAAGATGAACGGCCTGGAAGGGCGCATCCGGATACACTGCCTGGACATGCGGGAAGCGGCGGAAACCCTGGGGCGGGAAGCCTACGACCTCGTGGTGTGCAACCCCCCTTACAGCCGCCCCGACCGAGCCCTCACCTCCCCCAGGGAGGAAAAGGCCCTGGCCCGGCAACTGTGCGGCCTCAGCCTGGAGGAGGTGGCGGCCAGCGGCGCCGCCTTGCTGAAGAACGGGGGACGCATGGCCCTGGTCTACCCCGCCGCCTGGCTCTTCGACCTGATGTGCGCCCTGCGGGGGGCCCGGCTGGAGCCCAAGCGCCTGCGCATCGTGCAGGCCAGCCCGGGGGCCGCCCCCAAGCTGGTGCTGCTGGACGCGGTGAAAAACGGGGGCTCCCAGCTGCACTGGCAAAAACCCTTGGTCCTTCGGGGGGAGGACGGCAGGGAAACCGAGGAATACCGCCGAATCTATCATCTGGAGCAATGACAAAGGGGAGGAACACGGCATGGACCTGGCAAAAATGGACGCCCTTATCGGATCCTGGAAGCCGGAGATCTTTGAAAAGCTGAACGGCTGGATCGCCATCAACAGCATCAAGGGAGAGCCCTCCGGGGACGATGCCCCCTTCGGCCCGGAGGTGCGCCGGATGCTGGACCTCTTCCTCCGGGACGCGGAAGACATGGGTTTTGTCGTGGACGACGTGGACGGATACGCCGGCGCCGCCGAGATGGGCGCCGGGGACAAGACCATGGGCATTCTGGTCCACCTGGACATCGTGCCCGCCGGGGACGGCTGGACCCAGGACCCCTTTACCGGGACCCTCCGGGAGGGCAAATACTACGGCCGGGGCGCCCAGGACGACAAGGGCCCCGCCATCGCCGCCCTGTACGCCATGCGGGCGGTGAAGGAGGCGGGCATCCCCCTGAAACACAAGGTGCGGCTGATCGCGGGCTGCGACGAGGAGACCGGCATGAGCGATATGGCTTACTACCGCAAGGTTCGCCCGCCCGTGGACTACGGCTTTTCCCCCGACGCGGAATACCCCCTCATCAACATCGAAAAGGGGGGCCTGGGCCTTCTTCTTTCCAAAGCCTGCGGGGGGGAGGAGGGGGCGCAGATCCCCGTCTATTCCCTGAACGCCGGTACCCGCCCCAACATCGTGCCCGGGACCGCCACCGCGGAGCTGGGCACCGGGGGTATGGGCTTTTCTTCCCTGGAAAAGGCCGTCCAGGCCATCGAAAAGGCCCACCCGGGCTACGACCTGAAATTGACGGACCTGGGCAATGGCAGGGCGCAGCTGCTGGCCACGGGCAAGCAGTCCCACGCGGCCATGCCCGAACTGGGGCTGAACGCCGCCGGCATGCTGCTCACCGCCCTGAAGGAGCTGAATGCCGGGGGCGGCGTAGGGGAGGCGATCCGGGGCCTGGCAAAGCTGTTGGGCACCGACTACACCGGGGCGGGGCTGGGCATCGCCCAGGCGGACGAATTGTCCGGGCCCCTCACCTGCAACCTGGGCATCCTGCGCTTTGACGGCCGTTTTCTTTCCGCCCAGCTGGACATCCGCTATCCCCTCTGCGCCGACGAGGCGGACATGTGCGGCAGGGCGGCCATGGCCCTCTCCCCCTGGCAGCTGGCCCTCACCCGGCTCAGCGGCCATCCCCCCCTCCACGTCCCGGCGGAGAGCGAGGTCGTTCGGGGCCTGCTCCAGGTGTACGGCGAATTGACCGGCCTCCCCGCCTACGCCATGGCCATCGGGGGCGGCACCTACGCCCGCACCATGCCCAACACCGTGGCCTTTGGCATTTGCTTCCCCGGGGACACGGACACCTGCCATATGCCCGACGAGTACATCGAGGTGGACAAGTTCATGCTCAGCATCCGCATCATGGCCCATGCCATCGTGCGCCTGGCCGGCGCCTGAGGAGATCTCGAAAGGGGGCTGTCCCGCGCGGGACAGCCCCCTTTTTTTCTTCCCCCGGTATGTCGCCGGGAACGGCGATGACGGGGAAAGATGAAAGAAAATGAGAAAACCCTACCCCGGAAAAGATTCTGCGATCACCACGATGGTGCCCGGCTTGCAGTTGTCGAAGATCCAGCGGGCGTCCTCCACCATCAGCCGGATACAGCCGTGGGATGCCTTGCGCCCCAGGTTGTTCAGGGAGGTCCGGTTCATCGAAGATTCGCTCCTGGACCAGAAGAGCACCGAATGGAACATGATGTTGCCCTGGATGATGTAGGTGCACTGGGCCCAGCAGGTAAAATCCTTGAAGTAGTGCCAGTTGTGCTGGGGCATGGTGCGCCGGAAAATCCCGGTGGGGGTAGAATTCCCCAGGCCGGTGGAGCAGATCATGGTTTTCAGCAAGGTCTCGCTGCCGTCCGCCCCGGTCTGGTACGCGTACACCCGCTGGTCCGCAATGGACACCATGAGCCGATAATCGGTATGGTCCCTGGGGGCGTCGCCGGAGAACAGCAGCTTCTGGGTCCCCTCCTCCGCGATGCCCGTGGGTTCAAGGCCCGCCAGTTCCTGGAAGCGGGTGATGGCAGCCACGGTCTTCTTGCCGATCTTTCCGTCTATGTCCGCCGTGCCCAGGTAGTACAGGCCGCACAGCCGCCGCTGCAGCCGGTAGACCTGGCTGCCCTTGTCCCCGGACCTCAGGTCCTGGACGTACAGGGGTCCCAGTTCCGCGAGCTTTTGCTGCTCCTCCACCGTGAGGGATCGGCTGTCTTCCAGGAAGTCGGCCTCCCCCAGCTGATCCCGGAGCCGGTCCAGGCCGCTCTTGAGCCCCTCGTCGAAGGTGTCGTGCGGGACGCCGTTCAAAAAGCCCAGCCGCCCGAGCTCGTCCCGGACCCAACGCACGGTATGCCCTTCGTCCCCGTATCCGATGTCCCGGGGGACCGGCGCCGGGGCCCGGGGCGCCTCTCGCCCCACCAGCAGGTCATAGGTCTCCCTGTCCATTTCCCCGCCTTCGGGAAGCCCCGCCTGTGCCCGGAAGGCCTTCACGCAGGCTTTTGTATATTCGTCAAATGCCCCGCCGGGCTCCATATCGTAGTAACCCAGGACGGACAACCGCTTTTGCAGCAGGAGCACCGCGTCCCCTTCATCCCCCGTTTTCAGGGGGCCGGCATACAGGGAACCGCCCTTTCCCTTCAGAAGCAATTGCAGGGCGTGGTCCGCCTCTCCTTCTTTGCCCACGGAGAGCCCCGCGGCTTTCGCCGCGCCCTGCAGCGCCAGCACCGCTTTTTTTGTCTGCTCCCCGAAATGGCCGTCCGCCCTGCCGTCGAGAAAGCCGTAGTGGATCAGCCCCTCCTGCAGGACGGTGACGCCCTCTCCCTTGTCCCCCTTTTTCAGGGTGTCATGGAAGGCCTCGGCCTCCGCCAGCCGGCCCATGGTGGCTTCGTCCGCCTCCCCGGTCCGGGGCAGATCGTTCAGCCCCTGAAAATTTTTCAGGGCTGTCTGGGTCTTTCCCCCGAATATGCCGTCGTCCTGCCCGGCTTCCAGGTAGTCCAACTCGATAAGCCGCCGCTGCAGCGCCGCAACTTCGTCTCCCCGGTCCCCGGTTTTCAGCACGTCCGCCCGGGCCGTCAACCCGGTCAACAGGAGGAAGAGGAGCACCCACGTATACTTGCGCATTCCCGTATCCCGCTTTCCGCACAATGATCGGGCGTGAGCATACCACACAATGTCGTTGGGTTCAAGGCTTTTTTGTTGTGCTTTCGTGAGAAGTGAGGTCGTTGCGCAACCAATCCTTGTTCTCCCATCATAAACGATGCGCGCGAAACCCGTCCTCGCACAGGCTTTGCCGGTACTGCGGAGCAAAGGGAGGGGCTCAAAACCCCTCCGCATGGCCCAAAATATCATATTTTCGGAAATTCGCCGTTTTGGGGTCGCACATCCATGCGATTCAGGCTGCGGTGCAGCCCACCAGCTCTTCAAAGGTCTCCCGGGACAACTCACAGTGCCAGAACAGCCGGAAGAAGGCCGCAATCTCCTCGTACAGGTCGTAGGCCTCCTGGCCGGGATACAGCACCTCCCCCATCCACAGCATGCCCATCAGGCGCTGCACCGAGGGGGGCTGCCCCATCCAGTTGTAGGGGCCGATGGGGGCGCGGTAGTACCGGCCCGCCCGGATGGCCGAGAGGGGCTGCCATTCGGCCAGTTCGCCCACCTCCTCATACACGCTCGGAGCGAAGAGGATCACTTCCGGATCCCACCGATACAGCATCTCCAGGTCGATGGGATCCCCCGTGCCCTTGCCGCTCGGGTCCGGGAGCACGGCGGCATTTTCGAACATGACGTCCAGCAATCCGGCGTGGTAACTGCCCCTGGCCAGGGTGTTCAGCCCCTTGTCCCCCAGGAGGTACACCGCCCTGGGCCTCTCGGAGGAGGCCGCCAGCCCGGCGCACAGCCCGTAGACCCTTTGGCAGTGGGCAGCGAGTTTCCCCCCTTCTTCTTCCAGGCCCAGCAGCGTCCCCAGTTCGACAAAGGCGTTCCCCATATCCTGTTCAGACAGGTCGATGTGCACGAAGGGGATGCCGGTCCGGGCCTGCAGGTCGTCCATATCCTCCCGGATGCCCTCCTTGGGTTCCCCCACGTCGATGACCAGGTCCGGGTCCGCCAGCAGCAGCTGTTCCAGGTTCAGGTCTCCCTTGCCCCCGTACAGCTGTCCCAGGAGGGGGAGTTCCAGGTACTTGTCCTCCAACAGGCCCCCGGCACTGTCGTCCCACCGGGTCGCCAGCCCCACCATCCTGTCCGGAGCGATGGCGAACACCAGCATTTGCGCCATGGCTCCGGTCACCGCCACCCGCTCCACCTTTTCCCCCAGTTCCACCGGTCGGCCGGCAGAGTCGGTATACACCCGCGCCATGCCGCACAGGGGCACCAGCGCCAGCACCAGGACAAAGGCCAGAATCCGTTTCATGATGGTCCACTTCCTTTTTCGTTTATCTTTCGGGGCCATGCCCCGTGGGATCGATGAGGGGGCCGGATGCGCCCGGCACAAAGCGGCAGTCCACCCCGTACAGGGCCCGGAGCAGCCGGGGGGTCACCACCGCCCCGGGCCGCCCCAGGGCCAGGACCAGGCCATCCTTCAGGGCCAGGACCCTGTTTCCAAAGCGCAGGGCGCTCTGGGGATCGTGGGTCGTAATCAGCACGGTATAGCCTTCCTCCGCCAGGCTTTTTGCCGTGGACAGCACCCGGTGGGCGTTGCCGTAGTCCAGGGAGGCGGTGGGCTCGTCCATGAGCAGGATCCTGGCCCGTTGGGCCAGGGCCCGGGCCACCAGGGCCAGCTGCTGTTCCCCCCCGGACAGGCGGGTGAACAGGCGCCCCGCCAGGTGGTTGATGCCCACCCGCTCCATGGCCTCGTGGGCACAAGCGCGCTGGGCAGGGCCGGGCCGGGCGAACAGGGACAGTTGCCGGGTGGTTCCCATCAGCACGGTGTCCTCCACCGTATAACCCAGATCCATGCGCCCGTTTTGGGGGATGTACGCGACGTGCTCCGCCCGCTCCCGGGGATTCAGATCCCGTACATCCCTCCCCTCCAGCAACACCCTTCCTTCATTTTGACGGCACAAGCCCAGGATGCAGCGAAGCAGGGTGCTCTTGCCCACTCCGTTGGGCCCCAGGACGCACAGCAGATCTCCGGCCTCTGCGGTGAAGGAGACCTCCTGCAGCACCGGCAGCTTGCGGTAGCCGAACCGCAGCTTTTCTACCTGCAGCCTCATGACGCGCAGTCCTTGCCCGCCATGATGAGGAGGAAGAAGGGCACCCCCACAAAGGCGGTGAGGATCCCGATGGGGATCTCGGTAGCCATCAGGTTCCTGGAGAGGTCGTCGGTCAGGAGCAGGAACAGGGCGCCCAGCACCAGCACGGTGGGAAACAGGTCCCGGCAGTTGTTCCCCGACAGTTTGCGGCTCAAATTGGGCACCACCAGCCCCACCCATCCGATCATGCCGCTCACCGACACGGAAGCGGCGGTGAGCAGGGTGGCGCACAGGATCACCGCCAGCCGCAGTCGCCCGGTATGCACCCCCATGCTCCGGGCCTCCTCCTCCCGAAGGGTGAGCAGGTTGATGCGCCAGCCCAGGAGCAGCAGGGGCAGGGCCCCCGGCGCCATGGCGGCCGCGGCAAAACCCAGTTCGGACGTCCGCGCCCCCGCCAGGCTGCCCATCAACCAATAGGTGATGGCGGGCAGCTTTTCCCCCGGATCCGCCAGCAGCTTGATCCAGGACGTGCCCGCGGAAAAAAGCGAGGATACCATGACCCCCGCCAGCAGGATGCCGATCACCCGGCTGCCCCGGCAGCGGCTGCCCGCCAGGTACACCAGGGCCACGGACAGCAGGCTGAAGGCAAAGGCCGTCAGCACGGTGCCGCTGCGGCCCAGCTCCAGCAGGATGGCCAGGGCCGCCCCGAAGCAGGCGCCGGAGGAGGCGCCCAGGATGTCCGGAGCCGCCATGGGATTGTGAAACACGCTTTGGTATGCCGCCCCCGCCAGGGACAAGGCGCCCCCCACCAGGCAAGCCAGCAGGATCCGGGGCAGGCGGATGTGCAGCACGGAAGCCTCCATGGCGCTTGTCCAGGTGCAGGGTATGGGCAGCAGGCGGCTCAGCAGGATCCGGGGCACCTGGGCCAGGGGCACGTCGTAGCGCCCCCAGGCAAAGGAAAAGAGAAGGAGCAAGAGCAGCAGGAAAAACAGCACGGGCAGTACACCCCTGCGTCCCCGGACCCTATGACAGGTTGCAGCGTGGGAAGAATCCAAAAAAGCGGACAAAAGCATCGTTCCCTTCTCAAACACGGAAAGCTGCGTCGTTTCCCCCGCAACTCTTGGGGCGGTATCCCGCCCGGTGGCGCAGTGTCCATGGATCTCTCTTTAGGACAAGGCGCTCGGAAACGTGACCATTATACCATGGGTTTGGAGCAATTGCAGCCCCTTTGATGCGTTTTTTTATTCTTTAACCGCGCCGAAGGCCAGGCCCCGGACCAGGTACTTTTTGATGGAATAGAAAAGCACCGCCAGGGGCACGATCAACGAGGTGCCCGCCGCGGACATGGGTCCCCACTCGATGCCTCGGTCGTTGATGAAAGCGGCGATGGCTACCGGCAGGGTCTTGGTGTTGGTGCCGGTCAGCAAGAGAGCCATCAAAAATTCCGACCAGGTCAGTACGAAGATGAAAATGCCCGTGGACAGGATGCCCGGGCTGGCCAGGGGCATGACGATGTGCCACAGGGCCTGGGGTTTGCTGCAGCCATCCACCGTTGCCGCCTCGTCCAGGGCGATGGGGATGTCGTCAAAGAAGGACATCAGCATCCACACCGCATAGGGAACGTTGGCCGCAGTATACACCAGCATCATGCCCGCAAAGGTGTCCAGCAGTTTCACCTTGGTCATCATCAGGTAGATGGGGATGACGACGGCAATGGGGGGGAACATCTTGTTGGACAGCACCCAGGAGGACAGGTTGGCGGTGAAACGGTTTTTCTTCCGGGTAAATCCGAAGGCGGCGAGAGAACCCAGGAGCACCACCAGCAGGGTACTGGAAAAACAGATGATGGCGCTGTTTTTGAAGAATACCAGGTAGTTCATCTTGCCGAACACGTTGATGTAGTTTTCGAAGGTGGGGGTAAAATCGAAGGTCAAGCCCCCCGACCGGGCCACGTCCGGGGGCTGGATGGAGACCATCATGAACCAGACCACCGGCGCGATGGTAAACAACATCAGGACCAGGGTCAGGATGAACCACAGGACGGTATTGCGCTTTCTAATTCTTGTATTCATTCTTCCGCATCCTCTTTATGAATATGTTCGATATGATGATCGTGATGATCAGCAGGATGATCGAGGCGGCTGCAGCGCTTCCCGTCTTGAAGAACTTGAACGCCTGACGATAGATGTAGAAGCTTGCCGTCTCGGTGGCGTTGCCGGGCCCACCCATGGTCATGGTGTATACCTTATCATATTCCCGGATGGCGTCCATGATGCGCACCAGGGTGCAGATCCACAGGGTAGAGGACAGAAAGGGCAGGGTGATGTGGTAGAATACCCGAAAGACGCCCGCTCCGTCGATGTTCGCCGACTCCACCTGATCCCGGGGCAGGGACTGCAGGGAGCCGTAGGTAAGCAGGGTTACATAGGGGGACCACTGCCACAGATCCACAAAACAAAGATAGAATATGGCCTTGCTGCTGTCCGAGAGGAAGGCGACCCGCTCTATGCCCAGTTTGCTCAGGAAGAAGTTGATCATGCCGAAGTCGTAGTTGTACATAAAACGCCACATGATGCCTACGATGACCGGCGTGAGCATCATGGGCAACAGGAAGAAGGAGAGCATGGTGTTGCCCAAGGGGCCCAGTCGATACAGCAGCAGGGCCAGTGCCAGGCCCACCACCAACTCGGAGCTGACCGCACACACCACAAAGATTAAGGTGTTTCGCATGGAAGTGAGAAAGTCCACATTGCCAAACAAGTCGATGTAGTTTTTCAGGCCGACAAATTTCAGGTTCTTGACCCCTGTCAGTTTGTAGTTGGTCAGGGACACATAGACGGAGTACAGCAAAGGGTAGATATTGATCAACAGCAGAATGACGATGGTGGGGGCGATCAACCCATAGTACCAGCGGTTCTTCCGAAGATCATCGGCGATTGCACTTGGTCCTCTTTTCATTTCAGCACATCCTTTTTCGAAAGGGAGCGCACACAAGGCGCGCTCCCCCGCTCCGTTTGGTCAGTCGGCACTTGGCTCAGGTATATTTTTATGCATTCTCCTCCAGATAGGCGAGGACTTCGGCCTCTGCGTCGGCCAGCGCCTGTTCCGGCGTCACCTCTTCACAGACGGCCTTGTTGATGTGTACCAACACGATCTCGCCCAGTGCGGCGCCTTCGCTGCCTTCGAACCACAGCTTGGAGCCCTCCAGCACATCGATGATGCCAGGCACGTGGGGGTTGGCAGTGAGCAGACGCTCATTTTCGCCCTGGGAGATGCGGGCGGCATGGGCGCGGCCCTGGATCTCCATCTCGGTGGAGTTCTCTTTGTTGGTGATAAACATGCAGGCATAGGCCGCAGCGTCCTTGTTCTTGGAGTACTGGGAGACGCCCAGGGCCCAGCCGCCCATGGCAGCGGTGTACTTCACATCGGTGTCGGCGGCCTTCACCGGGAAGGTGCCGGACTTGATCAGGCCGGCCACAGAGGAAGCAGCAGACTCGATCTCAGCACAAATGGAGGTGGCGGATACGCCCATGGCGCAGGAGCCGTTCTGGGTAGCCGCGATGACTTCATACTCGCCGTATGCTTCCACATCGGGCGGGCAGTACTGCTTCATCTCGATGAGCAGGTTGATGGCGTCCAGCGCCTCCTGGCTGTTGAAGACAGGGGTCCTGCCGTCAAAAATCATGCCGCCGGCGGAATATGTGAAGGGCACCCAGGTCAAGAGCTCGTTCCAGCCGCGGGCACCGGAGAATACGAAGCCGTACTGATCAATCTGGCCGTCACCGTCGGTGTCCTTGGTCAGCTTGGCAGCAGCCTCCTTCATTTCGTCCCAGGTGGTGGGCACAGACAGGCCCTCGGCTTCCAACAAGTCCTCGCGCCAGAAGAAGACGCGGGTATCGGGCTGGTAAGGCAGGAAGTAGATGTCTTCCGTCCAGTTGAAGCCGTTCCAGACGAAGGGGATGATGTCATCCAAATCCATCTCGGGATAGCCTTCCGCGCCGATGAACTCGGTGATGGGGGTAGCAAAATCAAAATACTCGTACACCCATTCGGTGCAGGGGTTGATGATGTCGTATTGCTGGGCGCCAAAGGCGTCGGCCAACATGGTGGAGCGGACTTCCTCGTAGGGTACCTGGTTGATTACCAGGTTTATGTTGGCCTCCTCCTTCAGACGGGGCGCCAGCACTTCGATCATGTAGTCGGTATCGGTGCTCTTAAAGATCAGAGCGTTGACGGTTACGCCGCCGAAATCCACCGCAGCAGCCATCATGGGTACTGCAAGGATAACGAGGGCTACGATTAGCGAAAGAACCTTCTTCATGGGGTTTACCTCCTCTTCCCTTGTTCCTTTGTGAACCATGAATCAACCAACCAACGGACTATTATAATTATACGAAAAGGGCAGGTGTCTGTCAAGCCATTTTTCCTCTTCCCGAAAACAATCAGTCAAATGCTCCAGTTTTCCCCTTGCTCTATTCAAATTTTCGTGTTATACTGCAGAGAGTATTAATAATATATTCGCACCTGCGGGAGGTCCTCCATGATGACCCTGTTCACCAATGCCCGCCTCGTCACCCCGGAGCGCGTCGTTTCCGGGGGCATCGCGGTGGAGGGCGGGTATATAACCCGCGTCTTCACCGGAGCGCCGGACCAGAAAGCCGACCAGGTGGTCGACTGCGACGGCGCCTACCTGTCCCCGGGTTTTGTAGACATCCACGTCCACGGCTGCTTCGGCGCCATGTTCGATGAGGACCCCGACGCCCTGGAGCGGGCGGTGCGCTACCACAGCCGCCACGGCACCACCTCCATCCTGCCCACCACAGCCTCCGCCCCGCCCGAGAGCGTGCTGGCCACGGCCCGCAACATCGCCCGCGCCGTAGGAAAGGACACCGGGGGCGCCCGGGTGCTGGGGATCCATTTGGAAGGTTGTTATTTCAATCCGGTATGCGCCGGGGCCCAGAACCCCGCCTTCCTCTTTCCCGCCCATCCTGACAACTACATGCCCCTCATCGAAACCGGGGCGGTGCGCCGGGTCTCCGCCTCCCCCGAGGTGGAGGGGGTGCCGGAGATGGCCCGGCGCCTGAGCAAAGAGGGCATCCTGATGTCCGTGGCCCACTCCAACGCAGACTACGACGGCATGATGGCCGCTCTCGATTCGGGCTTCACCCACGTCACCCACATTTACAACGCCCTGTCCATGCTCTCCAATTGTTACTACTATCCCCAGGTGGGGGTGTGCGAGGCCGCGCTGCTCCACGACGAGTTCACGGTGGAAGCCATCTGCGACGGGCGGCACGTGCCGGCGCCCCTGCTTCGGCTCATCCACAAGATCAAGGGACCGGACCGTTTCCACGCGGTGACCGACGCCGTCTTCTCCGGCGCTCCGGACGGGCCCTGCAGCGAGTACGGCATGGACTGCCTGGTGGAAGATGAGGTATGCATGCTGGCAGACCGCAGCGCTTTCGCGGGCAGCGTGGCCACGACGGACCGATTGCTTCGGACCTTGGTCTTCGATGCCCATATCCCCGTATGCGACGCGGTCAAGATGCTGACCCTGACCCCGGCGCGGCAGATCCGGCAGCCGGATATCGGGCGGCTGGCTCCGGGCATGCGGGCAGACCTGAACATCTTCCAAGACGACTTGGCGCTTCTTGGGACCTGGATCAACGGAAAACGGATCACCGAATAAGCAAAGCGGGGGGAACAGCTAATTGGCAAACGACAAACCCTATCTGAGCATGCAGGGCGTCTCCAAACGCTTTCACGGCGTCCAGGCGCTGTGCAAGGTGGACTTTGACGCCTGTCTGGGTCAGGTGACCGCCCTGGTGGGGGAGAACGGCGCAGGCAAATCCACCCTGATAAAGATCCTTGCGGGCATCCACAAGCGGGACGAGGGGGAGATCCTTCTGGGCGGCAAGCCCGTGCGCATCGACAATCCCCTGGCCGCCATGCAAAACGGCATCGCCGTCATCCACCAGGAACTCAACGTGCTGCCCAACCTGTCCATCGCGGACAACATCTTCGTGGGCCGGGAAAGAAAGAAGGGCCTCTTCGTGGACCGGGACTACTACCGCAGCCGCACGACGGAATTGTTGCAGCATGTGGGGCTGAACGTGGACCCGGAGACCCAGGCCCGCTACCTGTCCACCGCCCAAAAGCAAATGGTAGAGATCCTGCGCTCCATCTCCAGCGAAGCCCGGATCGTGGTCATGGACGAGCCCACCTCCTCCCTCACCAAGCGGGAGACCGACGTGCTCTTCGATATCATCCGCTCTCTGCGGGACCAAAACATCGGCATCATCTACATTTCCCACCGCTTGGACGAGATCATGGAGCTGGCGGACCGGGTGGTGGTCTTCCGGGACGGCTGCCGGGTGGGCGCCCTGGACCGGGAAGAGATGAGCGTGGGCAAGATCATCAACATGATGGTGGGCCGGGATCTGGACGAGATCTTCGCCAAGCGCCCCGCCCCCATCGGGAACGTGGTGCTGGAGGCGAAAAACCTGGGCATGGGCTACGTCCGGGATGTGAACTTCAGCGTCCGGGCCGGGGAGATCCTGGGCTTTGCGGGGCTTGTGGGGGCAGGCCGCTCCGAGGTCATGCAAATGATCTTCGGGGTGGACAAAAAGGAAACCGGCGAGGTGTTTCTGGAGGGCAAAAAGGTAGACATCCGCTGTTCCGGGGACGCCATCGCGGCGGGCATCGCCCTGGTCCCCGAGGACAGAAAAGAGCAGGCCCTGATCCTTGGGCTGGATATAAAAGAGAACATCTCCCTGGCCATCCTCCGCTCCCTCAAAGCCGGGCTCTTCGTGGACGACCAAAACCAAGCAAAGCTGGCGGAGCGCTATGTGAAGGAACTTCGGGTGGTGACCCCCTCCATCCGCCAGAAGGTGCGCAACCTGTCCGGGGGCAACCAACAGAAGGTGGTCATCGCCAAGTGGCTGGCAGCCAAACCCAAGGTGCTGATCCTGGACGAGCCTACCCGGGGCATCGACGTGGGCGCCAAGCAGGAGATCTACTCCCTGATGAGCGAACTGGCGGCCCAGGGCATTGCCATCATCATGATCTCCTCCGAACTGCCGGAGATCCTGGGCATGTCGGACCGGATCATCGTCATGCACGAAGGCCGGGTAAAGGGAGAACTAAGCCGTAAAGACGCCACCCAGGAGCGCATCATGCAGCTGGCGATCGGAAGATAGGAGAGAGAGATATGCAGCGCGTACAGAAGGATTCGTTCATCCGCAGGTTCCTGAAAAAGAAGACCACCACCATTTTTCTGGTGCTGGCGGGCATGTGCCTGGTGCTGGGCATCGCCAACAAGAGTTTTTTCAACTATGAAAACCTGGCCAGCGTGGCCCGGGCCACCGCCTATACCGCCATCCTGTCCATCGGCGAACTGTTGGTCATCCTGATCTGCGGCATCGACCTGTCCGTGGGCTCTATCTGCGGCCTGAGCGCCGTGGTCACCGCCATGATGCTGGCGCAATTTGGCTGGGCCCTTTTCCCCGCCATCCTGCTGGGGCTCATCGCCGGGTTGGTGGTGGGCGTCATCAACGGCGCCCTCATCGTCACCATGAAACTTCCCCCCTTCATCGCCACCATGGGCACCACCCAGATCATCAACTCGGTGGCTCTGCTGCTCACCAACGGCAAGCCGGTGCTGGGCCTGGGGGACAAGTTCCTGTTCATCGGCCAGGGCAAGGTGCTGTACCTTCCCGTGGCGGTATGGATCCTGATCGCAGTGGCGGTGATCGCCTCTCTCTTCCTGAACAAAACGGTGACGGGGCGCAAACTGTACGCCCTGGGGGGCGGCGAGGAAGCCGCCCGCTTCTCCGGGGTGCGCACCAACCTGTTGAAATTCGTCACCTATGTCATCTCCGGCTTCACCGCAGCCATGTGCGGCATCATCCTGTGCGCCCGCATGGGCTCCGCCCAGGGCTCCACCGGGGCGGGCTACCAGATGGACGCCATCGCCTCCTGCGTCATCGGCGGCGCCTCCATGGCGGGGGGCGAGGGCAATGTGTCCGGCACCATCATCGGCGCGGGCATCATGTGCGTCATCCGCAACGCCCTGGTGATGCTCAGCGTATCCACCTACCTGCAATCCATGATCATCGGCTTCATCATCATCGCCGCCGTCATGATCGACCAGTTCCGCCGCGCCTCCGCAAACCGCATCCAGAAAGCGGTCATCGCCGAGGCCACTGCGGAGCGAAACGCTTGAATCGAATTGGCACCAGCCAATCGAAAATAAGGAGGGACAACCATGAAGAAACTGTTCGTATGTCTGTTGGCCCTGACGCTGGCCCTGGGCTGCTGTTCTGCCTTCGCGGAGGACATCACCATCGCCATCGTCTCCCAGAACCAGGGCAATCCCGTGTTCTTCGACCTGGAGGTGGGCGCCCGGGAGACCGCCGAGAAGCTGGGTGTGAACTTCAAGTGGTACGCACCCGAGACCCCTGACTCCATCAAGGAAGCCGAGCTCATCGAGGCCGCCGCCAATGCGGGGGCAGACGGCATCGGCGTCGTGCCCCTGGACGTCACCCTGACCACCACCATGAAGGCCGTGGCGGATCGCGGCGTCAAGGTCTCCGTGGTCAACAGCGACACCATCGAGTTCGAAGGCATGGCGTTTGCCAACGGCACGCCCCAGTTCGACGGCGGCTACTCCTGCGGCAAGCTGGCCCTGGAGTTCCTGAACGATCCCGAAAAGACCTACACCATCGCCATGATCGAAGGCCAGCCGGGCACCGAAGCCTTCACCCTGCGCATGGAGGGCTTCGAGCAATGCCTCATCGACAATGGCGTGAAGTATGAAATCCTGGCCAAACTGCCCTGCGACGACGACTTCAACAAAGCCGTGGAGCAGGTGGAGACCTTCACCATCGCCAACCCCGACCTGGATATGTGGTTCTTCTCCGGCGGCTGGCCGTTGATGGTGGAAGTGGATTCCCTGCCCGAGTTTGCCAAGTGGCACGCGGTGGACGGCCACTACTGCATCTCCTTCGACGCCTTCCCGCCCATGGAAGCCTTCTTTGATGCGGGCCTGTGCGACGGCTGCTGCGGCCAGTACTACTACAAGATGGGCGAGCAGACCGTGACCTACCTGTACAACCTGATCAAGGGCGAAGAGCTTCCGCCCCCCGATCTGGAGCTGGGCGAATCCAAGACTCCCTGGTACTCCACCGGCACCCTGGCCATCAAGCCCGCCGAATACAAAGAAATCTTCAGCGCCATGACGCCCTGGTAATCCCCCTGTTTCCCCCCCTCTAGGGCTGCAGCGCAGGCTGCAGCCCCCTTTTTGTGCCCTTGAACTCTTAAGTTTTTGGTTTTCACTTGCCAAGCAAGGCAAAAGCAACTATACTGGACCCTATCAGCATTCAAGGGGAGATGATAGCATTGACCGATCAGGTTAAGCAGGTTGGCAAACGCATACGGGAACTGCGTGAGGTTTACGACAAGACGCCGGAAGCCGTTGCCAAGGAGACCGGCGTGGAGCTCCACGATTACCTGTCCTACGAAAGGGGCGAGGAGGACATCCCCATCAGTCTGCTCATCAAACTGGCCAAGCTGTACGATGTGGATACCACCACCATCCTGACCGGTGAGGCCCCCAGGCTGTCCGTCTGCGCCCTCACCCGGAAAGACATGGGGGTGGAGATCCTCCGGGAGCATCACTATATCTACAAAAATCTCGCCTACAACTTCACCGGCCGCAAGATCGAGCCTTTGCTGGTGACCGTGAACCCGGGCGTCAACCCCGAGATGAAGACCGACCGCCATCCAGGCCACGAGTTCGACTATGTGCTGGAAGGGGTGCTGCACCTGAAGGTGGGCAGCCATGACATGCTGCTGGAGCCCGGGGACAGCGCCTACTACGACTCCATCTATCCCCATGCCATGGAGTCGGGCAGCGACAAGCCCTGCAAGTTCCTGGCCATGGTGATCCCTGTAGGTGCAAACAAGGAGTAAGATTTATGCGTCTGATCGAACGCTATACTTATGCGGATTATGCCTCTCTATCGGATTTTCAGGAAAACTATCAGGTAAACGTGCCCAGTTCCTTCAACTTCGCCTACGACGTGGTGGACGAGTACGCCCGCTACGCCCCGGGACAGCGGGCCATGATCTGGGTAAACGAAACCGGGGAGAGCCGCATGTTCACCTTCGGCGACATGAAGCGCTATTCCGACAAAGCGGCCAACGTGCTGCTGGAGTGGGGCCTGCGCAAGGGGGACCCGGTGCTGCTGCTTTTGAAGCGGCGCTACGAGTACTGGTTCCTGTCCCTGGCCCTGATGAAACTGGGCTGCATCCAGATTCCCGCCACCGTCCAATTGCAGAGCAAGGACATCGTGTACCGGCTCAACGCCGCCGAGGCCAAGGCGGTCATTTGCGTGGGGGAGGACGAGGTGGTGAACAACGTGCTGGAAGCCCTGCCCAAGTGCCCCACGGTGCGCATCGCCGCCAGGCTGGGGGGCGCTTCCCCCGGCATGACCGACTTCTCCGCCTGCCTGGAAGGGGCCTCCGACGTGTTCCTGCCGGTGCAGGGCCGGCCAGCCAACGGAGACATCATGCTGATGTACTTCACTTCCGGCACCACCGGGATGCCCAAGATGGCGGCCCATAACTTCACCTATCCCCTGGGGCACCTGATCACCGGCCGCTTCTGGCACAACCTGAACGAGCGCTCCATCCACCTTACCTGCGCGGACACGGGCTGGGCCAAATGCGGCTGGGGCAAGATCTACGGACAGTGGCTGGCGGGAGCGACCATCTTCGTGTACGACTTCGACCGTTTCAACGCCCGGGAGATGCTGGAGATCCTGGAAAAGTACCGCATCAGCTCTTTCTGTGCGCCCCCCACCATCTACCGCTTCCTCGTTAAAGAGGATCTGAAAGCCTATGATTTAAAAGCCCTGAAGTGGGGCACCGTGGCGGGGGAGCCGTTAAACCCCGAGGTTTTCCACCAGTTCCTGAAGGCCACCGGCGTGGAGCTGAGGGAAGGCTTTGGCCAGAGCGAGACCACCCCCCTGCTGCTGACCAGCAGTTTCCTGCGGGCAAAGCCCGGCTCCGTGGGCGTCCCCTCCCCCCACTACCACATCCGGCTTTTGAACTACGAGGGAGAAGAGGTGGAGGTGGGAGAAGAGGGAGAGATCTGTGTGGACCTGTCCGAAGGCTATCCCACCGGGCTGTTCATGGGCTATTACAAGGACGAGGAAGCCACAGCCGCCGCCTTCGCCGGGGGCGTGTACCACACCGGGGACATGGCCTGGCGGGATGAGGACGGCTACTACTGGTTCATCGGCCGGGCAGACGACGTGATCAAGTCCAGCGGCTACCGCATCGGCCCCTTCGAGGTGGAGAGCGCCCTGGTATCCCACCCGGCCGTGGTGGAGTGCGCCGTCACCGGCGTGCCCGACCCGGACCGGGGCCAGGCCGTCAAGGCCACCGTGGTGCTGTCCAAGGGCTTTGCGCCTTCCGACGCCCTGAAAAAAGAGCTGCAGCAGCACGTGAAGCGGGTGACCGCCCCCTACAAATACCCCCGAATCGTGGAATTCGTGGAGGAACTGCCCAAGACGGTGTCTGGCAAAATCCAGCGCAAGTTCATCCGGCAGCAGGACGGCGCCAATGCATAATACCGGCACCGCCAGAGAGGACGCCCAAGCGCATACGTCCAGGATCCGGGCGCTGTTCGTGCCCCGGGACATGAGCCAGGGCCCCCCCTGGAAGCGCATCGCCGAATTCGCCTTTCCCATGCTGCTGGGCAATTTTGCCCAGCAGCTGTATAACACCGTGGACGCGGTGGTGGTGGGGAACAGCCGTTGGGGTTATAACGCCCTGGCCGCCGTGGGCAACGCCATGCCGGTGCTCAACCTGCTGCTGGCCCTGTTCGTGGGCATCGCCACCGGAGCGGGCGTCCTGGTCTCCCAGCACTTCGGCGCCAGGGACCGGGAAGCCCTGAGCAAATCCATCGGCAACTGCCTCACGGTGACCGCCATCGCAAGCCTTCTGATCATGCTGGCAGGGCCCCTGCTCACGGGTCCCCTGCTAAAGGCCGTGGGCACCCTCCCCGCCATGTACGAGGGCTGCAAGCGCTACCTGGACATCTTCTTCTACGGGATCGCCGGCTTCTTTTTCTACAACATCCTGGCCGGGGTGCTGCGGGGCCTGGGGGACTCCTTCTCCGCCCTGCTCTTCCTGCTGATCGCCTCGCTGCTGAACATCGCACTGGACCTGGCCCTGGTAGACAGCATGGGGGTAGCCGGCGTGGCCCTGGCCACCGTCATCGCCCAGTTCATCTCCGCCATCCTGTGCCTGCTGAAGCTGCTGCGGCTGAAGGATGTCTTTGCCCTGAAAAAGAGCGATTTCCGGCCGGACAGGGCCTGCCTGGGCCGCATCATGCAGCTGGGCGTGCCCTCGGGGGTAAACCAAGCCCTGATCTCCTGCGCGATGATGATGGTGCAGCGGCTGATCAACGGCTTTGGCAGCGAAATGTTTGTAGCCTGCAACGTCATGGTGATGCGGGTGGACGGCTACGCCATGTTGCCCAACTTCTCCTTCGGCCAGGCCATGGGCACCTATGCGGGGCAGAACATCGGCGCCCGCCGGCTGGACCGGCTGAGCGTCGGCGCCAAACAAGGCCTGCTGCTCTCCCTGGGCACCTCCCTGGTGCTCACCCCCCTGGTGCTCCTGTGCGGGCCCATGCTGATGCGCCTGTTCACCCCCGAGCAGGTCCTGATCAATATGTCCATGGAAATGCTGTACATCCTGGCTGCGGGGTACGTGGCCATGGCCGTGACGCAGGTGCTCCAGGGCGTCATGCGGGGCGCCGGGGACACCATGACCCCCATGTGGATCACCCTGGGCGCCAACATCGCCCTGCGCATCCCCCTGGCCTACGGGCTGGTGGCCCTGGCCGCCCGCATGGGCGCGAGCCAATCGACCCAGCAGAAGATGGTGTTCCTGTCCCTGTTGATCTGCTGGATCTGCGGCACCATCGTCACCACCATCCTGTACAAAAAGGGCGGCTGGAAAAAGCGCCAGGTCCATGCGATCGAGCAGGTTCCCTGACGCCAGGCGCCCATCGGACACCAGGCGTCGGATGGCCAAAGAGCGAGAGCCGCTGCAGAGAAAATGCTGCAGCAGCTCTTTTTGTCGAACGGGAACGAGAGCAAGGGGCAGGGGAGTGGTTGAGCAGACAAAGTGCGTTCACCGATCTTGTTGCTTTACTGTTGATCAATGCTCCTTTAATCTTCCAGCACAAAAGCCGCCGTGCCTCCGTCCACATGGCACCGGTCCCCTTCCATGTCCACCTTTCCGCCGATGGCGTAGAGCAGTTTCCCCCGGAACCCGGCTGCGGAGTACGGCTCCTGCCCGGGGTTGATGAGCACCAAAATGCGCTGACCCGCCCCGCTGCGCCGGTACACCAGGGGACAATCGGTTTGGAGGAACTCGATCTCCCCACGACTCTGCAGGGCCCCGTTGGCCTTTCTCAGCCGGATCAGGGCCTGCACCGTCCGCCACAGGGAAGTTGCCTCCCCCTGCTGTGCCGCCACCGTGGGGCGCATCGGGTCGGGATCGATGGGGATATACAGTTTGTCCGGGTTTGCGGCGCTGAAGCCGGCGTTGGGCGTTCCGTCCCACTGCATGGGGGAGCGGGAACCGGTCCGGTGATAGCCCCCCTCCACGGACACCAGGCCCTCCAGATAGCGCATGCCGATCTCGTCCCCGTAGTACAGGAAGGGCACGCCGGGCATGGACAGGAGAAAGGCGAAGGCCAGCTTCATCTCTTCCGGGGACAGGGTCCGGGCCAGCCGCTCCATGTCGTGGTTGCCCGAGGGGATACAAATGAAACCCTGGTCTTTGGTAGCTTCCAGGCTGTCCCTGTAGTACCGGATAAAGGCGTCCAGGGACCCGCCGCCGCGAGCGGAAAACCAGGGCGCCTGGCAGCGGAACAGGTCGTTGTAGTGGGAGGCGCCGAAGTGGAGCAGGAAATCTATGTGGAAGCCCCCGGCAATGGCCTCCCGGGGGTTTCCCCATTCGGAGACCAGGACAGCCTGGGGATAGTATTCGTCCAGTTCGGCCCGCACTTCCCGCCACAACGCCATGACGGCCCTGTGCCCCTCGTCGTTTTTCACCAGGGAAAAGGCCATGTCCACCCGGAACCCGTCACAGCCCATGTCCAGCCAGAAGCGCATCACGTCCTTCATGGCCCGGAGGGTAGCCCTGGGCCCCGGAGCATCCACGGGCTGCTGCCAGCTCTTTTCACAGCGGGCAAAGCCGTAGTTCAGGGCAGGTTGGCTGGAAAAAAAATTCACGGCACAGGAACCGTCCCGGTCCGACAGCCCCCGAAGGGATCCCATGCCCTGGGGCTCCTCCCACACGCTGTCGGTCCACACGTACCGGTCCGTATAGGGGTTTGCCTCCGGCTTCAGGGATTCCCTGAACCAGGGATGCTCCCAGGAGGTATGGCCGGGCACCAGGTCCAGCAGTACGCGCATCCCCCGCCCGTGGGCCTCCCGGAACAGGGTCTTCAGGTCCTCGTTGGTGCCGTAGCGGGGCGCCACGCTGTAGTAGTCGGACACGTCATACCCCGCGTCCCCGAAAGGGGACGCAAAGCAGGGATTCAGCCAGAGGGCATTACAGCCCAGCTCCCGAATATAATCCAGCTTTTGGGTAATGCCCGGGATGTCCCCGATCCCGTCCCCGTTGGTGTCATGAAAGGACTGGGGATAGATCTCGTAAAACACCGCCGTATCCAGCCACCGGGGATATCTTCTGCCCATGGAGACTCCTCCTTTTCCCGATAACGCTTATGCCGATTTCTTCCCTGTGGGCTCCAGCCCGGTCGCTTGCCTGATCATGTCGACCATTTGCTCCACCTGGGCCTTCTTGAAAATGGCAGCGTTCAGGTGATACCGCTTGCCGTCATTCGTCACGAAGGCCATCTCGTGGACCGGAAACAATTTGCTGTCCGGTTTGCCATTGGTCTGGTCCAGCTTGCTGCAGCCCAGGTCCTCCACATAACCGTACTGGGTAAGATCCGCCAGTTTAAAGCGCTTGTCCACCAGCCGCATGTCCAGTTCCCCGGTTCGAAACAGGATGGAGGCCCGTTTGGCGTCTTTGGGAGGCCTGATGGTGAACGGGCACACGATGTGCATGGTCTTGTCGTCGATCTCAACCCGCACCTTCAGATAGGTGAGGGCGTACACGATGGCAAAGGCAGCGATGAGATAGGTAAACAGGGAAAAACTCTGGAGGTAGGTATCGGTCTTGCCCATCATTTGCCTGATTATGGTGTACAGGGCATCCCCCAGGGAGAGAGCCACCAAGCCGTACAGCAAGTAATAGCCCGCACAGCGGGGGCGAAAGCGTTTCATATGTATCAATTCCCTCCGTTTTTTTGTGGATTATACCACATCCTCATCCGTCATACAAGCAAAAACCCCTCCCGTCTCGGGGAGGGGCAGGAAGCTATGATCAGACCAGCTCCAGGATCACCATCTCGGCGCCGTCGCCGCGGCGGGGACCCTTCTTGATGATGCGGGTGTAGCCGCCGCCGATGCCCTTTTCGGCTGCGCGGGCCTTGTACTTGGGGCCGATTTCCCGCATCAGCTTTTCCACCACGGGGTGCTTGACCTCGCGGGTGCGGGCCTTGTACTCTTTGCGGGTCTCGTCGGCTTCCCGGGTCACGGGGATTTCGTACAGATAGGCCATCATGCGGCGGCGGGCGGCGAGCTTGGAGGGCGCGTCGTTCACCAGGTTGAGCACAACGGTCTGTCCCTTTTCGTTGTTGGTATTCTTGGTCACTTCGACGGTATTGTCGCACTCCCGGGCGGCCAGGGTGATCAGCTTCTCAGCCATAGAGCTGACTTCCTTGGCGCGGGCCAGGGTGGTTTCTATTTTGCCGTGCCAGATCAGGTTGGTCACCTGATTGCGCAGAAGCGCTTTCCGCTGGTCGGTCGGCCTTCCCAATTTGCGATTGGCCATGGTGGTATGTCCTCCTTATTCCACTACTCTTCGCTGCTCCTGAGCGCCAGTCCCAGGCTCACGAGCTTCTGTTCCACTTCCTCCAGCGACTTCTTGCCGAGGTTGCGGACCTTCATCATCTCCTCCTGGTTGCGCTGCACCAGTTCGCCTACCGTGTTGATGCCGGCGCGCTTGAGGCAGTTGAAGGCACGAACCGAGAAATCCAGCTCTTCAATGGTCATTTCCAGCACTTTTTCCTTGCTGTTGTCTTCCGGTTCGTTGAAGTCGACGTTCACTACATTGACCGTCAGGTCGATGAACAGGCGCATGTTGTTGGTGATGATCTGCGCCGCAGAGGCCAGGGCCTCCTTGGGCAGGATGCTGCCGTTTGTCCACACTTCGATGGTCAGCTTGTCGTAGTCGGTGATCTGACCGCGGCGGGTATCCTCTACGGAATAGCTCACCTTGCGGATGGGCGTGTAGATGGAGTCGATGGGGATGACCCCAATGGGTACTCCAATGCCCTTGCTGCGTTCCGCCGCCAGCTGCTTGTTGCGCTCTGCGGAGATGTAGCCCCGGCCCTTGTCCAGGGTGATTTGCATCTGCAGGTGCGCGCCTTCCGCCAGGGAGGCGATGTGCAGGTCGGGGTTGACGATCTCCACCTCTTCATCCGCAATGATGTCGCCCGCCGTCACCTCGCAGGGACCGTGAGCGTCCACCGTCACGATCTTCTGCTGCTCAGAATAGAGTTTGGCCGACAGGTTCTTCAGATTCAGGATAATCTCGGTTACGTCCTCTTTCACACCGGGGATGGTGGAAAACTCGTGCAGCACGCCTTCGATTCGTACGCTGGTGACCGCCACGCCGGGCAATGAGTTCAGAAGTACCCTGCGCAGGGAATTCCCAAGGGTCTGGCCAAAGCCGCGTTCCAATGGTTCCACCACGAATTTTCCGTAACGGTTGTCATCGCCGGTCTCCACTCGCTCGATTCTGGGTTTTTCAATCTCGATCATTTCTCTATCCCTCCTCTTTCGCGCGGAGTTCCTCGTACATTCCTTCTGCTCATGGAATGGCCCACTTAGCGGGAGTAGAACTCGACGATCATGTTCTCCTGGATCGTCAGATCAATGTCATCCCTCTGGGGCATAGCGGTGACGGTCGCCTTCAACTCGGCGGCGTCCAGGCTGAGCCACTTGGGGATGAGGCGGCTGGCGCCGGTCTCGCGCAGGTTCTTGAAGTGATCGAGTTCGGCGGTCTTGGGCTTCACCGTGATCACGTCGTTGGCGGACACGAGATACGAAGGAATGTTGACCTTCTTGCCGTTTACCAGGATATGGTTGTGGCGAACGAGCTGGCGGGCCTGGGGACGGCTGGTGCCGAAGCCGAGGCGGTACACAACGTTGTCCAGCCGACGCTCCAGCATCACCAGCAAATTCTCTCCGGTAATGCCATGCTGCCGCTCAGCCTTCAAGAAATAACGGTGGAATTGGGTCTCCATGACGCCATAGGCGCGGCGGGCCTTCTGCTTCTCCCGCAGCTGCATGCCATATTCGGACCGCCTGCGCTGGCGGGCCTGCCCATGCTCACCCGGGGGGGTGGGGCGCTTGCCCACGGCACAATTGGGACCATAGCAGCGATCGCCCTTCAGAAAGAGCTTGGTGCCTTCACGACGGCACAAACGGCAAACGGAACCGGTATATCTAGCCATGTATCAGTACCTCCATTACACTCTTCTGCGCTTGGGCGGACGGCAGCCATTGTGGGGGATGGGCGTCACGTCCTTGATCATGTTGACCTCGAGACCTGCGGCCTGCAGGCTCCGGATGGCGGCTTCACGGCCGGACCCGGGACCCTTGACATATACCTCAACCGACCTGAGGCCGTATTCCATCGCGGCCCTGGCAGCGGTCTCGGCAGCGGTCTGCGCTGCGAAGGGGGTGGACTTCTTGCTGCCGCGGAAACCCAGTCCGCCGGCGCTGGCCCAGCTCAGTGCGTTGCCCGCAGTGTCGGTGATCGTCACGATCGTATTGTTGAACGAAGAGCGGATATGTGCGGCGCCCCGCTCCACGAGCTTCTTCTCGCGGCGTTTGCGCGTAACTCTCCTCAGTCTCGCCTTTGCCATGGTTCTGTTCCTCCTCATCTTCACGCATGGACTCTGATCCATGCGCCCTTGTTCTCTGGCTCACCCTCCGGTACACACCGTACCATCCAGCAGAGCCCGGCCGGCCTTTAGCGGCTTGCCTTCTTCTTGCCCGCGATCTGCTGCCTCTTGGGGCCCTTGCGGGTGCGCGCATTCTGCTTGGTATTCTGTCCGCGAACGGGCAGGCCCCTGCGGTGACGAAGGCCGCGGTAGCAGCCGATCTCCATCAGGCGCTTGATGTTCATCGACACCTCGCGGCGGAGGTCACCTTCCACTTTCACGTTGTGGTCGATGTATTCGCGCAGCTTGCTCACGTCGTCCTCGGTCAAATCCTTGACGCGGGTATCCGGGTTGACCCCGGTGGCCTCGATGATTTTCTTGGCAACGTTGCGGCCGATACCATAGATGTAGGTCAGCCCAATCTCGATTCGCTTCTCACGGGGAAGGTCGACACCTGCGATGCGTGCCATCTGGTTAAAGCACCTCCATAATTCTTGATCGTCCGGGCATCAGCCCTGCTTCTGTTTATGTTTGGGGTTCTCACAGATCACCATGATCCGGCCCCTGCGCTTGATGATCTTGCATTTCTCGCAAATCGTCTTCACGGAAGGTCTTACTTTCATGCTTTTGCGCCTCCTATTACCAAGATTTGTCTATCCCTTGCTGCGCCAGGTGATGCGTCCCCTGGTCAGGTCATAAGGTGACAGCTCGATCGTGACCTTGTCGCCGGGATAGATGCGGATATAATGCATGCGCATCTTCCCCGAAATGTGGGCCAGGACCTTGTGCCCGTTGGGCAGTTCCACTTCGAACATGGCGTTGGGATAGGATTCGGTGACAACGCCTTCCACTTCAATCACATCTGCCTTGGACAAGTGCTCACCCCTCCTTTACAGATCTTCGCACAGTGCACGTCTTATCTCATGATTCATTGGCAGCCTGTCTTCCGGAAGAGACATGACGCCGGGCAATGGCTTCAAATGCTTGCGCCGCTTTTTCTTGGGCCGATCGATGCCCCGCAGCCCGCCGTCCGCGATCAACACGAAATCGCTGTCGACCTCTGCGATCACGATAAAGCGCCTTCCCTGGTCGCGTCCCGCCATGGATAGGGCCATCCGGCCCGGTGTCAGCGGAAGCCTGTTCATGGACATGCCTCCTCGCTCCTGGACAGGATCTCGGGCTCGCCATCGGTGATCGCGATCGTGTGCTCGTAGTGCGCGCACAGGCTGTGATCGTTGGTGACGACGCCCCATCCGTCATGCATCGTGCTTACCTGCCAGGCGCCCGCCGCGATCATGGGTTCGATCGCCAGGGTCATTCCGGCCCGAAGCCGTAAGCCCCTGCCCGCCCTCCCGAAGTTGGGCACCGACGGATCCTCGTGCATTTGGGTCCCGATGCCGTGTCCGGTATAGTCCCGAATGACGCCGTATCCGTGCGTTTCCGCGTGCTGCTGGACTGCCCAGGAGATGTCCCCGATCCGGTTTCCCTCTTTCGCCTGGGCTGCTGCCAGCCAGAAGCATTCCTCGGTCACCCGGATTAATTGGGCTGCCTCTTGGCTCACCTTGCCCACAGGAGCGGTGAAGGCGGAATCGGATTGCCAGCCGTCCAGGATCAGTCCGCAGTCCACCGACAGGATCTGTCCTTCCTTCAAAGGCTTCTCGTCCGGGATGCCATGGATCACCATGTCATCCGGCGAGGCGCAAATCGTGCCGGGGTATCCCCGATAGCCTTGAAAGGAGGGCTGGGCACCGGCATCCCGGATGAGGCGCTCTGCGAGCTCGTCCAATGCCTTGGTGGTAATCCCTGGTTCGATCCGCCTTTTCAACTCGGCCAGGACGGCGCCAAGCAGTGCGCCTGCCCTTCTCATTTTGTCAAGCTGCCGTTCGTTCTTGAGCGTGATCATGCCCTGCTCTCCAACACAGCGATGATCTGTTCGCGCACCGCTTCCGGAGTTTGGCCGCCGTCCACGGTGCATAGGGTCCCCTTGTCTGCGTAGTAACGGGTCAGCGGGCTGGTCTTTTGATGGTATACGGCCAGCCGCGCCTTGATGGTTTCTTCCCGGTCGTCCTCCCGCTGGATCAGCGCTGCGCCGCAGTCGGGACAGACGCCGGGATCTTTCAGCCGGGTGATGTGATAGGTCCCTTTGCAGCCGGTGCACATCCTGCGACCGGTAAGGCGGCCTATCAGGCGCTCATCGTCCACTGTGATGTTCACCACAGCGTCGGGGGCCTTTATTATATCTTCCAGCGCTTTGGCCTGCTCCACGGTGCGGGGGAAGCCGTCCAGGAGATATCCTTTTCGGCAGTCCGCCCCTTTCAGCCGCTCTGCCACCATCTCGATGACCACTTCATCGGGCACCAGCGCCCCGGCATCCAGAAAGGCCTTGGCCTTGAGTCCGGTGGGGGTGCCCTTTCCGATGGCGTCCCGGAACATGTCGCCGGTGGAGATGTGGGGGACGCCGTAGTGGGCGGCCACTTTGCCTGCCTGGGTGCCTTTTCCGGCACCCGGAGGGCCTAAGAAAACAAGTTTCATCGGCATGCCCTCCAATTACTTCAGGAAGCCCTTGTAATGACGCATGGTCATCTGGCTCTCCAGCTGTCTGGTGGTCTCCAGGGCAACGCTGACGGCGATCAAAAGGGAGCTGGCTGCAAAGGGCAGGCTCAGCCCGGCAGTGGCGCCGATCAGGGTGGGAATGGTGGCCAGGACGGCAAGGAACAGGGCGCCGAAGAGGGTGATGCGCTTGGAGATCCTGGCGATGAAATCGGCGGTGGGCTTGCCCTGGCGAATGCCGGGGATCATGCCGCCGTTGCTCTGCACATTCCTTGAGATTTCACCTGGATTGAAGGTGATGGAGGAATAGAAGAACGAGAATCCAATGATCAACAGCGCGAAGATGACCTGGTAGCCCCAGCTCATGTAGCTGACGTTGGCCGTCCACCACTTGGAGGCCGCACTGCTCGGGAAAAAGGCCAGGATGGTGGAGGGGAACTGCATGATGGCCGAGGCGAAAATCAGGGGCAGCACGCCGCTGGCGTTGATGCGCAGCGGGATGTGGGTGGACTGGCCGCCGTACATCTTGCGGCCCACCATGCGCTTGGCATACTGTATGGGGATTCGGCGCTCGGCCCGGTCCACGTACACGACGGCCACGGTGAGCAGCATGGTCAACGCGATGACGGCCAGGTACTTCCAGATGTTGGCCAGGCCGGCGCCGGCAAAGAGGGTATACACAGCGGCGGACACGTACTGGGCCAGGTTGGCGATGATGCCGGCGAAGATCAAAAGGGACACGCCGTTGCCGATGCCGTTCTCGGTGATGCATTCGCCGATCCACATGGCCAGGGCGGTGCCCGCGGCCAGGCAGAATCCGATGGTCGCGTAGCTCAGGAAAGTTGCATCCTGGGAAGCGCCCAGGCCCATGGACAGCGCCACGGCCTGTACGAAGCCCAGGCCCACGGTGACATAGCGGGTGTACTGGGCGATCTTTTTCTGTCCCTCTTCTCCGGTCTTCTGCAGCTCTTCCAGCTTCGGAATGGCCACGGTCAACAGCTGCATGATGATCGACGCGTTGATGTAGGGGGTGATGCCCATGGCCATGATGTTGAACTCTGCCAGGGAGGAGCCGGTCATCATGCTCATGAAGTTGAGCAGATCCAGGCCCGCCACCTTGGATTGCACCGTGGCGATGTCAATGCCCGGGGTAGGGACAAAGCACAACAGCCGGTACACCAGCAGCATGCCTAGGGTATAGAGCAGCTTTTTGCGCAGGTCCGGGATCTTCCATGCGTTCTTCAGCGTCGTCCACATGTCAGAGCACCTCGGCTTTCCCGCCTGCCGCCTCGATCTTTTCCTTCGCGGTAGCCGTAAACTTGTTGGCCTGCACCGTGAGTTTTTTGGTCAGTTCTCCGTCGCCAAGGATCTTGACGCCGTCCCGGACATTCTTGATGATGCCGTACTGGATCAGTTCCACGGGGGATACGGTCATGCCGTCCTCGAAGATTTCAAGGCGATCCACGTTGATGGCAACGTATTCGATGCGGAAGGGATTGTGGAAGCCACGCTTGGGGACGCGCCGGGTCAGGGGCATCTGGCCGCCTTCGAAGCCGGGGCGCTTGCCGCCGCCGGAACGGGCTTTGGCGCCTTTGTGGCCCTTGCCGGAAGTCTTGCCCAACCCGGAACCGGTACCGCGGCCAAGCCGCTTGGGGGCGGTGGTCGAGCCGAATGCGGGCTTCAGTTCATGAAGTTTCATCGCTTACCGAACCTCCTTAGTCCTGAATTTCCTCGACCTCGACCATGTGCCTGACCCGGAAGATCATGCCACGGATGGCGGGGTTGTCCTCATGAACGACGGTTTGGCCGATCTTTCGGAGACCCAACGCCTCGATGGTGGCAATCTGCTTCTTCAAGCAGGCGATGGTGGATTTCGTCTGGGTGATTTTCAGCTTCATGTTGCATCGTCCTCCTTAGCCCAGCAGCTCTTCCACGGTCTTGCCGCGAAGCTTCGCAACCTCTTCCAGGGTGCGCAATTCGCTCAGACCCTTGATGGTCGCGCGAACCACGTTGATGGGGTTGTTTGTGCCGATGGACTTGGTGCGAATGTCCTTAATACCAGCCGCCTCGATCACCGCACGCACGGGCCCGCCGGCGATAACGCCGGTTCCTTCGGGAGCGGGCATCAAGAGCACCTGGCCCTTTCCGAAAATGCCGGTCATCTCATGGGGGATGGTGGTATCCTTGGTGGAAACCGTGATAAGGTGCTTCTTCGCGTCCTCGACGCCCTTGCGAATGGCCTCGGGAATCTCCGCGGCCTTGCCCATGCCGCAACCGACGCGGCCGGCGCCGTCGCCCACGACCATCAGTGCGGTGAACCGGAAGTTCTTGCCGCCTTTGACGACCTTGGCAACGCGGTTCACATATACGAGTTTCTCGATGAACTCGTTGTCCTGTTCTCTCTCTCTGCGCTGCATGATCATGCTCCTTCCTTAGAAGTCCAGTCCGCCCTCACGAGCGCCGGCTGCCAGTTCGGCCACACGGCCGGTGTAGATGTATCCGCCGCGGTCAAAGACCACTTCCTTGATGCCCTTTTCCAGAGCACGCTGGGCGACGACTTTGCCGACGATCTTGGCGGCACCCTTCTTGTCCGCTTCGCCGATCTGGGCGGCGATCTCCTTCTCCAGGGTGGAGGCGGCGACAAGGGTGTTGCCCGCGGTGTCGTCGATGATTTGGGCATAAATGTGATTCAGGCTGCGATACACGGAAAGCCGCGGACGAGCGGGCGTTCCGCTGATCTTTTTGCGGACACGCTCATGTCTGATCACGCGCACTGCATTGCGATCCCGCTTTTTGAACATGTACGGTTCCCCCTCTCTTTACTACTTGCCTGCCTTGCCTTCCTTGCGGCGGATCTGCTCGTTCTCGTAACGAATCCCCTTGCCGAGGTAAGGTTCCGGCTTGCGCACCTTGCGGATGTCCGCCGCAATGGCGCCAACCACCTGCTTTTCGATGCCGCGCACCACGATCCTGGTGGGCGTCGGGGTTTCAAAAGAGCAGCCTTCGGGGGCGTCGAACACGACGGGATGGCTGTAGCCCACAGCCAGGGTCAGTTTGTCCGGGCCTTGGACGGTGGCTCTGTAACCGACGCCTTCCATGACCAGGGCCTTGCTGAAGCCGGCGGTAACGCCGGTAACCATATTGTTGATCAGCGAGCGGTACAGCCCATGCAAAGAGCGATGGGGCTTGCTGTCGGAAGGCCGGGTGACCAGGATCTGGTCTCCTTCCTGCCGCACGGTGATATCCGCATGAACCTTCTGATTCAGCGTGCCCTTGGGCCCCTTGACGGTGACCAGGTTCTCCTTATCAATCGTCACGGTGACGCCTGCGGGAACGTTGATCGGAAGTTTTCCGATTCGAGACATTGTTTCTTGCACCTCCAAACGTTACCAGATGTACGCCAGGACCTCGCCGCCGACACCGGCTGCACGGGCCTGCCTGTCGGACATGACGCCCTTGGACGTAGAGATGATCGCGATGCCGATGCCGCCGAGAACCGTGGGCAGCTCATTCGACTTAGCGTACACCCGCAAGCCGGGCTTGGAGATGCGCTTCAGTCCTTTGATAACAGGCTGCTTTCCCTGCACATACTTCAAGGCAACCTTGATCTGGCCTTGCACGCCGTCCTCGATCAGGTCGAAAGACTTGATGTAACCTTCATCCAACAGGATCTTGGCGATCGCCTTCTTCATGTTGGAAGCAGGCAGATTCACGGTATCATGCTTGGCCACCTGGGCATTGCGGATTCGGGTAAGCATATCCGCTATGGGATCGTTCATGATCATTGTGGTACCTCCTTCCGTTGATGCCTTACCAGCTGGCCTTGCGAACGCCGGGAATCTGGCCCTTATACGCCAAATTTCGGAAACAAATACGGCACAGCCCGTATTTGCGCAACACCGAGCGAGGCCGGCCGCAGATGCGGCAGCGGGTGTAGGCGCGGGTGGAGAACTTGGGTGTTCTCGACTGCTTTACCTTCATGCTTGTCTTGGCCACTTACGCTTCCTCCTTCATTACGCGTAGCGGAACGGCATTCCGAGCTGGCGGAGCAGTTCCTTCGCTTCCTCGTCGGTCTTGGCCGTGGTGACGAAAATCATTTCCATGCCGCGGATCTTTTCGACCTTGTCGTACTCGATCTCGGGGAAAATGAGCTGCTCGCGCACGCCCAGCGCATAGTTGCCGCGGCCATCGAACGCCTTGTCGGAAACGCCGCGGAAGTCGCGGACGCGGGGCAGGACGATGGAGATCACCTTGTCGGCAAATTCGTACATACGGTCGCCCCTGAGGGTGACCTTGGCGCCCACGTTCATGCCGGCGCGCAGCTTAAAGTTTGCGATGGACTTTTTGGCCTTGATGACCAAAGGCTTCTGTCCGGTGATGGTGGCCAGCTCGTTCAGGGCCACTTCCATGGCTTTGGCGTTGTCCTTGCAGTCGCCCAGGCCCATGTTTACCACGATCTTCTCGAGGCGCGGGATTTCCATCACATTCTTGTAACCGAATTTCTGCTGGAGCCCCTTGACGACCTCGCTCCTGTACTTATCTTTCAAACGTGCCAATGTGCGTTCCTCCTTCTCGATCAGCTATCGAAGGCAGCGCCGCACTTTTTGCAGACGCGGACCTTCTTCTTTCCATCCTCGAGGAACTTATGCCCGACCCGGGTCGCCTTTTTGCAGGCGGGGCACAGCAGCATAACCTTGCAGGCCGGGATGGCAGCTTCCTTGTCGACGATCCCGCCGGGCATGCCCTGCCCGCGGGGCTTCTGGTGACGCTTCACCATGGCAACTCCCTCCACAATCACCTTGCCGGTCTTGGGGAAGGCCTTTTGGATCTTGCCCGACTTCCCTTTGTCGGTACCGGAGATGACCACTACGGTGTCGCCGGATTTCACATGCAATTTCGCCAAAGACACTTCGTGCACCTCCTTACAGTACTTCGGGAGCCAGCGAGACGATCTTCATGTAGTTCTTCTCGCGCAGCTCACGGGCGACGGGCCCAAAGATGCGGGTCCCGCGGGGCTGTTTTTGTTCGTTGATGATGACGGCGGCATTGTCATCGAAGCGGATGTAGCTGCCGTCTATGCGGCGGTACTGCTTGCGGGTACGGACGATAACGGCTTTGACCACATCGCCCTTTTTCACGGTGCCGCCGGGGGTTGCGCTTTTCACGGAGGCGACGATGACGTCCCCTACGCCGCCCGAACGGCGGAACGAGCCGCCCAGCACGCGGAAACACATGATCTCCTTCGCGCCGGAATTGTCGGCAACCTTTAACCGGGTTTGCGGCTGAATCATGGTGCTATTTCCTCCTTTGGCTACTACTTCGCCTTCTCGATGATCTCAACCAGGCGCCAGCGCTTGTCCTTGGACAGCGGCCGGGTCTCCATCAAGCGAACGGTATCGCCGATCCCACACTGGTTCTCTTCGTCATGGGCTTTGAACTTAGTGGTACGGTTCATGATCTTTCCGTACAACGGGTGCTTTACACGGGTACGGACCGCTACGACGATGGTCTTGTCCATCTTGTCGGATACGACGACGCCGACTTGGGTCTTGCGAATGCCTCTTTGCTCAGACATGTTACAGGCAGCCTCCTTTCGCGTGGTACTCACGCCTTCTCGCGCTGGCGGATGATGGTCTTGACACGGGCGATATCGCGCCTGCAGCTGCTGATCGCCATGGTGTTCTGAAGCTGCCCTGTGGCAAGCTGGAATCTGAGGTTGAACAGTTCGGCCTTTTTGTCTTTGAGAACGGTGTCGAGTTCAGCGGTCGTCTTTTCCTTCAGTTCGTTCAGTTCCCTGGTCTTCACTGCTGCGCACCTCCCTCGGCGTTCTCGCGCTTGATAAACTTGGTTTTGATCGGCAGCTTGTGGGCTGCGAGGCGGAGCGCTTCACGGGCCACTTCTTCGGAAACGCCGTTCATCTCGAAGAGCACGCGGCCGGGCTTGACCACGGCAACCCAGTACTCCGGGGCGCCCTTGCCGGAACCCATCCGGGTCTCGGCGGGCTTGGCGCTGACGGGCTTGTCGGGAAAGATCTTGATCCAGATCTTGCCGCCGCGCCTGGAATAACGCGTCATGGCCTGACGGGATGCTTCGATCTGATTGGAGGTAATCCAGCCGGGGGCCATCGCCACCAGGCCGTAATCTCCGTAAGCAAGGAAATTGCCGCGCAAGGCTTTGCCCTTCATGCGGCCGCGCATCACCTTGCGGCGCTTGACTCTCTTGGGCATCAGCATGACTATTTCCCTCCTTCCACTCTGCGGGTCGCGGGTGCCTTCTTGGACTTGGGCAGCACCTGACCCTTGTAGATCCACACCTTGACGCCGATGCGGCCGTAGGTGGTCTTGGCTTCGGCAAAGCCGTAATCGATGTTTGCGCGCAGGGTCTGCAGCGGGATGGAACCTTCGTGATAGCCTTCGGTGCGGGCGATATCCGCCCCGCCCAGGCGGCCGCTCACGCTGGTCTTGATCCCCTTGGCCCCCGCCTTCATGGCGCGGCCCAAAGACTGCTTCATGGCGCGGCGGAAAGACACGCGCTTCTCCAGCTGCTGTGCGATGTTCTCGGCCACCAGCTGGGCGTTGGCGTCGGGGGACTTGATCTCAAGGATGTTGAGGTTGACCTTCTTGCCGGTGAACGCTTCGATCTGCTTCTTCAGCGCCTCCACGCCGGCGCCGCCCCTGCCGATCACGATGCCGGGCTTGGCGGTATGCACGCTGACGCCCAGCCGGTCTGCCGTGCGTTCGATGTCGACGTGGGAGATCCCGGCCATGCCCAGTTTCTCCTTGAGCATCTTGCGCAGGCTGTAGTCTTCATACAAGTAGTTCGAAAAATCCTTTTTGCCAGCGTACCATTTGGTGCTCCAATCAAAGATGACACCGACGCGGGCGCCGTGGGGATTTACCTTCTGGCCCATTACTTTCCCTCCTGATACTCAGTCGCGTCTCGCGCTCGTCACTTTTTCTGGTCGAGCACGATGGTGATGTTGCTGGTGCGCTTCAAAATCTGATCGGCGCGGCCATGGGAGCGCGGCCAATACCGCTTCAGCGTGGGGCCTTCATTGGCGTACACTTCCGCGACATACAGATTCTCCCGGTCCATGGAGAGGTTGTTCTCGGCGTTGGCAATGGCCGATAGAAGCAGCTTCTCCACCACGGGGGCAGCAGACTTTGGCGTGTACATCAGGATGGCCAGCGCCTGGTCCACCTGCTTGCCGCGGATCAGGTCGATGACGACCTTCACCTTTCGCGGGGAAATGCGGATATACCTGGCAACGGCGCGCGGACGCTTGTCGGCGTTGGCTTTGCGCGCAGCGGCCTTTTCTCTGACTCGGGTTGCCATACTTCATACACTCCTTTCCCTTACCTGCGGGAACTCGCTTTTTCTCCGGCGTGTCCCCGGAAAGTGCGGGTGGGGGCGAACTCGCCGAACTTATGTCCGACCATATCCTCGGTGACGTACACCGGAACATGCTTTCGGCCGTCATGAACGGCTACGGTATGGCCCACGAAATCCGGAAAGATGGTGGAAGCGCGGGACCAGGTCTTGATGACCCTCTTCTCGCCGCTGGCATTCATTGCCTGCACGCGCTTTAGCAGGACGGGCTGGATGAACGGGCCCTTTTTGACTGATCTGCTCATATGCTGTAAGCAGCCTCCTTCCCCTTAGGGTTATTTCTTGCCGGCTTTCTTCACGATCAGCTTGTCGGAATACTTGCGGTTTTTGCGGGTCTTGACGCCCAGGGTCTTTTTGCCCCAGGGAGACATGGGGGCGGGCATGCCCACCGGAGAACGGCCTTCGCCGCCGCCATGGGGATGGTCGCAGGGATTCATGACGACGCCGCGGACGGAGGGGCGGATGCCCCGGTGGCGCTGCCGGCCGGCCTTCCCGATGCGCACGTTCATGTGATCGGTGTTCCCCACCTGGCCGATGGTGGCGCGGGCGCTTATGGGCACCTTGCGCACCTCGCCGGAGGGCAGCCGGATCTGGGCGTAGCTGCCTTCCTTGGCGAGCAGCTGGGCTGCGGTGCCGGCGGAGCGGACCATCTGGCCGCCGTGCCCGGGCTTGAACTCCACATTGTGGATCAGGGTGCCCAGGGGGATGTTGTTCAGGGGCAGGCAGTTGCCGGGCTTGATGTCGGCATCCTCGCCGCTCATGACGGTATCCCCGACCTTGAGGCCCAGAGGCGCCAGGATGTAGCGCTTCTCGCCGTCGGCATAGAACAGCAGGGCGATGAAGCAGGTGCGGTTGGGATCGTACTCAAGGGCTGCCACTTTGGCGGGTACGTTGTCCTTCTGCCGCTTGAAGTCGATGATGCGGTACTTCCGGCGGGCACGGCCGCCGTGATGGCGCACGGTAATCTTGCCGGATTTGTTGCGACCGGCTTTGTAGCGCAGATCGGTGGTCAGGCTGCGCTCGGGCTCTTTCTTGGTGAGCTCCGCGAACGAGAGAACCGACATAAACCGCCTTGCGGGCGAGGTCGGCTTGTATACTCGAATGGCCATACTTGCTTTCCCCTCCTCTTATTACGCCATGCCTTCAAAGAACTCAATGCCCTTGGAGGCTTCCGTCAGCTTGACGATGGCTTTTTTGCGTTCGGGACGACGTCCCTGGGTGCGGCCCTGGCGCTTCACTTTGCCCAGGATGCGCATGGTATTGACCGACTCCACCTTGACGCCGAAGATGGTCTCTACGGCCTGTTTGATCTCGGTTTTGCCCGCGTCGACAGCCACTTCGAAAGTATACTTCTTGTCGGCCATCGCGTCGTAGCTCTTTTCGGTCAGTACCGGGCGAAGGATGATATCATAGGGGCTCTTCATCAGTTGTATACCTCCTCGCACAACTTCACGGCTTCCTGGGTCAGGATGAACTTGTCGTGGCCCAGGATGTCCAGTACATTGAGGGTGCCAACAAAGGCAGTCTTCAGGCCGGGAATGTTGGCGGAAGCACGAACCACCTTCTCGTCCTTCTCGGGGGTAACCAGGAGGGCCTTGCGGGTGGCGCCCAGATCCTTGAGCATCTTGGCGATGACCCGGGTCTTGGCTTCGGCCAGCTCCAGCTTGTCCAGCACGATCAGATCGTTGTCCTGCACCTTGCTGCTCAAGGCGCTCAACATGGCCAGGCGGCGAACCTTCTTGGGAATGCTGAAGGAGTAATCCCGGGGCTTGGGAGCAAACACCACGCCGCCATGGGCAAACTGGGGGGCCCTGCGGCCATGGTGCCGGGCTCTGCCGGTCCCCTTCTGGCGGTAGATCTTCCGGCCGCCGCCCCTGACTTCGCTGCGGGTGCGGGCGGACTGGGTGCCTTGCCTCTTGGCATTGAGCTGCTGGCGCACCACCAGGTGCATGGCAGCCTCGTGAATTTCAGCGCCGAAGGTGTTTTCGGAGAGTTCGATCTCTCCCACATTCTGGCCCTGCATATTGAGCATTGCTACTTTTGGCATTTTATTCGTCCTCCTTCCTGACCGGCTCAGGCTTTGACCGAGTCGCGGACGATTACGTAGGAACCGTTGACACCCGGGATGGCGCCCTTGATGAGCAGCAGGTTGCGCTCGGCGTCCACCCGGACGACCTCCAGGTTTTGAATGGTCACGCGCTCGTTGCCGTACTGACCGGACATGTGCCTGTTCTTGAACACGCGGGAGGGGTTGGAGTTGGCGCCCAGGGCACCCACGCCGCGATGGTACTTGGAACCGTGCGACATCGGACCTTTGCTCTGGTTCCAGCGCTGGATGACGCCGGTAAAACCGTGACCTTTGCTGGTACCGCTCACGTCCACACGATCGCCTTCGGCAAACACGTCGCACTTGATCTGGTCGCCCACCTTGTAGGCGCTGATGTCGGCCAGACGCAGCTCGCGAAGATACCTGGTGGCGGGAACCCCTGCCTTTGCGAAGTGGCCTAGCTCGGGTTTGTTCTTCAGTTTCTTCGCACGCGCCTCCGCGAGCTCATCGAAACCGACCTGAACCGCCTCGTAGCCGTCGGTCGCCATGGTCTTGACCTGCACCACGGGGCAGGGACCGGCTTCCACGACGGTGACCGGCACGAGACGACCATCCGAAAGGAAGATCTGGGTCATGCCAATCTTCTTACCGAGAATTGCCTTTTTCATCTATTCGTACACCTCCTAAGATTACGGGGGAACCGCTCATCAAACCTTGATCTCGATCTCAACGCCCGCCGGCAAATCCAATTTGGTCAGGGCGTCGACCGTCTTGGGGGTGGGATTGAGAATGTCAATGAGGCGTTTGTGGGTGCGCATCTCGAACTGCTCACGGGCATCCTTGTGCTTGTGGGGAGAGCGCAGGATGGTGACGATCTCCTTCTCGGTGGGCAGCGGTATGGGACCCGACACGCGGGAGCCGGTGCGCTTTGCGGTCTCCACGATGCGGGCGGCGCTCTGGTCGATGACGCCATGCTCGTAGGCCTTCAGCTTGATGCGGATCTTCTGGTTTGCCATGTTGTCTCCTCCTTGTTAAGAACTCATGCACACGCTGCCGGGCGTGTCCTCCTTTTTTTGTGTACCCGCAACCTTGCGGGTACACCTACGACGCGGCATGAGCCCACGTCGCCCGATCGTCGGACTGGTCCACGGAAGTTACCGGTGGCGCCGCAATCTCCCGCTTCATCCCTTTGGTTCCCCGTCCGGCGATGATCAGCCGCCTGATGGGGCCCCAGCGAACCGGCATTCGCAAACGCGCTTTTTTTCGCGCAACAGACGGATTATACCAGAGGAACGGCAGAGAGCGCAAGGGGGCATCCTCCCTTTGCATGTTAATTTTTCGGGAGGTTTTCCCCTTGCGCAAAATCTTAACCCACTTACCGGCAGATTTCCGGGTCTTCGAAGCCGCCCAGTATGCGGATGAGGCCTTCAGCGCCGCTGCTTTCCCGCATGAGGGCCTGGCGATGGCTTTCCACAGCCAGCAGGCGTTCGCCGAGCTCGCACACCTTTTCCACTTGGTCAGCCGGAAATTTGCAGGCGCCGTTTTCATCCATGTGCACGATCTCTCCGGGCGCCACGTCCATGCCGCAAAGGCGCACCGGCACGTTCACCGCCTTGACCGAGAAGGCGCCATGGCCGGGAGAGGTCCCCGTGATCAGATACTGCATGCCCATAGGCCGGATCTCATCCACGTCCCGGGAAGGCCCGTCGGATATTACCCCCACGGCGCCCAGAACCCTCATGGCGGTCATCATGTTGCCGCCGCACAAACCGTTCTTTCGTTTGAGCGCCTCCGGAAAATCCTGTCTGATGCACAGGATCACGGGCTTGGGGCTTTTTTCGATGGCCCGGAGCACATCCCCAAAGCCAAGCCTTGTGTAATCGTTTGGCGGGCCGTAAACGCAGGTCACGGCGTAGCCCGATCGGGCGCCCAGTTCCGGATACATGCAGCGGATGGAATCGTCGGTGTACCAGTTGATGGTCCAGGGGTCGTACAATCCCAGGCAATTCTCCTCATCCTTGTGGTAGCTGGCCACCACGTTGGTAATGGTCGGGGTATCAATCCTGTTCAGCCGCTCAAAATCTTTCATGCTCCTTCTCCTCCCGCTCCGTCCTTTCTACAGGAACAAGCTGTCCATCAGTTCCTCAAAGCTCAGGGCAAAGGGCAGTCCCGCCAGGTTCCCGCTTTGCCCCAGGGTCTCTTGGCAAGCCCTGTGCCATTCCCCCCGGGATCTCCCCCCCAAACCCATTTCCTCTAGGGCGGTGGGAATGCCCACCTCCCGGCACATCCCAAGGTAAGCTGCGCAGTCCAGGCCGCAATGGCGCATCATGGGGATGGTGGCAAAACCCACCCGCAACCCGTGGGGTACGCGGTGGGCTGCGTCGAAGAACAGGAATACCTCGTCCAGCAAGTGGGCAAAACCGGTGGTGCAGATCATGCCCAAAGGTCCGCAGTTGTGCAGGATCATGGAGATCACGTTCTCAAAGGCAGGCGTGATCCGCTGCGACTGCACTGCGCGCATGGCCTCGGGAGCACGTCGAATCATAAGGTCGAAGGCCAGTTGCACTCCCTCCACCGCCAGATCGGGCACCGCATCCCGGTTCCCCGTCATCTTCAGGTTGCACAAAGCTTCGCAGTAGGTGCTCATGATATCCCCAATGCCCGCAGCCAGCATCTGAGGCGGATTGCGTACGAGGACGCTTGTATCTACCAGCACCAGGTCAGGGGCGTTGTCCATGCGCCAGTATTCCCGGATGGTTGCGCCGTCATGAGCGTACAATACGCTGAGGGTGGAGATGCTGGCGTTGGTGGCACACAAAGTAGGCACCAAAATCACCCGCACATCGGCAAAGCGGGTGAGGGCCCGGGCAAAATCCTGAGCCCTTCCGCCCCCCACCCCTGCCACCGTATCAAAGTGGTGGCCCCGCACATACCGGGCTACCCGCCGGATCCCTTCTTCCTCCACCACGGCCTCTCCCAGATCCATGAATTCGAAGTGCATCTCCTTCCGCAGGGCATCCAGACGCTCGGACATGGGCACATAGCGGGCGTAACGGGGAGACACAGCAGCCAGATCCGGATCCACGCTCTCCCGGGAGGGAGTAGCGATGCCCAGACGCAGTTTCCCCTCGATCTCCTCCCGCACCGGGTCGCACATTTCCAGGATCAGCACTCGTTTCCCGATCAGAGCGGCGAATTTGGGGAATTGCAGCAGGGCATCCTCACACTGCACGTAGCGCCGGGGGACATGAAACTCATAAAAGCTCATGGCATTCGTCCTTTCCAAAAACGGCACGTCGGATGACGCCCAAGGTCTTGGGCACATTTCCCTCCCGGATCAGGGCATCGATTCCCTCAACCCCCAGCTTGTCCACCACCCGGACATAGTCCTTCATGCACAGGATGCTCTCTGCCACCGCATCGATGCTGTCCTCCCGGTAGGGGAAAATGTCCACCGACACATAGCCCGGATATTCGTACTTCTCTAGTAGATAAAAGGCTTCCAGCATCTCGTTCAGCCGCACTGAACCCACGATCATGTCGTCGTCCCAGGCGCCGTAGTTGTCGTTGGTGTGCAGGTTGTATAGAGCATTTTCCGAAAGAGCCAGGCTGATAGAGGTGCCAAGCCCCTGGCCCCCGGCAAGCACATGGCCGGTATCCAGGGTGATGCCCAGGTTGTCTCGGCCCGTCATATAGCGCAGCAACAACACGGTCTGCACGTTGTCAATGAGAGAACGATTCCGGGGTTCCCGGGGCTTGGGCTCCAGGGCGATGGGCATGCCCTCTGCATAGTCGCACAGTTCCTTCAGGCTGTCCACCAAAGCGTTCCACTGGGCACGGTAATCGGTTTGAAAGGCATAGTCGAAGCCGTCCTGCCCCAACCATATCCCCACTCCCAGGGCGCCCATATACCTGGCCGTGTCGATGGTGCGTTTGCTGCGCTCCACCGCCATGCGCCGGACCTTTGGATCCGCTGCGGACAGGGCGCCGTATCGCCACATCCGTTCCCCGTAGATCCAGGTATTCAAGTAGGTGAGGGGAAGGTCCAGCTCCTCCAGCTGCCGTTTCTGTTTTTCCCAGTGCCCCTCGGGTTCGCTTCCGCCATAGTGCAGCTCTACTCCCCGGGCCAGGCCCCGAGCCGCCATTTTATCGATAGCCTCGTCCAGGGGCATGGTGCGCTCCTTGTAACCCGAGCGCAGGAAACGGCATCCGCTTTGGCACAGGGAGCCCGCGATAAAGGAAAATCGATCAAAGGCCATACGCGTCCCCTTTCCCTTTCAAAAAAACCACGGCTTGCGCCATCTCCCCGTCGGGATCCTCAGACAGCCTGCGCCAGATGTTCAGCCGCCCTGCCACCGTGCCGTAAGGCTTGGCCAAGGCCTCGGTGATCAGGGCGCCGGTATATCCCACATCTTTCAACGCTCCGAAAATCTCGTCCCAGTCCACCTGGGCCCTTCCGGGCATCATACGGTTGTTTTCGCAGGCGTGAAAGTGCTTCAGATGCTTTCCCGTCCGGCGAATGGCATCCCCCATGCTGACCTCTTCGATGTTCATGTGGAAGCTATCCAGCAGCACCCCCAGATGAGGGCTGTCCACCGCCTTCGCAACCTGCACCGCCTCTTCCGCGGTATTCAGGTAGGCCGACTCAAAGCGGTTGATGGCCTCCATACACAATGCAATCCCCTGATCCCCAGCCATCTGCGCCAGCACCCTCAGGGGCCCCAGGGCGTTTTCCACCGCCCGCTCCCGCATATCCTGGACGCCGGCAGGGAAGTTCTTGCCGGTACCCACCAGCATACCCCCAATCACCCGGGCGCCGAAGAAGCGGGCTGTTTCCATTTGCTCTTTCATGAAGCGCACCCCGTTGCTTCGGATGGCAGGATCCTCTGAAGAGAGATCCCCATGGGGAGGAAAGCCGGTAGCCATGGTGATGCCCAGCCCCAACTCCCGGGCCAAGGCCCGGATGTTTTCCCGCTCAGGCATCGGCAGAGTCTGCAGCTTGGATATGCTCATCTCCAGGATGTCCATGTGCGCGGCTTTGGCCCGGTGCAGGCATTCGACCCAATTCACCTCGTCGGAATCGGCGAGGAAACCATAGTAGACGCCCAGTTTATTCTTCATGCTCTTCCCTCCCACCGGGGTCCGATCAGGACTTTTCCCGTCCGGCCTCCGAAAAATGCGTCGTACGCCTCCCCCATCCGGTCAAAACCATAGCGGTGGGTAATCAAACCCATGATCTCTCCCCGTTGCGCCCGGATGAAGGCCAGGTTCTCCTGAATCTCCCGGACGGGAAAATACCAGCTGTTGATCAGGGAGAAGTCTTTGAGGATCCACTCGGACTCCCGCTGGATGTGCAGGGCTTTCTTGGGTTCTCCGATATATACTACTTTGCCTCCCGCCTTCACATATTTCACCGCCGCCGCCGTAGTGGCTTCCAGTCCGCACACCTCCAACACGATGTCCACCCGGGTTTCCCCCAGCACCTTTCCGATGGAGCCGGAGGTGTCCTCGGGGTCTACCGGGATGGGCTGTGCCCCCAGTCCCTCCGCAAGTTTCAGGCGGGCGGAAGAAGGATCCGCCGCGAAGATTTGGCCGATTCCATAGAAATGCCGGAGGATGGGGATGCAACCCAGCCCGATGGGGCCGCATCCGATGATCAGGACCCGCTCCCGGGAGCCGGGCTCTGCCTGGCGCAGAGCATGGAAAGCAGTACCCAGGGTATCCAGGGCCAACACCCCAAGGTCCGTGGGCAATTCACCGATAGGATACACCATGTGCATGGGTGCCAGGACATACTCTGCAAAACCTCCGTCCATGTGCCAGCCCATGAGTCTGCCCCGCCTGGTACAGCGGTTGGTATCCCCTTCCCGGCAGGCCTCGCAGCACCGGCAGTATTCCGACAGGTAGATCACCACCCGGCTGCCCACCGGCAGCGCATTTGCGCCATCCCCGCAGGCCGCCACCGTGCCGGCGCTCTCATGGCCGGGTACCACTGCCACCCCGTTTTCCAGGGCCGCCCGCTCGGATCCGCACAGGCCACACCAGTCGATCTTCACCAGGAGCTCCCCCGTGCCCGGACTCGGGACGGGCTTCTCTGTCACGAGGATCCCTCCCTTTCCCGTAAACCGGACCACTTTCATGTATCCATCCATCTTGGTTTTGTTCCTTCTTTCCACACGGTTGTTGCGAAAATCCCTTCAGGGTAGTAGAAGGGGGAAGGGCTACGCCCTTCCCCGCTGGGTACATCAATAGATTACAGACCCAGTACAGTGGGCAGGATCTCCAGGTAACGGGACAGCCCGATACCTTCCAGCCCGTCCAGGTAGGCCTGCCAGTCGGCATCGTTGTCGATGTCGGTGTTGCCCAGGATGAAGGAGGCATAGCCGGCACGCACATACTCGCCGATGGTGGTGTTCAGTTCGGAGTACTCCGCCAGGATGTCCTCATCGCTGCACCAGAACACCTGGGGGATGTTGCCCTTGACGGCGTAGGGTGCGTAGGCCTCGTGGGAACGGTACTCGTTCAGCACGCGGTTCACGGAATCGGGGTCATTGGCGGTCTTCAGGAACAGTTCGTGGCTATAGTAGATCGGCACGCCAGTGCAGGCGGGAACCGTGGTGTTGCCCGCGTTGGACAGGGTGGAATGGATCTCGATGGAGGGTTTCTCGCCGTCCAGGCCCGGGAACTTATCGCTCCACTCCCAATCGACGCCTTCGATGCCGAAGCGGTCGGTGCGCATCAAGCCCTCTTCGCTGAGCCAGTAGTCCAGCCACTTCACGGCAATCTCGGGGTGCTCACAGGTAGAGCAGATGAAGGTCTGGGGATAGACCATGCCGTCGGCCCGCATGTAGGTCTCCCGGACGTTCTCGTCCTTGTAGTTCTTCAGCGGGGGGATGGCCTGGAAGTCGATGTAAGCCCTGTTGTAGATGGACTGGGTGACGGCGCGCATATAGAAGGGCGCAGCCGCCAGGCCTACGACGATATTCTCGGGACTTGCCGCGTTGACGATGGCGCGGTAGTCGTTCAGGGTCAGGATGAAGTCCTCCTCGGAGTACAGGCCGTCCTCATAGAGCTTGTTGATCCAGCTCAGGCCGTCCCGGTACTCGGGGGTGATGGCCTCGAAAATGATTTCACCCTCGTCGGTAATGTGGTAGTAGTCGTGGCAATTCCACAGCTGGAAGGCGTTCATGATATAGCCCATGGAACTGCCGCCCTCGATGGCCGCGGTGGCGTTGCCCAGCAGCGGGATCTCGTCCGTGTTGTCGCCGTTGCCGTTCATGTCGTTGTCCCGGAAATACTCCAGCATGGCGCGGTATTCCTCCAGGGTCTCGGGGATGCCGGCGCCGGTGGCTTCGCTGTACTTCTCGAACCAGGGCATGAACAGGAACTGCTTGTTCCAGATCATCTCGTTGGGGTTGTACTGCACACGCCAGAAAGTATAGATGTTGCCGTCGGTGGAGGTGATCATCTTGCGAAGGTATTCATCCTCCTCCAGCTGTTTCTTGGCGTTGTAGGAATACTGGTCGATGTAGTCGTTCAGGGCTACGATGGAGCCTTCGGAGCCAAAGGTCTGGATCATGGAGGTGTCGGCAAACCACCACATGAAGATGTCGGGGGTATCGCCGCTGATCAGGGTAAGGCGGGCCTGATTGGCCACGTCTCCGCCGTCTGCGATCTCGATCCAGTTGACCTTGACGCCGGTCTTTTCCTCATACCACTTCATGGTCTCGTTGTCTTTCCAGGTATCCACGTTGGCGTTGACCACCGCCATGATGGTGAGCTCGTAGGGCTCATCCACAATGGGGAACTCATTGACGCCGGATATGGTCAGTGCCAAGGATGCCGCAGGCATCATCAGCAGGACCAGCACAAGTGCGAGCAGTTTTTTCATGCGTATCGTTCCTCCCGTTCGTCGTGTTGATGGATTGGCCATTGGGGGTTGATGTGACAGGCCGACCTCCTTCCCAGCGTTTTCGCCCCAATGGCAAAGGTTCTAGGTTCTTCTCTATCCCTTGACCGCCCCGATCATGACGCCCTTCACAAAGTACTTCTGGATGAAGGGGTAAAGCACCAGCATAGGTACCGAAGAGACCACGATGACGCAGTATTTCATGACCTCCTGCCGTTCTTCGATCTTCTGGGCGGTAGAGGAATCCATGGTGGTCAAGCCCGCATTCTGGGCAGTGAGCAAAAGAGAGCGCAGGATGTTGGACAGGGGCAGCTTTTCCAGGTCTTGAATGTACAGCATGGCCTGGAAGTAGGAATTCCACAGGGAGGAGATGTAGTACAGGGCGATGACCGCGATGACCGCCCCGGACAGGGGCACCACCACCCGGATCAGATAGCCGATCTCCGAGGCGCCGTCCAGCTGGGCCGCCTCGTGGAGCTCGGCGGGAATGCTGTTCTCGAAATAAGTGCGCATCACCAGCATATTGTACACCGACAGCGCGCCGGGCAATACCAGGGCCCACACCGTATTATATAGACCGAGCTTGTTGATCCACAGAAAGTTGGGGATCAGGCCGCCGTCGAAGTACATGGTAAACATGCAGATGGCCAGCATGAGGCCCCGAAGCCTGTGCTTGACGGACAGGGCATAGGCGCAGCAGATGGTGACCAGCAAGGCAATGCCCGTGCCCAGCAAAGTGTATATCACGGAGTTGCGGAAACCCGTCCAGATGTAGCGGTATTCTATGCAAGCGATATACCCCTCCAAGGTGATGCGGGTAGGGATCAGGTTCAGGGGCAAGACGCCCTTGGCGAAGGAGGAGATCACCGCATACAGCAGGGGATACAACAGCACCACAAAGAAGAGCAACAGCACGAAGGTGGTAAGCCCCAGCACCACTTTATCCGCCAAGGTGTAGAAGCGCATGGGGTTTTCCTTGATAACGACCTCTTTCTTGCGTTTCATCTCACACCCCCTACCACAGCGAGCTGCCGCTCAGGGACTTGGTGGCCCGGTTCACGCCAAACAACAGGATCAGGTTGACCAGGGAGGTGAACAGGCCTATGGCCGCCGCATAGGAATACTGGGGAACCTGGGACTGGAGCGCAATCTTGTAGGTGTAAGTGGAGATGATCTCCGAAGCGCCCCGGTTCAAGTCGTTCTGGAGCATCAGCACCTTTTCGTAGCCGATGTTCATCAGGGAGCCCACCCGAAGGATCAACATGATGATGAAGGTGGGGGCGATGCCCGGGATGTCCACATGGAAGATGCGCTGCAGCAGGCTGGCACCGTCCACAACGGCCGCTTCATGAAGCTCGGAGGATACCCCGGCAAGGGCTGAGATGAAGATAACCGAATTGAAGCCCAGGTGCTGCCATACGTCGGACCAGACGTAGATGTGTTTGAAGGCGCCGGTCCTGCCCAGCCAGTTTGCAGCGGTTCCGCCAAAGAGTTCGATCACCTTGTTCACCATGCCGATGCGGCTGTTCATGAACAGGGTCACGAGGCCGCACACCACCACGGTGGAAATGAAGTGGGGGGCGTAGCTGACCATCTGCACCGTCTTGCCGAAGCGGCGCAGGGGCGCATACTTGAGCATCAGGGCAAAGATCACCCCGAGGGGGAAAGTAGCCAAGGTGTACAGGTTGAGCACCAGGGTATTGGTGATGGTGGTTTTGAAATAGGCGCTCTCAAAGAACTTGATGAAGTATTTCATGCCTACCCAGTCGCTGCCCAGCACCCCCTTTGTGGGCTTATAGTTGCGGAAGGCGATCTGTGCCCCATACATGGGGATGTACTTGAAGAGGATCAGGATAATCAGAGGTATCGCGAAAAGCAGGTACAACTCGCGATACTTCTTCCATTCCCGACCCCAGCCGCCCCGCAGTCTGGTCGCCTTTGGGTTCTTTCCGAGGCTCATGGGAGCCCTCCTTTCCCTCATGATATTCACAGTTCGTCGGCGACGGAGCGCATTTTGCCGCCCTCACCCTTCCAGAACATGTTGAGTATCCGGGTCTGGTCCCCCAGGCAGAAGTGGCGCACACCCAATTCGATGTAGGGCCTGGCCGCTTCCACCGTGTTGATTTCACAACGGGGCTGTACCCCATGGCGCAGGGCGGTCCCGATTACGTGACGCTCGATCTCCTTGAGCTCTTCGGCATGCTCCCCCGCCTGCCATCCGGAGCTCATGGAGAAATCCGAGGGCCCGAACTGGATCATGTCCACCCCGGGTACCGCGCAGATGGCTTCAATGTCTTCCACTGCAGCGCGTTTTTCGATCATGAAGCACAGCACGACTTCCCGCAAGCGCTGTGCATGGCTCATCTGGTCGATGGAGGGGGCACAGCCGATATACCGTCGGTTGGGATAGCCGAACATGCCCCCGTCCTCGGGGGTTTCGGGTTTCATCAGCTTGATGCTCTCCCGCACCTCTTCGGCATTCCTGTGGTCCGTAAAATTGATGGCCTGAAAGCCTGCGCTGACGGCGCGCTGAGCCATATAGCCCCTGTTCTGAAAGTCCACCTTGATCATGGTGCCCATTTCATACAATTCGGCTGCCCGGGCGATGTTCTCCAGGTCTGCCTGGGAGAAAGGGGCATACTCCCCGACGAACTCGATGTAATCGAAATTTCCGGTGACCCCCACGCACTCGGTGTAGAAGGGCCAGGTGCTGGACATGCGGGTGGCGGTCGTGGGCCGGCAGCCGCTTATGAGCTTGCGAATTTTGTTATGGTTCATCATGTATATCTTCCTCCCGCTGGTTTTTGTTCCGGATGTAACCGGGATTCAGGGCGAAAGCCGGAATCTGTCCCGCTTCAAATTCTTTCAGGGACCGGATCACGCCGTCGAAGCCCGCCTGGGCACAGGCATCGGTGAAAGTAGCCACGTGGGGCGTCTTGAACACGTTGTCCAGCTTGAAGAGTTCGTTGTCCGGGTCTGCGGGTTCCCGCTCAAACACATCCATGGCGGCCCCCGCAATGGTGCCCGCTTTCAGGGCTTTGATCAGGGCGGCCTCATCCACCGTACCGCCCCGGGAGGTGTTGATCAGGTACGCCGTAGGCTTCATCATGGAGAGGAATTCCCCGTTGACCATCTTTTCGGTACCGGGCGTGAGGGGTACGTGGACGCTGACGAAGTCGGAGACCTTTGCGATCTCCTCCACCGAAGCTTTTTGCACACGGTATCGCTCCAAAGCCTCTTCGTTGTATCGTATATCGTAGGCCAGCACCCGGCTGCCGGTGAAACCGGACAAGTAACGGGCCAGGCACTGGGCAATGCTGCCAAATCCCAGGAGGCCCACGGTAGTTCCCTCGAATTGCTGGGTAGCGGCGCCTTTGTCCCAGCGCCCTTGGGAAAGCGCAGCGTTGCGCACGTATAGTTTCCGGGACAGCTCCAACATCATGATCAGTGCTGTCTCCGCCACTCCCGCAGACATGGCGCCCGGGGTATTGCAACAGCAGATGCCCAGTTTTTCAGCGTAGGCCACATCCACCCGGTCGTAACCGATGCCATGCCGGGCAATGATCTTCAGGCTGCCCTGCAGAGCCTCCAGCACCCTTTGGGAATAGGGCTCCATGCCCGCGATGACCGCATCGTAGCCCCTGAGCATTTCAATATTGGCATCCTCATCGTTCACCGTCATGGGGACATGATCCACCGTGAGCCCGGCTGCGGCGCAGTAGGCTTGCCAATGCGGGTTAATGATCCGGGACGCGATCTTTAGCGCCATATGTGCCCCCCTTGCCGCCATCTGTCCATAGACAGATCATACCCTATTTTAATAATAGGGGATACGGGACCGAAAAACGATACATAAACCGGTTAAAAAGATGGACATTTCTGCTATATACACCTTTTCAAAGCCATGCATCCGTAGTATAATAGAGCCAGGGGGTGAGCGATTTGTCGGCACTGACCGAATACAAAGACATCACGGACTTTCCCGCCCAGCACTATTTGCAGATCAACAACTGCGGCATGCGCAGCGAGATTCGCCAGGGTATGACCATTTACCGTCCCCGGGGCAGGAGGGATCACTACCTGCTGTACCTGCAAAGCGGCAAAGTACTGATCCAGCAGGGGGAAGACATGATCCCCCTGAAGGAAGGCAGTTGTTTGTACTATCCTCCCCATACGCCCCATCTGTACACCTTTGCCGACGACCGTCCCGCTTCCTACTACTATGTCCATTTCGCCGGGGAAGCCGCTGACGAATCCATGGCCATGGTGTCCCCTCGGGCGGACGGTCTGTACGAGATCCGGGACCGGGCAGTATTCGAAAATCTGTTCCATCGGTTGCGTATGGTGTACGACACCCATCACGTGTACGGGGAACGGAAACGGCCCATGGCTTTTCCCGAGATCAACGGGGTACTGCTGGAGCTGATCGATGCCTTGATCCGCTCCAGCAAGCCGGCGGAGAAGCGCAGCCCCGGAGAGATCATGCTGGCTTCAGCCTATATCCTGGAGCACTACACCGAGGAGATTGACCTGGAACAGTGCGCCGCCAATGCCCACTTGAGCCTGAGCCGCTTTTCCCATCTATTCACCGAGCGCATGGGGGTATCGCCCCGGCGCTTCATCCTCCAGCTGCGCATCGATAACGCCAAGGAACTGCTGCTCTACTCCTCCCTGAACATCAGCCAGATCGCCGAGAGTGTGGGCTTTTCAGACCCGTCCTACTTCTCCCGGCTGTTCAGCAAGTACACCGGGATGTCCCCTCAGCGCTATCGGAAGGAGCGTAGGGAAAGGAGAGGCTAAGCTATCCCGCGCCCAGCCGACGGATCCGGTCCACCGCAAAATCTTTCACCGCCCGGGTTGGCTCCCGCATGAACAGGTCCACAGGCAACACTTGGTCCCCCATGGCCCGGACCCCGTCCAGGAAGGCGTAATACAAGTCGGTGGCAAAGTTGACCTTGCGCACGCCCGCCTCTATGGCCAGTCGCAACTGCTCGTCGGGCACGCCGGAACCTCCATGGAGTACGATGGGCAATCCGGTGCGTTCCCGGATTGCCCGGGTGCGGGGGATGTCCAGCACCGGAGCTTTTTTGTAGCGACCATGGGCAGTGCCCACCATGACGGCCAGTGCGCTCACTCCGGTCTCCTTGGCAAAGCGTTCGGCTTCCTCCAGGTCCGTAAAGTCGCTCATCTTTTCGTCCCGTACGCCCCCCACATGGCCCAGTTCTCCCTCCACAGGGACCCCGCAGGCTTCGCACAGTTCCACCGCCCGGCGGGTGACCCGGATGTTCTCCTCCAGAGGCAGAGCGGAGGCATCGATCATGACGCCGTTGACGCCCAGCCGCAGGGCCCGCAGTACCTGTGGGATGTCCGCGCCGTGATCCAGGTGAAAGGCGGCGGGGGTCTTCAGTTGCCGGATCGCCTCGTGGATCATGGGGGCCACGAAGGAAGCGTCGGGGTTGTCAAACAGCCGGCTGTACATCTGGAAGATCACGGGGGCGCCGGTCTCTGTGGCAGCCTGCATAACCCCCACTACCGCCTCCATGTTGCACACGTTGAAAGCAGGGATGGCAAATCCCCCTGCATCCCCCAGCGCCAGAATCTCTTTCAGGTCGCATACCACATCCTTTTCCTCCCTACTCCATATTGTCCGCTGCAAGTTTCGGGATGTATCGGCAGAATTCCCGGAGCTCGGCCCGATAGTCCCCCTCGATCTCCGCCATATGATGAATATAGGGGCCGTAGATCAGCTTCTTTTCCCAGGCGTCCAGGTCCTTGAAACGGGCCCACAGATAGGTGCCGTTGGTAAAGGGGCCCTCCGCCGTCTCGCAGATCCCGTTCAGCAACCTATAATTCCCATCTTCCTGGTCGAAGCGGGACACGGTATACGTGCCCTCTTTCACTTTGAACCAGGCCCGCTGCTCGTATGTCCGGGGGGCGCTTTTCGGGTCCCTGGTGGAATAGGGGAATTGGCCGCAGTGCCACAGCAGTTCCACGTTCCGATCCTCGGGATGGCGTACCGTGAATTCGCCGAAGAAGGGTGCCTTCTTGCCCCGGGCGGCACAGGACAAAAGCGCAAGGCTGATGGCGCCGTGGAGATCGCTCTCGCAGCTGACGATATAGCCCATGTCAAAGAGCACGGTATAGGCAATGCAGGGCAGGGCGCCGCAGGCCAGACCCATGGAGGTCCAACACTCCGAGGAGATCACATTGACCCGGTACTCCTCAAAAATCTCTTTGTATAACAGCACAAAAGCCCAGATCCGGGTGAGCAGGGGCTCGGTGAGTTCGTCTACTGCGTACATCTTCCGAAGGATCCCGGCCCCTTCCGTCAACTCCGTACCCCGCTCTTCCATAATGCGTCGGAACTTCTGCTGGATGACGGCCATGTTCACCGGGACAATCTGGATGCCGAAACGCTGCATCAGCTCACCCTCGTTGAAAATGACGCTGCAGAAGGGCTTGGGCCTCATGCCGATCTCGGCGATGCGCATGCCCCGGAAATTGTTCACCATGCAGGCCACAGAGGCAAATTGCGTCAAGCCCCGGGCAAAGATCTCGTCGGTCACCCGGCAACAGGATAGGTGGGTGAAGGGCACATTGTAGCGTTGCAACTGCCGGGCTACGCCGAACAGGCCGCACTGGCTATCGGTATGCCGCAGCCCGTCGGGCTCGAACACGTCGTCCAGGGGCGCCCAGATCAGAGTAGGCAGATCCAGTGCCCGAGCCACCATGGCGGCAGCCTCTTCATTGCCGAAGTTGCCGTTGATGATAAAAATCCCGTCCACCTTTTCCCGGCGCATGCGTTCGATTACCGCATCCACGTCGTTTTCCGAGAACAGCACCTCCACCGGATTGATCCCCTTCAGGTCAACAAAGGAGAGGCCTTCGTCGGTGAAAGTATCTTCTATATACTTGACCAATTTCCGGCAGCGCTCCTCGGCGTATTCCCAGTTGAACATGCCGGGCCGGGGTGAGCAGTCCCGGCGAATGGGGATCAGCCCGATCTTTACCGCATATTTGAGCATCACCGCTTCCCTCCCACGTCCTGGCCAAAAAAGCCATGCTTATAGTGGCTCTCCCGCCGGTCGATCTCGGCGGTGTCGATCTCCCCGGTCTCCAGGAAGCGCAGTACGTTGCCCAGGGTGGGAATGCCGGCGCGCCCCCCCTGTCGGGTGCATTTGATGGCGGAGCAAGCAGAGCAGAAACGGGCAATCTCCGGGACCGTCCAGCCCTTCAGGTAGCCGTAATTGAAAGCGCCGTGGAAAACGTCCCCCGCCCCGGTGGAATCCACCGTTTCCACCGTAAAAGCCGGAGTCTCGAAGTACTGATCCTTTCCATACACACCAAAACAGCCCTGGGTACCAAAGGTAAAAATAACGATCTCCGGGCCCCTTTCCCGGATATACCGGCAGGTCTCCGCCCGGCTCATCTCCACTCCCATCTCCCGTTGCATGGTGTTGTAGTAGGTTTCCGAGGCGATGAATATGTCCAGTATATCGTAGTGCTGGTAGATGTCGGGGCGATAATAGGCGGCGTCGATGCTGATCTTGCCCCCCGCGGCCCGGACAATCTCACAGGCCCGCAGCACCACGGGGTTGGTGTAGCCGATGTGCATGATTCTGGTTGCCCGCAGGAAATCCTCGTCCAGGTCCTCCAACTCGATCTCCCGGCAAGTACCCCTTTTGCTGATGAACTCCTTGCCCTCTATCGCCCGCTCCGTCACCGCAATGCAAAAGTCGGTGCGGGTACCGGGATCCATGATCACGTGGGAGGTATCCACATGGTTGTAGGCAAAATCCGCCAGGTTGGCGTAGCCAAAAATGTCGTCTCCAACGACGCCCAACATGGCCGCCTTCATGCCAAGCATGCCACAGGTCACCAAAGCGGTGGGCACATTGCCGCCCCCTTGGAAGCAGTACTCCCTCATAGCCAGATTCTGGTTGCTCCGGGGCAACCGGTCCAGTTCCACCAGCAAGTCCTGCATGGGGTTTGAGAAGCCGATGACATCGATCGTCTTTTCGACAAAACTGTTCATCAAATTGTTCCTCCCTCCCCTACGGTATCATGGACAGGTATTTCAGGTCAAAGTACTCCGCCAGAGACCACAGGGATTTATCCACCCCGACACCCGACTGCTTGGTGCCCGAATGGGGCGAGAACTCGGTGCCGCCGGAGCCGTTGATGAAGATTTCCCCCGCCTCGAAGCCCGAAAAGGCCTTGGCGATATCCGGGGCACGATGCCCGAAGAAATAAGCAGACAAGCCGTAAATGGTGTTGTTGGCTTTGGAAATTGCCTCGTCCAGGTCCGAGAAGGGCTGTAGGGGGATGATAGGCCCAAAGATTTCCTCGGTGGACACCCGCATGTCGTCGGTCACATCCCGGAGCAGGGCCGGAGTAATATAACAGCCCGCCTCAAAGCCCTCGGGGATCGTACCTCCCGAAAGCAGAGAAGCGCCCTTGGCCACTGCGTCCTCAATGAGGCGGAACATGCGGTCCCGGGCCTCTTTGTTGATCATGGGCCCGATGACATTGCCCGGGTCTTTCCACCTGCCTGGAACCACGTCGGCCAGGCGTTTTTTCGTGCATTCGATGACCTGTTCGTAAATCTTCTCATGCACATAAATCCGGTTGTAGTTCACGCAGGTCTGCCCCGCAAAGCCGCACTTTTTGGCAATGAGATTGGCCACCACCGCATCGGGATCTGCATCGTCCATCACCACCACCGGTGCATTGCCCCCCAATTCGAAGGAGAACTTTTTGATGGAGGTGGCTGCCTCCCGCATGATGGCCAAGCCGGTTTCGCTGGAGCCGATCAGGGTGATCATCTTGGGGATGGTGCTGCTGTTCAGGGTGCGTCCCACCTCACCGGCGGGCCCGGAGAGGATATTGATGACGCCGGCAGGGAAGCCGATACGTTCCGCCACCTCCCCCAAATACAGGGTAGCCAGAGGGGTCTGGCTGGAGGGTTTGATGATGCAGGTGCAGCCGGAAACAACCGAGGGAGCGATCTTCAGCCCGGCATTGCCGAGGGGATAGTTCCAGGCAAGGTGCCCCACCACCACGCCTACGGGCTGGCGCTCCACCACATGGATAGAGCCGTCGGTGCCCAGGTTGGGGATCTGGGTACCGTACACCCGCTTGACCTCGTCACAGTAGTAGGAGAAACTGATCATGCACCAGTCGAAGTCAGCCTTGGCCAGGGAATAGGTCCTGCCGGACTCTTGGGAGATGAGCCGGATAAATTTGTCGCTCTCCGCCAGGCACGCTTCCCGAAACTTCAGCAGCCAGGCAATACGCTCCCCTATCGGGGTTTTGGACCAGGTGACGAAGGCGCGCCGGGCAGCTTCCAGGGCTTCCTGAGCCTGGCTGGCGTCTGCAGAACCCACAACCCCCACTTCTTCGCCAGTGGCAGGATCGTATACGGGAAGGGGTTTGCCCCGTCCCTCCACCGTTCTGCCGTTGATATACTGTTTGTACATTTTATGCTCCTCCTTTTTCAAGCGCCTTGGCCCGCTTTTGATTGCGCCATCCCTTAAGTCCCCGGGCACCCAGGAAGCGAGCGCCGGAGCCAAGTTCCTCTTCGATCTCCAGCAACCTGTTGCCCCGTTCGCCTATACCGCTCTCCCGGATGGAGCCCGCATTGATTCCTACGGCGTAGTCGCCGATGGCGGCGCCTTCGCCCCGGCTGTCCGAGGGCATGACCGCGTAGCCAAAGTGATAGGCGTACTGGACCATGTCCAAAGCTTCGGAAATGGTGCCGATCTGGTTGATCTTCAGCAAGATGGCATTTCCTGCTCCCTGAGAAATGCCGTGGGCAACCCGCCGGATGTCTGTGGTGAACAGGTCGTCCCCCACCACCTGGATGCCGGAATCCCGGGTGAAAGCCGCAGTGGTCTCGTAATCGTCCTCGTTGAAGGGATCCTCGATGATGCAGAAAGGGTACCGCTCAATGATCTTCAGGTAGAACTTATAGAGTTCATCCTTGGTTTTCGGTCTGCTGTCGAAGAGGCCGTAGTAGCGCCTGTCCTCCCTGTCGTAGTAGGTGTCTGTGGCCACATCCATCTGGAAACCTACCCGCCCCTCATATCCCGTCTCGATGATGGTCTGGGTCATGGCGGCCCAGATCTCCTCGTCACTGTTGAAATAACCCGCCGGAATCGCTATGAAATCCCGTTGGTTGGGCACGCCGCCAAAGAGCTTTTTCATCTTGTGTGCCCAGCGGGTATGCACCTCCCAGCAAGCGTAGGAGGCATCAGAAAAGGTATCAAAACCGAAGGCCACGATGGACATGGTGGGTTTTCCCCCCGGGGTGGTGACACCGCCGCCGTAGCGCTCATGCCCGCCCACCATGGCTGCGCCGGGAACGGGCAGGTACATGGCCCCCGCACCTCCGATATGCCGATACAGGGGAATGCCCAGGGCCGCCGCCCCCGCCTTGAGTACGGCGGCGGATACCGCAGCCGTGGCGTTGCCCCCCAGTTCCCGTTTTGCATCGGGCACTACGGACAGGATGGCCCGGTCCACCTCGGCTTGGCGGGAAGCATCCATGCCCACCATCGCGGGGGCAATCACGTTGTTGATGCGCTCGGCTACACAGGTGACCCCCTTGCCGCCAAACCGCGTGCCCCCGTCAAAGGCAAAACACACCTCATGTGTCCCCACCGAGACCCCCGATGTGCATACGGCACGGCCGACCGCCCCGCTTTCGGTGGTGACCAGCGCCTCCACACCAGGCAAGCCCCGGTTGGTATAAACCTGTCTTGCGTGGATCGATCGTATTGCTGTTCCAGCCACGTTCATTCCCCTTCTTCTGTCATCACATGATCAAAATGATTCCAAGGTCCAGTGCCGACACGCCATGTGCAGCGTGGACGCCGCAGTCCAGCCGCCACAGAGGCTCGGAGGTGGCATGGGTCCGCATGGCCTGCCACAGGTCGATGCCCGCCTCCCGGGCCTCTTCCAGGGTATATCCGTCCACGATGGCGCCCGCCAGGCACTCCGGAGCGCCGTGGAATCGAAAGCCCCCAGGTCCGTCGGTGCCGTCGGTATCCACCGCGCCGAATACGATGCGCCGGCTGTCCGCAATGGTGAGGGCTGCCGCCATGCAGTACTCCTGGTTGCGTCCCCCCACCCCGGTTCCGCTGCCCACGGTGACCACGTTCTCTCCCGAGGTCATCAGCACCACAGGGGGTTGAAAGGGCTCCCCCATGCGCTCCACGCATAGGGCCATTTGAGCATTGACATACCCTGCTTCCCGGGCTTCTGCCTCCATGTACTCGCTGAGCATGATGCACTGGAGCCCCAATTTTTTTGCCCGCCTGCGCACCGCGGGATACACGGTAGCGTCCTTGAAGATCAGGCCGAAAAAACGGTCCCCGGTGGCCACAAATTCCGCCACGCCCATGTTTTCGTTGTGGGGCCCTCCCGCCAGCAGATGCTGCCGGATGGAGGCGGGCGTATCCTCCCAGGCCCCCCACTTTTTGATGACCCCGATAGCGTCCCCGTAGGTAGAGGGAGAGGCGACGGTCGGAAAAAAAGTATTCTTTTCCAGCATCTCGAAATAGCTCGCCCGCAGGACCGGCGTCCCCATCTTGGCGGGATCCGCCGTGGTCAGGTGTACCTGGGCAGCCGGCCGGAACAACCGCTGCAAGCGGCCGCCCTTGAAACGGTCAATGTGGGTGCGCACCTTGTTCAAGTCCCCGGTAGGCACTCCCTTTTCGATTTGCATCAGATGGGTGAAGCGGGCAATGTCCGAAATTTCGATGTCCCCTGCGGGATAGGTCATGAGGGAACCACAGCCGCTGCCCGAAACGGTGAACACCAGGTCCCGTTCCGTGATGCCCTTCGCCAGGGCTTCGATCTTCCGGCATCCTTCTACACAGGCCAAATCCGGCAAAGGGTGCCCCGCCAGTGTCACCCCGATGCGTTTGCAGATAACGGGCTCCCCGTGCTTGTCGATGACATGCCCCCCGGTAAGGCGGTCTCCCAGAACCTCCTCCAGGGCCAGGGCTGCCCGCTGCACACCTTTGGCAGCGCCGATGACGAAGATCCTGTCGAACTCCTTGAACGGGTATACCATAGGCCCGGCGTGGGGATCCCCTTCCATTTCAAAATCCCGATCATCTAAAACGATCCCATCCTGCTCCAACCGGACAAGCTGTTTGACCCTGGCGTACGGGTCCAGGGCGTCCAGGCCAGCATCCAGCAGCTCCGCCACGATCTTCCGGCCCTCCCGATTGCCGTGCGCAGTGAGCGCCCCTTTGTTCAGGATACGCATATCAGAAGGCGACAGTATCCGGATCGGGGGCCTCGCCGCAGCTTCCTTCCAGCCCTGCGATCAGCGCCATATCCTCTTCGGATAAGGTAAAGTCAAAAATTTTCGTATTCTCCAGGATGCGGGCCGGGTCCGCCGACTTGGGCAGGGGCAGATAGCCCATCTGCAGACTCCAGCGCAGGCAAATCTGGCCCACGCTCCTACCGTACTTCCGGGCCAGGGCTTTCATCACGGGATTTGCAAAGACGCTGCCCGTGCCGAAGGGGCTGTAGGCCTCCACCAGAATGTCGTGGGCGCAGCAGTAGGCCACTGTCTCCTCCTGGGTGATGCCCGGGCACAACTTCAGCTGGTTTACCATGGGGGCGATCCGGGCAGTCTCCTTCAGCGCCTCCAGGTGGTGGGGCAGGAAGTTGCTCACTCCGATGGCGCGGATGCGCCCGGCCTGGTATAATTCCTCGAAGGCGCGCCAGGTACCCGCCGTGGCTTCCTTCCAGATGGGCCGGAATTGGACCGGGTTGGGCCAATGGATCAGATACAGATCCAGGTAGTCCACCTCCAGCTTTTCCATCGTCCACTGGAAGGCTTCCAGGGTAGCGGCGTATCCGTGGGCAGCATTGCGCAGCTTGCTGGTGATGAAAATCTCCTCCCGGGGGATTCCGCTTTCCCGCACCGCCCGGCCTACGCTGCGCTCATTGCCGTAGGCAGCGGCGGTATCGATCAGCCGGTAGCCCGCCTCCAGGGCCAGGCTCACCGCACGGGTTCCGGTGTCCTCCCGGCTCTGCCAGGTGCCAAAACCCAGGCAGGGAATCTGCACCCCATTGGACAGGGTAAAACAGCTTCGTAAAGATTGCATATTCTCTTCCTCCATGGCCTGTTATCCGTTGTTGCGCATATCCACCACGTTCATGATACTGTGGCGCATGTTGGCTGAGATCTGCCGGAAATCCCGACGGGCAAGAGCACCCTGCTCCTGGAACATCCAATCGCCCCCCGCCGCCAGTACGCCTTTATGCTGCAGCAACGGCAGGAAGTTGGAGCCGTCCAGGCCGCCGGTGACCACAAAGCGCACGCCCGGGAATGGACCGCCATTGAACTGGGCCAAGGTTTTGACGCCGCCCATCTCGTAGACCGGGAAAAACTTGACGATGTCGATGCCGTTGTGCAGAGCCATCATGATCTCCGTGGGGGTCACACAGCCGGGC
>JAAYOH010000003.1 GCA_012520375.1 Clostridiales bacterium
AGCGACTCCAGGCACTGCTGAAAGAGAAGGACCAGATCATCCTGAACCTGAACCGTGCCCGGTTTGGGCAGAGCAGTGAGAAGCGAACGTATCTTCTCAGCGACGGGCAGCTGAGCATGTTCGAGCAGGCGGGAGACGGCATCACGGAGAAGGCGACGGAAGATGCACCTGCGGCAGAGAAGAAAGAGGTCGCGGTAGGAGCGTACACCCGCAAACCGAAGCGCAGCATGGAAGAGCTTGTGGCGGACCTGCCGGAGGAGACCGTTGTCCTTGACCTACCCGACAGGGAGAAGCACACGAAGGACGGTCGTCCGCTGAAATACATCGGCACGGACCTGATCCGTACGGAGCTGGTGCGAGAACCGTCCCGGATCTATGTGAAGAAGTATTACTGCAAGAGCTACGCGGATCCGACGGCGGAAGAGCTGACGGGAAAAGCTGACATACGACGCCCGGCGGCCCCTGCGCCGCTGTTGCCGCACAGCTACGCCTCGGCATCCGTGGTGACGGACATCATTGTGAAGAAGTACGCCGACGCGCTGCCTCTGTACCGTCAGGAACAGATGTGGAAGCGGTTGAAGGTCGACCTGAAGCGCAACACGATGGCGAACTGGGTCATTCAGACGGCGGAGACATACCTGAAACCCTTCAACGAAGCATTTCAGCAGGAACTGCTCCGGCAGCCGGTGATCCATGCGGATGAGACCGTATTGCAGGTGAATAAGGAGCCGGGCAGGGACGCCACGGCGGAATCGCGGATCTGGGCATATGCATCCTCCAAGCGAGCCGAACGACAGATCCGATATTTCCGGTATGAGGAAAGCCGCAAAGGGGCCTGCGCCGGGAAAACGCTCGGAGGCTACACCGGGGTAGTGGTCTCAGACGGTTACAGCGGCTACAACGTGCTGAACGGAGCCATTCGGGCAGGCTGCTGGGCGCATGCCCGGCGGAAATGGGTAGAGGCCATGCCGAAAGGCGTGACCCAAGAGAACGCCCTGGCGGCAAAAGGGCTGGACTATTGCAGCAAACTCTTTGAAGTGGAGCAAAAGCTGGAAAATCTTTCGGACGCGGAGCGCCGGGAACAGCGCCGGCTTCAATCCAGGCCCATTGTCGAAGCGTACTACGCCTGGCTGCAGACCATATTCAAACCCACGGGAAAACTGAAGAAGGCGATCACCTACTCCCTCAACCAGCGGGAATACCTTTGCGCGTTCCTCGACCACGGAGAGATCGAGATCAGCAACAACCAGGTGGAAAACGCCATCCGCCCGATCGTGGTTGGCCGGAAGAACTGGCTGTTTTGTGATACCCAGGCCGGAGCTGATGCCAGTGTGATGATCTTCACCATGCTGGAGACCGCCAAAGCGAACGGACTGAACCCGGAAACCTATCTCAACCACATATTGACCGTTCTGCCGGATCGCTTTGCCCAGGACCCCGGGGCAGCGATTGACGATCTGTTGCCCTGGGCTGCAGACATGCAACGGCAGTTTGCACTGTAGCGTGCTTTATTGAGCGCTTACCATCTTTTTAATGCAAAATGTTTTTTGACCCGCCAATTTTCGCAGGTCGCATATCTGGAAAATGGCAAATCAAGAAATCCGAACCCTTGACCGATTGGCCTAAGGTTCGGATTGTCTTGCATTGATGGAGGCGAGGGGAGTCGAACCCCTGTCCGAAAACCCGAAAACTCAAGCATCTCCGAGCGCAGTTCGCGTTTTACCGTTCCCTCTGCCAGGCGCCCACGAACGGGCTCATGGTTTTGGTAGCTTCATAAGATCCCACCTGCTGCAAAGCTTGGGCAGGCTGGTTCCCCGCCTTGATGACGCCGGATGACTATGCCGCGGGAAGCACAGGTCCGACGGGCAGCCTTAAGCGGCTACCGGAACAAAGTTGTCTTCGTTCGCAGTTATTGTTTTTCCCCGTTTTATGGTGGTCTGGGTCCACCGCTCGCTTCTCAAGTCTCCTTGATCCCCGTCGAAACCATTACGCCCCCTTACTATCGTTCGCGCATGGTGCGCTCCATGTCCCGCTGTGCATCCCTCTTGGCCTGGGTCTCCCGCTTGTCGAATGTCTTCTTGCCGCGGCAGATGGCCAGCTCCAGCTTCATCCGCCCGTCCTTCAGGTAGATGGACAGGGGGACGAGGGTCAGGCCCTTTTGCATCACAGCCTGTTCCAACTTCCGGATCTCGGCCTTGTGCATCAGCAGGCGTTTGGGCCGCAGGGGGTCGGCGTTGTAGATGTTGCCCTTCTCGTAGGGGCTTATGTGCATCCCCTCGACGAACAGCTCGCCCTTTCGCACCTGGGCAAAGCTTTCCTTCAGGTTCACCTGCCCCAGCCGGATGGACTTCACCTCGGTCCCCTTCAACTCGATACCGGCCTCGAACGTCTCTTCGATGAAGTAGTCATGCCGCGCCTTCCGGTTCTGTGCAATGATCTTCACGCCCTTCTGCGGCATGGCCACACCCCTTTCCTGCGCTTTCCTATTGTACCACGGCCCGGGCTTTTTGGCAAGCCCCATAAATGGGCAACAGGGAAACGCTTCTTGCCCCTTTTTGTGTCACATTCCGATATTGACTTTTATTTCCCGGCCCTGTACAATTGAGCCGGACTGACCCACACGAGGTGCGATGATGAACGTTTCACGGGCGCGCTATGAAATCGACATGACCCAGGGACCGTTGCTGCGCAAAATCCTGCTCTTCGCTGTCCCCCTGATGCTGTCCGGCTCCCTGCAACTGCTGTACAACGCCGCGGACATTGCGGTTGTGGGCGTTTTTACCCAGGACCACACCGCCCAGGCGGCAGTGACCTCCACCTCTTCCCTGATCAACCTGATCGTCACCCTGTTCATCGGCCTTTCCGTGGGGGTAAATGTATGCGTTTCCACCCATCACGGCGCGGGCCGGGCCAAAGAGGCCAGCCAGGCGGTGCACACCGCCATCGCCATCAGCCTGATCGCCGGGGTGGGCGCCGGGCTCTTCGGGCTGTTCGCCGCCCGCAAACTGCTCATCCTCATGGACAGCCCGGCGGACGTCATCGACCAGGCCACCTTGTACCTCACCATCTACTTCGCAGGCCTGCCCGCTTCCATGCTGTACAACTTCGGCGCGGCGGTGCTCCGGGCCATCGGGGATACCCGGCGGCCCCTGTACTATTTGACGATCTCCGGGCTCATCAATGTGGGGCTCAACCTGATCACCGTCATTGTTTTCGGCATGGGGGTGGCGGGGGTAGCCCTCTCCACGGTGGCCAGCCAGGTGGTTTCCGCCATCCTCGTCCTCATCTGCCTGGTCCGTTCCCACGGCGTCATCCACCTGCGCCCCAAGGAGATCCGCATCGTCGCGCCGCGGCTGAAGGAGATCGCCCGGGTGGGCATCCCCGCGGGGCTCCAGGGCATGATCTTCTCCGCCTCCAACGTGCTGATCCAGTCCTCCGTCAATTCCTTCGGTTCCGTTGCCATGGCTGGGAACGGGGCGGCCCAAAGCCTGGACGGCTTCCTGAACGTCACAACCAACTCGGTAGCCCAGGCCGGCCTGGCCTTTTCCGCCCAGAACGTGGGGGCCCGCAAGTACCGCCGGGTGGGCCGGGTGCTGGTGGTATGCTTGCTGCTGTCCATGGGCGTCGGCCTGGGTCTGGGGCTTTTGATGTATGCCTTCGCCGGCCCCCTTCTGCGCATCTACACCAAAGATGCCCAGGTCATCGCGCATGGGCTCATCCGCATGCGCGTCATGTGCCTCACCTATTTCCTGTGCGCCGTCATGGACGTGTTCGCCAACACCATCCGGGGCACGGGCCATTCGGTTGCGCCCATGCTGGTCACCGCCCTGGGGGTGGTGGGTATCCGCTTGGGCTGGCTGTTCTTCGTCTTCCCTTCCAACCGGACCCTCGAGATGCTGTACTGCTCTTATCCCGTCAGCTGGATCGTCACCTCTCTGGTCCACGCCGTATGCTTTGTGTCCATCTACCGGAAGCTGCTCAAAAGGGCGCCTCTTCCACCCCACTGAGGTCGAAGGGCGGGATATGGTCTTCCTCCGCCGCCTCCAGTTCCTGTACATATCCATCTTCAAGCCCCAGATCCAGCATATGCCCGTAGACCCTTTCGTATTCCCTTTTGGTGATGCGCCTGTGGAAGCCGGGCATGTTCTTTGCCTCGCCGTAGGGCGTGTACTGGGCCATCAGGCTGACCCAGGCGCCGGGGAGGTTCCGGGCGATCCAGTCCAGCACCCGCATGGAGTCATCGGTACAGCCCGGGAGGATCAAATGCCGCACCATCAGCCCCCTTGCCATTATCCCGTCCCCGTCCAGCTGGGGCGGCCCCACCTGGGCATACATCTCCCGGACCGAGGCGCTGGCCCATTTGAAATAGTCCGGAGCCCCGGACAGCTTCCCGGACAGCCCGGGATCCACGTATTTGATGTCGGGCAGGTAGATCTGCACCTTCCCCGCCATGGCCCGGATACATTCGGGCCGCTCGTACCCCCCGCTGTTCCACACCACGGGTACCGGCATTTCGTGCTCCCTCAGCAGCCGCCAGATGCTGTGGGTGTACTGGGTGGGGCTCACGAAGTTGATGTTGTGGGGCTCCCACTCCACGAGAAACCGCCGGATGCTCTGCCACAGCCCCTCCTGGGAGAGGCGCTTTCCGAAGCACTCCCGGCTGATCTGCCAATTCTGGCAGAAGGCGCAGCCCAGGGGACAGCCGGAGAAAAATACGGTACCCGAGCCCCGGTCCCCGCTGATGCAGGGTTCCTCGCCGAAGTGCAGGGCGATGCGGGCCACCGCCGGGTCCTCCCCCAGGCGGCACATGCCCTTGCCCCCGCCCGGCTGCTCCTTCCCCCGGACCACGCCGCACATGCGGGGGCACAGTTTGCAGGGAAAAGGCATCTCAGCGCACCTGCCCGTCCCCGTACACCAAATACTTGTAGGTGGTCAGCTCCCGCAGCCCCATGGGGCCCCGGGCGTGCAGTTTCTGGTTGCTGATCCCGATCTCGGCGCCGAACCCGTACTCCCCCCCGTCGGTGAAGCGGGTGGAGGCGTTCACATATATCGACGCCGCATCCACCAGGGTGGTGAACTGCTCCGCGGCCCCTTCGTCCCGGGTGATGATGGCCTCGCTGTGCCGGGTTCCGTGGGCGTTGATGTGCCGGATCGCCTCCTGTACGCCGTCCACCACCTTCACGGAATAGATCAGGTCGTTGTACTCGGTATCCCAGTCTTCTTCCGTAGCCGCCTCCACCCAGGGACAGATCTCCCGGGTCTTTGGGCAGCCCCGAACTTCCACGCCCTTTGCCCGAAGTTCCTCCAGGCAGCCCGGCAGAAAGCCCTCTGCGATGGCTTCATCCACCAGCAGCGTCTCGGCGGCGTTGCACACGCTGGGCCTTGAGATCTTGGCGCTCACCGCGATCTTTTTCCCCATTTCAGGGTCACAAGCCCCGTCCACGTATACGTGGCACACCCCGTCCCCGGTCTGGATCACCGGTACCGTCGCCTGCTCCAGCACCGAGCGGATCAGGCCCTTGCCTCCCCGGGGGATCAACACGTCCACCAGCCCGTTCAGGGTCATCAGGCGGCCTGCGGTCTCCCGCGAAGTATCTTCCACCAGCTGCACACAGTCCTCCGGCAATCCCGCGTTCCTGCAGGCCTGTTGCAGCACCCGGGTGAGTGCCTTGTTGGAGTGTATGGCGTCGGAGCCCCCTCTCAGGATCACCGCGTTCCCCGCCTTGACGCACAGGGCCGCCGCGTCCACCGTTACATTGGGCCGGGACTCAAAGATAATGGCCACCACCCCCAGGGGAACGCTGACCTTCCTGATCTTCAGCCCGTTGGGCCTCGTGAACTCCTCCAGCACCCTGCCCACCGGGTCCGGCAGCGCCGCCACCTGAAGCAGCCCCTGGGCCATCTGTCGGATGCGCCCCTCCGTCAGGGTGAGCCGCTCGACAAAGGCAGGGTTCATGCCCTTCTCCCGGGCATTTTCCAGGTCCACTCTGTTCTCCTCCAGGATCTTTTCGCCATGCTCCTGCAGGAGCGCCGCCGCTTCCTCGAGCCAGGCGTTTTTGTCTTTCGCGGAGACGCCCCCCAAGGCGATGGCCGCGCTCCGGGCGCTCCGGGCGGCCCTATCCAGATCAAACATGTCTTCCACCCCTTTCTGTCCCATATTATATGAAATCCCCGCCCTTTCTGTCAATTCCCCTTGCGAAAAGGACCAAAGTAGGATAAAATGTGCAGGTACAGCGAACCAAGTGGGAGGGAATGCCATGAAGATACCCTTTTCGAAGGAAGAAGCTTTGGCATTGCGGCAGGCCCTGTCTGACTGCCCGGATGCCGAAGCCCTCGGAAAGGATGCGTATGTGGTCGATCTGTACGATGCCGACCCGCCCCTTTCCCTGGAGCTTGTTTTCCCGAAAGACGGCGTAGAGGTTCTGGCCGCTGAGGAACTCGCCTACAGCGAGGAACTGGACGGCTGGTACCTGAGCGGCCCGGTGGCGGATGCCGCTGTCCTGGCTGCTGCCCTGCGCACCCTTTTCTGACGATGGACGAGGCGCTGTTGGCTGAACTCCTGGAAAAGCTGGGGGCGGCGAAATCGCTCCCGGCCGCCGAGCTGCTGAAACTGTACGGGGGGCTGGGCCCGTTGCTGGACGAAGAGTCCGGGACCCTGGAAGCCCTTACCGGCTTGTCCAAAGACAAAGCCCGACTGCTGACACTGATCCCGGAGCTGGCCCGGTACATCGCCCGGGAAGAGGCGGAAAAGCTGCGGAAGCTGAACAGCTACGACCGGGCCTGCGCGTACCTCGCGGGCCATTACCTGGGCGCACGCCGCGAACAAGTGTATCTCCTTTGCCTGGACAAGGCGGGTTGTCTGCTGGATTGCACGCGGGTGTTGGAAGGCAGCGTGGAGCAGGTTTCCTGCCCGCCCCGCAGGCTGCTGGAGCCGGCCCTTTCCAGCGGGGCCCACGCCCTCATCCTGTCCCACAACCATCCCGGCGGCACCCCCGGCCACTCCGCCGGGGATATTGAGTACACCCTGCAGCTCCTTGAGATCCTGCGCCCCCTGGGGATCCTCCTCCTGGACCACATCGTCAGCGCCGACGGGCGCTGCGCATCCATCCACAACCATCCCGGTTTGCCGGGAGGCTCGATCTTTCACGGGCAGCCCAAAGATCCCCTCATCGCGGGCTGGCTCCCACCGAAAGGAGAATGACCCATGGACAAGTGGGACAAGCGCTTCATGGAAATGGCCCGAGTCATCGCCACCTGGGCCAGCTGTTACCAGGACAACCGCAAAATCGGCGCGGTCATCGTCAAGGACAAGCGCATCATGACCACGGGCTACAACGGCGCCCCCGCCGGGGTAGCCACCTGCGTGGAGCGGGGGGAATGCCTTCGCCGTAAGCTGAACATCCCCTCCGGGATGCGCCACGAATTGTGTTACGCCATCCACGCCGAGCAAAACGCCATCATCCAGGCTGCCCGGCTGGGGGTCTCCATCCAGGGCGCAACCCTGTACTGCACCCACCAGCCCTGCGTCATCTGCGCCAAGATGATCGTCAATGCCGGGATTTGCCGGGTGGTGTACGCCGAGGGGTATCCCGACGAATTCTCCCTTCATATGCTGGCGGAGGGCGGCGTGTCCATCGAGAAATACGAAGGGGATCCGACCTGACAGAGCCCCGTTTGGTCTGTTAATCTTTCCTTATAGGCCCGAACTTACCGGAATTTGCTTGTTTGGCGCCTTTCTTTCGTGTATAATAGTTCTGTTTGAATATCAGGTTTGGGCCGACATCAGGAGTTTGTATGGACGAGCAACGTTCCCGGGCAGACCGGAGGAAGGAAGCCCGCGCTAAAGCCGGGGCGACCCGCAAAGTTACCTACAAAAAGAAATACCACAAGAAACAAAAGACCTTTGCCTGGTGGCGCACCCCCGTACTGTGCGTGTGTGCCTGCATCCTTGTGGCCGTAGTGGTCTTCTCTTTCAGCGCGGTGGGGCGTTGGCGCACTTTCCGCGCCGCTTCCGCCCAATTGGCCAGCGACTATTTTTATCCGGGCATCACGGTGGACGGGGTAGATCTGTCCGGCATGACCCTTCAGGATGCCCTCACCCGGTGGGAACAAAAGGATCAGTCTTCCAGGAATGCCTGCAACGTCATCCTGGACATCGACGACGCTTCCTTCACCTTCGATGCCCAGAGGCTGGGCTATAGCTCCAACTACAAGAAAGTGCTGCGCACCGCCTATTCCCAAGGGCGCCACGGCACCTTTTCCCAGCGCAACACCGTTCTGCAAAAGCTGTTGGGCGCCTGGGCCCGGGACTATAACGTGGTGAATAGCATCGACCAATCGGTGCTGAAGGCACAGCTGGAAGAGATCGCGGGCCAGGTCAACGAGCCCGCCGTAGCAGCCACCATCACGGGGTTCAACGAGAGCGACGGCTTTACCTTCGACGAGGGCAAGGACGGCCGGGTGGTAGACGTCCACGACCTGATGGACGCGGTGAACCACAAGATCGCCGCCGGCGGCGGCAGCACCTCCGTAGACCGCACCGTGATCACCGGCGGCCGTTCCATCGAGGACCTGAAAAACATGTTCGGCATGATCGCCCAGTGCAAGACCAGCGCCCGTTCCTCCTCCGACAATCGCCTCACCAACCTGAGGGTTGCCACCCGCATCATCAACGGCATGCGCATCGAGCCCGGCGAGGTCTTCTCCTTCAACGGCACCCTGGGCAAGCGCACCCGGGACAAGGGGTACAAAGGCGCGCCCGCCCTGTCCAGCGGTACCCATACCTCCGCCGTAGGGGGCGGTATCTGCCAGGTGTCCACCACCCTGTTCAACGCCGTGGCCAAATCGGGGCTGGAGATCGTGGAGCGCCATCCCCACTCCATCCCTTCCGTCTACATCGCCATCGGGCTGGACGCCACGGTGAACTGGCCCAACCAGGATTTCCGCTTCAAAAACACGTCCGAATACCCCATCTACATCTCCGCCAAGCTCACCCCCAGCAAGCACGTCCATTGCGCCATTTACGGGCGACTGCTGGACAACGACGGTGCCTACCGCCTGAAGGGCGTGGTGAACCAGACCTACCGCCCCCGGGACGCCCAGTATGCTTACACCACTTCCCTGCCCACGGGTACCCGCAAGTGGGTGGAAGAGCGCTACAAGGGATATAAGGTCACCACCTACCGGGGCTATTTCGAGGGCGACAAGGAGATCAGCCGGGAAGTGCTGTTCACCAGTCTGTATCCATCCAGCGCAGGGAAATGCCTGATCGGCCAGTAACCTTATCCCTTTGATTTTACCTGATTTTACTCGGGCGGGATTGTATTGTCCCGTCCGATATGCTATCATATATCGGATATAGATTTTATGAACAAATCTCAGGAGGAAGCATAGCATGAGGACCACTGTGGAAAAGCTCTCGTCCAACCAGGTAAAAATCAACTTCGTCGTGGATGCCCAGGCCTTTGAAAAGGGCATTGTGAAAGCCTACAACAAGATCAAGGGCCGCATTTCCATCCCCGGCTTCCGCAAAGGGCGTGCGCCCCGCAAGATCATAGAAAACCACTACGGTCCCGAGGTGTTCTACGACGACGCCTTCGACGCCGTGTTCAAGGAAGTATACCCCCAGGCCGTCCGGGAGCATGACCTGAAAGTGGTGGATCAGCCCTCCGTGGACGTGCAGAATCTTGCCGCCGGAGAAGACCTCACCTTCAGCGCCACGGTGTACGTCAGCCCCGAGGTCCAGCTGGGCCAGTACAAGGGCATCCCCGCCCAGAAGCAGTCCGTGGATATTACCGAGGACGACGTCAACGCAGACCTGGAGCGGGCCCGGGAACGGGTAGCCCGCTTCGTAGACATCACCGATCGTCCCGTGAAGATGGACGACCACGTGGACATCGACTACGCCGGCTTCTCAGACGGAAAGCAGTTCAAGGGCGGTACCGCCAGCGGCCACAAACTGGTCATCGGCTCCGGCTCCTTCATCCCCGGTTTCGAAGAACAGCTCGTCGGCGCCCATGTGGGGGACGAAGTAGAAGTGAACGTCACCTTCCCCGAATCCTATCACGCAGAGGAACTGGCGGGCAAGCCCGCAGTCTTCGAGGTTACGGTGAACGGCATCCAGGAAAAGGAATTGCCCGAACTGGACGACGAGTTCGCCAAGGACGTGTCCGAGTTCGACACCCTGGAAGAATACAAGGATTCCATCCGCGCCACCCTCACGGAAAGGGCCGAGCGCCAGGCCGAAGAGGTCTTCGAGAACGAGCTGGTGGAAGAGGCGGTTGAGAACGCCACCGTAGACATCCCCGATTGCATGATCCAGGAAGAAATCGACGATCTGCTGCGGGACATGGAAATGCGCATGAGCTACCAGGGTCTGAAGATGGAGGACTTCATCAAATACACTGGCCAGACCATGGACCAGATCCGGGAAAACTACAAAGAGCAGGCCGAACATCGGGTGCGCAGCCGTCTGGTGCTCAGCGCCATCCGCAGCGCAGAAAGCATCGAGGCCACCGAGGAAGAGATCGAAGCCGAGGTTGCCAGCCAGGCCGAGCAGATGGGCAAGACCGTTGAAGAACTGAAATCCATGCTGGGCGGCCGGGAAAAGGAATACTTCGGCGACTCCATCGCCATGAAAAAGACCATCCAGTTGCTGAAGGACAACGCGGTCTCCCAGGACGACGTGCTGGAAGGCGAAGTTGAGGATACGGTTGAAGAGACAGTTGAAGAGACCAAGGAATGATTCTTGCATCAAGGAGGTGCCATCGGCATGAATTTGATCCCCTATGTGGTAGAACAAACCAATCGCGGAGAACGGTCCTACGATATTTTTTCCAGGCTGCTCAAGGACCGCATCGTTTTCCTGGGCGGCCAAGTCGATGACGTGATGGCCAACCTGATCGTAGCCCAGATGCTCTTCCTGGAAATGGAAGATCCGGATGCCGACATCATGCTGTACATCAACAGCCCGGGCGGCTCGGTGCATGCCGGGATGGCCATTTACGACACCATGAAGTATCTGAAGTGCGACGTGTCCACCGTGTGCATCGGCATGGCGGCCTCCATGGGGGCCTTCCTGCTGGCGGCGGGGGCCAAGGGCAAGCGCAAGTCCCTGCCCAACGCAGAGATCATGATCCATCAGGTGTCCAGCGGTACCTCCGGCCAGGCCACCGACATCCAGATCCATGCGGAGCAGATCCTGCGCATCAAGCGCAAATTGAACGAAGAGCTGGCCAAGAATACCGGGACCCCCCTGGCGGACGTGGAGCGGGACGTGGAGCGGGACTATTATCTTACCCCGGAGGAAGCCCTGGCCTACGGCATCATCGACGAGATCATCCCCCCGCGCCGCTGACAAAAGGAGAGTAAAATGGCAAAAAACGAGGATTTCAAGCAGGTCCATTGTTCCTTCTGTGGCAAGACCCAGGACCAGGTCCGGCGCATCGTAGCCGGGCCCGGCGTCTTCATCTGCAACGAGTGCGTATCCCTGTGCCAGGAAATTTGCTATGAAGACAAGCCCCTGGGCGCCGGCCCCTTGGGGGCCGACAGCCTGCTGCGGCCCCAGGAGATCAAAGAGGCCCTGGACCAGTACGTGATCGGCCAGGAGACGGCTAAAAAGGCCCTGTCTGTGGCGGTGTACAACCACTACAAGCGCATCGCCTATCCCATCGGCAAGGACGACGTGGAACTGCAAAAGTCCAATGTGGTCATGCTGGGCCCCACGGGCTGCGGCAAAACCTACCTGGCCCAGACCCTGGCCCGCATCCTGAACGTGCCCTTCGCCATCGCAGACGCCACCAGCCTCACCGAGGCGGGCTACGTGGGGGAGGACGTGGAAAACATCCTGCTCCGGCTGATCCAGAATGCCGATTACGACATCGAACTGGCCCAGCGGGGCATCATCTACATCGACGAGATCGACAAGATCGCCCGCAAGTCCGAGAACGTGTCCATTACCCGGGACGTTTCCGGCGAAGGCGTCCAGCAGGCCCTGCTGAAAATCCTGGAGGGTACCGTGGCTTCCGTTCCCCCCCAGGGCGGGCGCAAGCATCCCCACCAGGAGTTCCTGCAGATCGACACCACCAACATCTTGTTCATCTGCGGCGGCGCCTTTGACGGCATCGACACCATCATTTCATCCCGTATCGGCAAGAAGGTCATGGGTTTCGGCGCAAATGTCAAGAGCCACAACCAAAAGTCCGACGAAACCATCATGGCCCAGGTGCGCCCCGAGGATCTGCTCAAATTCGGGCTCATCCCCGAGTTCATCGGCCGCCTGCCCGTGCTGGTGACCTTGTCCCAGCTGGACGAGGACGCCCTGGTGCGCATCCTGTCCGAGCCCAAAAATGCCCTGGTCAAGCAGTATCAGAAGTTGCTGGAGATGGACGGCGTGGCCTTGGAATTCACCGAGGATGCCCTGCGGGCCATCGCCCAGAAAGCCCTTAGCCGCAAGTCCGGCGCACGGGGCCTGCGGGCCATCATTGAAGAGGTCATGCTTGACACCATGTACAGCCTCCCTTCCCAGGATTCAGTGAAGAAATGCATCATCACCAAAGAATCCGTTACCGAGAAAGTCCAGCCAACCCTCCTCGTCGGGGATCTCCCCGGCGCCCGCCACGAGCAGTTGCTGGGGGGAAACCAATTGATCTCCCCCTCGGTATCCTGAAGAACCAGAGTTTCAAAAAACCAAAAACAGGGGAACCGACCGGATCTGGTCGGTTCCCTTCTCTATTCTTTGGTTGCACAGCTGCCGTTTTGACCGAAAAGTGTTGCCCGGTCACGCCTCGGATCCCTGGCCCTGGGTAAGTTCTCCCAGGGTCACTTCCCCCCAGCTGTAGTCGCTCAGGTAGCTGCCCCGGAAGGCCCGCTGGTATTCGGCGTTGCCCGCCAGGTACTCGTAGAGGTCGCAGTGGACCCGCTCGTGGATCAGACGGCGCTTTCCGTTCACCGATTCCATGATGTCCCCCACGCCATAGGCAGTCAGGGTGTTTTTCAGGCGCAGCGCCACCTTGCGGTAGCGGGCCAGGGTGAGGGGGGTGACAGGCTCGTCCTCCCACAGGATGGAGATGGCCTCCTCCGGGGACACAAAGCCGCCCCGCCGGTCCACCAGCAGCGCAAAAAGTTCTTCGGCCTTTTCATTTTTGAAGGCGATGGGGGTCTCCTCCACAAACACGTCGAAGTACCCGAAGGTGCGGATGCGCACCTTTGGGGCGGGGCTTTCCTCCACGTTGTACATCATCACGTAGCGGGGCTCCGCGCCGGGGGTGCGCCGGGAGCAGATGGCGCGGATGCGCCGTTCCCTGTTCGTGGCCAGGTCGTGGTAGGGGAACTCCGCCTCCCCTTCTTCCAGCAGGCGCCGGAACAGGGCGGGGTCGGCGCTGCTCCTGGACACGAATTCCGGGATGGGGGTGCGCTTTTGCATGCCCTCCAGCCATTCTTCCCGGCTGAAGCCAAAGAACCGGCACACGTTTTCGCTGACATACAGGGGCGTCACGCTGTCGCCCACCACCTCAAAGGCAGCCAGGCCGTCGGTAAAAGAGAGGACGATGCGCTGCATGCCCTCTGCCATGCCCTTCAGGGAGCTATACTCGCTCTTCAGGGTCTCAGCTTCTTCGTACTCGGGCACGCGCCGGCAACAGAACAGGCTGATAGTGCTGTCCCGTTCCACAAAGAGGCCGGTGTAGCGCCGCAGGATCCCGTCCCCGGACAGTGCCCGGTAGCTGATGGGTTTGGGCTGCTCGTCGGGCCGGGGCTCGTTCCTATAAAAGGCCTGGAAAAAGTCCCGCACTCCTTGGCGGTCCTCTTCGGATACCGTGCCCTTGATCCACTGCTCCGTGGCCTCCTCCATTTGCATGGGGATGTTCCGGAAAGCGCTGAAGCGGGAGGTGTCCCGGGCGTACAGGCAAATGACCGTGCGGGCCGCCAGGTCGTACTCGAAAATCAGATCGTACACCTCGCTGAGGGCTTTCAGATAGCGGCTGGTCTCCCGCTCCCGCACCAGTTGGTGCCGTCGGGTGATGTCCATGCAGGCGCTTTGGAACTCTTCCTCCCCCTCGTCGTTGGTACAGCGGGTCACCCAACCGAACATATGGGCCCGTGTCCCGTCGAAGCGCATCACGTTCATTTCCCCGGCGATGGGGCCGCCGTGGCGGTACACCTGGTTCAGGTAGGTGGAGAAACGCCGCCGGTCCTCCATGGGGATCATGCCCAGGATGTCCATGCCGTACAGCTCCTCCTCCCGGGCATAAAAATCCCCGGAAAAGCGCAGCATCCGCAGCATTTGCCCGTTGACATAACGCAGTTTGGGGGGCTTGTCGCAGCTGTATTTCAGGAAGCCGCAGGGGATGGTCTCGCTCAAAAAGCGCAGATTCCCGTCCGGGTCTTCTACCTCGCTGATGTCGCCCAGCACCGAATGGCCGATCCGGCTGCCGTCGGGACAGCGTTGTACGCTCATGGAGTCGCACACTTGCAAAACCCGTCCCTGCGCCGTCTGGATGCGATAGTGAGAAGTGCCATGGGAGACTCCGGAAGCCATCTCCTGCAGAAAGGATGTGTAGCTGGCCCGATCCCCCGGTTGCACCAGCCTGCTGTAGCCATCTTCCGCCAAAAGCTCCGCCTCAGAAAAGCCAGTCATGGCGCATAGGTTCCCACTGGCTTTGATCAGCCGGAGGGTAGCCAGGTCATAGGCGTGATAGCCGCTGATGTGCTCCATCAGAACCCGCTCTTCTTTGCCCATGCGCCGCCCCCCTTTAAAGGCCGTCCTGATTGGATTCTACCACAATCGCTTCCTTTCGTCAAACTCCGTCAGCCCGCGCCCCGAAGCTGGGCGCGCCGGGTCTTTCCGCTGATGGTCTTGGGCAGCTCCTCTACAAATTCCACCACCCGCACCCATTTGTACTCGGCAAGTTTTTTGTTGCAGCTTTCCCGGATCTCAAGGCTCAGCACGGGAGAAGGCGCGTACCCGCTGCGCGGTACGATAAAGGCCTTGATGGCCTGGCCCCGCAGCCCGTCCGGCACCCCCACCACGCTGCACTCCCTCACAGCGGGATGGGTCAGAAGCACCTGCTCCACCTCGTCCGGCCCTACCCGATACCCTCCCGTCTTGATGATGTCGTCGAAACGGCCGTGGAAGAAAAGCCTGCCCATTTCGTCCCGGCTGGCAGCGTCCCCGGTGTGGTACACGTTGTCCTGCCAGGCCTTGCGGTACAGGGCGTCATCCTCCAGATAGCCGGAAAATACCCCGTGTACCCTCCCGGAATCCCTGGGTACCACCACGACTTCCCCTACTTCCCCCTCGGGCACGGGCAACCCTTTCTTATCCACCAACTCGATGTGATAGAAAGGGGAGGGCCTGCCCATGGACCCCGCCGCCGGCTCCTCGTCCCCGAAATTTGCCACGAGCAAGGTGGTCTCGGTCTGACCGTATCCCTCCATAAGGGTCAACCCGGTTTGTTTCTGGAAGGCCTGAAACACCAGCGGGTCCAGCATCTCCCCCGCAGTGGAAGCATGGCGCAGACCGGGCATGTCCGGGATCCCCTTGCGCACCAGGTACCGATACACCGTGGGAGGCGCACAGAAGGAGGTCACCCCGTATTTGTTGATCACGGCGCACAGTTGTTTGGGGTCGAAGCCCTCGAAATCGTACACCATCACGCCGCTGCCCACCAACCACTGTCCGTACAGCTTGCCCCAGGAAGCCTTGGCCCAGCCGGTCTCTGCCACCGTAAAGTGCAGGCCCCCTTCCTCCGCCCGCTGCCAGTACCTGGCCGTCACGATGTGTGCCAGGGGATAAGTGAAATCGTGGAGCACCCCCTTGGGCGCCCCGGTGGTGCCCGAAGTGAAGTACAGCAGCATGGGATCTTCCACCCGGGTTTCTACCCGGGAAAAGTGATCCGGTTCCACCGCTGCCCTCTCCAGAAGTTCTGTCACGGGCCAAATCTGGCAGTTTGTCCCCGCCACGGCAGCGCCCAGCCGCTCTCCCAGGCCCTCCTCGTCGACACACAGCACCGCGTCCACCCGGGCCGTCCGGATCCTGTAGACGTAGTCATCCACCGTCAGCATGTGGGTGGCGGGGATGGCCAGTACCCCCAGTTTGTGGAGGGCGATCACCGCAAACCAATAGGTGTAATGCCGCTTCAGCACCAGCATGACCCGCATCCCTTTCCGGATCCCCAGGTCTTGCAGTGCATGGGCCATGCGGGAAGACCAGCAGGCCATCTCCCGGAAGGTAAAACGCTTTTCTTCTCCCCGGTGGTCGCACCACATCAGGGCCAGTTCCTCCGGCGTCTCCTCCCCCAGCACGTCCACCACGTCGTATCCATAGTTGAAATTCCCGGGATAGGTGAGCTCTAGCCCGGTGAGGGTGCCCTTTTCATTGAAGCTTTCCCGGCAGAACCGGGTATAAATCGTCATGCCTGCTCCTTTCCCCGGCCCATGGCTCGAAAACGCGCATAGCGCTTCGCCGTAAGATCCGGCTCCCCCGTCAGGGCGTCCAGTTCCCTGATAAAAAGCGACCCGATCCCCTCGTAAAAGGCAGGACTTCCCAGGCCCTCCTCCGGCAGGATCCCGTCGATCACTTTCAACGCCAGGGCGTCCTCTGCCGTCAGTTTCAGGCTCTGGGCAGCTTGCTCCGCCTTGGCCGCGTCCTTCCACAAAATGCTTGCGCATCCCTCCGGGGAGATTACGGAATACACCGCATTTTCCAGCATCCATACCCTGTCTGCCACAGCCAGGGCCAGGGCGCCGCCGCTGCCCCCCTCCCCGATCAAAAGGGTCAGGATGGGCGTCGGCAAAAGGCTCATTTTCAGCAGGTTATCGGCGATGGCCCGGCCCTGACCCCGCTCCTCCGCCCCCACGTCACAACAGGCGCCGGAGGTGTCCACGAAGCACAGCACCGGCCGCCGAAATTTTCCTGCCTGCTCCATCAGCCTCAGCGCCTTGCGATAGCCCTCGGGCCGGGGTGCGCCGCTGTTCCGGAAGCTCCGCTCCCGGGCGGTGTGCCCTTTCTCAATGGCGATTGCCGTCACAGGCCTGCCCCGCAGGGTAGCGAGCCCTCCCACGATGGCCGGGTCGTCCCCGTAGCTTCGGTCCCCGTGGAGTTCCAAAAAGTCCTCCGTCACGCCCTGGATGAAATCCATCCCCGTGGGTCTGCCGGAACTTCGGGCAATTTTCACCCGATCATACGCCAGATATTCCATCCGCTGTCCCCCCTTCGTGCAGCCTCAGCAGCCATCCCAGCAAATCCTTCTGCCTGTCCCTTGCCACGATGCTGTCGACGAAGCCGCGCTGCAGCAGGAATTCCGCGCTCTGAAAGCCCTTGGGCAACGATTTTCGGGTGGTCTGCTCGATGACCCGGGCCCCCGCAAAGCCCACCGTGGCTCCGGGCTCCGCCAGGGTAATGTCTCCCTGCATGGCGAAGCTGGCGGTAACGCCCCCGGTGGTGGGATCCGTGAGCAGGACGATATACAGCAGCCCCGCCGCCCCGTGCCGGCCCACTGCGGCGCTGACCTTGGCCATTTGCATCAGGGAGATCAACCCCTCCTGCATACGGGCGCCCCCGGAGGCCGTACATCCCACCACAGGCAGCCTTTTCTCCAGAGCGTGTTCGAAGAGCCTTGTGATCTTCTCCCCCACAGCGCCCCCCATGCTGGCCATCATGAAGGCGGGTTCCATGACGAAGAGGCAGCAGGGACTGTCCCCGATCTCGCCCTCTCCGCACAGCACCGCCTCTTCCTCCCCGCTGCCCTGTCGGGCCGCAGAGAGTTTTTCCGGGTATCCGGGAAAGCAAAGGGGATCGTCCAGGGTCAGCCCCCGGAAAAGTTCCGTGAACGTCTCGCCGCACAGCAATTCGATCCGCTCCCGGGCGCTCAGGCGGAAATGGTGGCCGCAGTCACACACCATGAGGGCCTTTTTCAGGACATCCAGCCCCGTGGTTCGCCGGCAGTTGGGGCAGCTGCGCTCCTCTCCGCCCCCGGCGGACTTGGGCGCCCCGGGGCGGCCCCACGACTCCAGCACATTCCTCGGCTTCAAAAAACGTATCAATTCCATCACCTGTTCCCCATGAAGCTCAGATCATATGCACCGCTGATAAAACGCTCGTCCCCCACGATGCTCAGCTGTTCCTCGATGTTGTTGGGGATGCCATCGATCACCAGCTCACACAGGGCGGCCCGCATCTTGCGCAGCGTCTCCTCCCGGTTCATCGCATACACGATCAGCTTGCCCAGCAGGGCGTCGTAGTAGGGCGTCACCACCGTACCCGCCATCAAGCAGGTGTCAAAGCGCACCGAAGGCCCGCCGGGCACGTGGAGCATTTTCAGCGTACCCGGGCTCTTGGCATTGATGCGGCATTCGATGGCGCTGCCCTTCAGCCGAATATCCTTCTGGCCAAAATTCAGCATGACCCCGGCGGCGATGCGGATCTGCCACTTCACCAGGTCTATACCGGTCAGCATCTCGGTGACACAGTGCTCCACCTGCAGCCGCAGGTTCATCTCCATGAACCAGAACTGGCCGAACCGGTCCCGCAGGAATTCCAGGGTGCCCACGCCCACATAGGAGATGCGCCGCACCGCCTCCGTAACCGCTTTGATCATTCGTTCCCGCTCGAAGGGGCTTACCCCTGGGCAAGGCGTTTCCTCGATGAGCTTCTGGTTGCGTCGCTGCAGGGAGCAATCCCGATCCCCCAGGCACACCACGTTTCCCTGTTCGTCCGCCAGGATCTGCAGCTCCACATGCCGGGCTGGGTAGATGTACTTTTCCAGGTACAGCCCTCCGTCCCCGAAGGCGGAGTGGGCCTCGGCGGCGGCGGCCTTCCAGGCGCCGGAAAGCTCCGCTTTGCTTCGGATCAGGCGGATGCCCCGCCCGCCGCCTCCCGCCCGGGCTTTCAGCATCACGGGATAGCCCAGGCGCTCCGCCTCCCGCAAAGCCTCCTCCGGAGAAGAGAGCGCAGCAGTACCCGGGATCCCCGTCAACCCTGCCTCCTCCATGATTTTCTTCAGGGAGGCCTTGTCGCTCAACCGCTGCATGCTGTCCGGGTCAGGTCCGATGAACACCAACCCATTGTTCTTGCACAGGGCGGCAAATTCCGCATTTTCCGACAGAAAACCGTAGCCCGGGTGGACGGCCTGGGCCCCGGACAATATGGCGGCGCTTACGATCTGCTCCCCGTTCAGGTAGCTGGCAGCCTCGGGCCCGCCGATGCAGAAAGCCTGGTCCGCCAAGGCGACATGCAGGGCCCGGGCGTCCGCGCTGGAATACACTGCCACGGTGGACACGCCCATTTCCTTGCAGGCCCGGATGATGCGCACCGCGATCTCGCCCCGGTTGGCGATCAGGATTTTTGAGAACATGCTTCGGCCTCCGCAATGGCAAAGGAGAACTGGGCCTCTGCGCACAGGCGCTCCCCCGCCAGCACGCGCCCGGAACAAAAGTAAAAGGGATGCTTTTGCCGGGTGATCCGGCAGCGCATGGTCAGGATATCGCCGGGCCGGACAGGAGAACGGAACCGCACCCTGTCCATGCCGGTGTATAGTGGGAGCTTCCCCTGCATCAGCCCTTCCAGCAACACACAGGCGGACTGGGCCATCATCTCGCACAGGATCACACCGGGCACCACAGGGTTCCCGGGGAAATGCCCGTTCAGGAAGAACTCGTCCCCCCGGACGGTGTACCAGGCCACCGCCTCCTCCCCCTCCCGCCGGGCGCCGTCCAACAGCAGCATATGGCCCCGGTGGGGCAGCAAGCCAAAAAGCTCTTCCCGGCTCATGCGGACCTCCGGATCCGGAACAGTTCCGTGCCGAACTCCACCACCTGACCGTTGGTCACACAGACCTTCTCCACCACCCCGGATTCCTCGGCATCGATTTCGTTCATCAGCTTCATGGCCTCCACGATGCACAGGGTCTGTCCCTTTTGTACCGTGTCCCCGGGACGTACATAGGGCTCCGCGTTCTCCGCCGGCGCGGCGTAGAACAGCCCCACAATGGGGGAAGTGACGCTCACGTACGCTCCCTCTTCCGGCGCTTCCTGTACCGGGGCATCCTGTTCCGTGACGTGAACCTTCTGGACGGCAGGCGTCCCACCGGGGCTCCGCTCCAAGCGTATCTTCTTGTCTCCCTCGCTGAGTTCAAAGCCGCTCAGTTCCAGTTCCCGCATCAGCTCCGCATATCTCCTGATATCCGCATCCGTCATCATACACACCTCCTGAAGGCCAGGCAGGCATTGTGGCCGCCAAAGCCCAATGAATTGGAAAGACACAAATCCACTTTTGCATTCACCGCCCGGTTGGGCACATAGTTCAGATCGCAGTCCGGGTCCTTCTCCCGCAGGTTGATGGTGGGGGGCACCACCCCGGTCTCCAGCACTTTCAGGCACACCAGGGCTTCTATGGCTCCCGCCGCCCCCAACATGTGCCCCGTCATGGACTTGGTGGAACTGATCAAGGCAGCCCGTGCCGCTTCCTCCCCCAGCGCCCTCTTGATGGCCAGGGTCTCCCCCACGTCGTTCAGCGGGGTGCCGGTACCGTGGGCGTTGATGTACAGGGCTTCACCGGGTTCATAGCCCGCCTCCTCCATGGCCAGCGTCATGGACCTGGCGCCCCCCTCCGCGTCGGGGCTTGGGGCCGTGATATGGTAGGCGTCACAGGTGGCGCCATACCCACATACTTCCCCGTAGATCTTCGCGCCCCGTGCCAGGGCATGATCGTACGCCTCCAGCACCAGGGCTGCCGCCCCTTCCCCGATGACGAAGCCGCTGCGCCGCGCATCAAAGGGCAGGGAAGCTGCGTCCGGATCCGTGGCGGTGGACAGGGCTTTCATGTTCGCGAAGCCTGCCACCCCCAGGGGCACGATGGAAGCCTCGGTCCCTCCGGTGACCACCGCATCCGCATAACCGTGGCGGATCAGCCGCAGCGCCTCCCCGATGGCGTTGGCCCCCGAGGCGCAGGCGGTCACGGCGGGCATGGCAGCCCCCTTCAGTCCGTAGCGGATGGCGATGGCCCCCGCCGCCATGTTGGCGATCATCATGGGCACGCAAAAGGGGGACACCCGGTTGGGGCCCCGGTCCAGGAGGATGCCCATCTGGGCAGAGGTGCTGTCCAGCCCTCCGATCCCCGAACCGAAGTATACGCTGATCCGCTCCGGGGGCAGGGTGCCCACCACGCCGCTCTCCTCCACCGCCTGCACCGCAGATCCCATGGCGTAGCGCACGAAGAGGTCGCTGCGCAGGCACTCGCTCCTTTCCATATACTGCATGGGGTCGTAATCCTTTACCTCCGCCCCAAGCTTTGCTTTGTAGTCGGTCGTGTCAAAACGAGTGATGGGGCCGATGCCGTTCACCCCCGCCGAAAGAGCCGCCCAAGCCGTCTCCACGCTGCTCCCCACCGGGCTCACCACGCCCAACCCGGTAACAACCACCCGTCTCTTCTCCATCATATCCCTCCTCACATGGAAATGCCGCCGTCTACCGTGAGCACGGCACCCGTGACATAGGTTGCCGTCGCCAGGTACGCCGCCGCTTCCGCCACATCCTGGGGCGACCCCATGCGGCCCAGGGGAATGTTTCCGAGGACCGCCTCCGGGATCTCCTTCGTCATGTCGCTTTGGATGTACCCCGGCGCCACCAGATTGCATCGCACCCCCCTGGGGGCAAGCTCCCGGGCCACCGACTTGGTGAGCCCCACGAGTCCTGCCTTGGAAGCGGCATAATTGCACTGCCCCGGGTTCCCCATCAGCCCGGATACCGAGCCGATGTTCAAGATACAGCCGCCCTTTGCCCGGAGAAACCCGGGCGCGCAGTGGCGGATCATGTTGAAGGCCCCCTTCAGGTTGGTGTCCAGCACCGCGTCGAAGGCTTCCTCCCCCATCATGGCCACCAGCCCGTCCCTGGTGATCCCGGCGTTGTTCACCAGGATCCACGGGGTCCCCAATTCCCTTTGCACGGTCCGGACCAATTCCTTGGTCCCCTGGAAGGAGGCCACGTCGCAGGAATAGGCAACGGCCCGTACGCTGTACTGTTCTTGCAGTTCCCTGCACAAGGCCCGAGCGGGCTCGATGTCCCGGGCCACCGCCGCGATATCCATGCCCATGGCCGCCAGCCTGTGGGCGATGGCGGCGCCTATCCCCCGGGACGCCCCGGTGATCAGGGCCAGTTTTCCCTTCAGCATGTTGTGACCTCCGATCGGTATTCCTCCCCGGAAAGGGCACGGACCCCGCCGTCTATGCGCCGGATCAACCCACACAGGGTGCGTCCCGGCCCAATCTCCACAAAGGTTTCGATGCCCGCTTCGATCATAGAGCGAACCAGTTCTTCCCAGCGCACGGGGCTCGCGATCTGCTCAGACAACAGGTACGCCGGATCCCCCTGGTAAGGGCGCGCCGTGAGATCAGAGTACAGGGGGATGCGGGGCGTTCCGAACCTTGTTTCCTGCAGTACCCCGGCGAAGGCCTCCGCCGCTCCCCGCATCATGGGCGAGTGGAAGGCGCCCCCCACCCGCAGGGGCACGCAGCGGCCCCCCAGTTCCCGCACCGGCCCACTGAATTCCTTCAGGGCTTCCTTGGTGCCCGCCACCGTCACCTGTCCCGGGCAGTTGAAGTTCACGGGATACACCCCCGGGTGCTCCGCCGCCAGATCCATGACCTGTTCCCCGGACAAGCGCAGCACGGCGATCATGGCACAGTCCGCCTTGTCCGCTTCCCGCTGCATCAGCTGTCCCCGGCGGATCACCAGCCGGAACCCTTCTTCCGGGTCCAGCAAGCCCGCAAAGGCCGCCGCCGCTACTTCCCCAAGGGAGAAGCCCGCCGCCGCCGAAACCCCCGCTCCCCCCAGATGAGCCGCCATGGCAAGCTCCAGGGCGTACAGGCAGGGCTGGGCATTTTCCGTGCGCATCAGGGTCTCTTCATCCCCTTCGAAGCACTGGGCCAGGGTGCCGGGCCGGATGGCTTCAAAGCGGTCAAACATCCGGGCGGCCACGGGACACGCCGCGTACAGTTCCCGCCCCATGCCCGGATACTGGTCCCCCTGCCCCGCAAAGACAAAGGCTACACCACCCATCGGCCTGCCCCTCCAAGAAGGTTTTCCGCCTGCTCCATGATCTCCCGGACGATCTCCGCCGCAGGCTGTTCCCGTTTTACCATGGTGGCGATTTGTCCCGCCAGAAAGCAGCCCTTTTCCAGGTCTCCCTCTTGCACGGCAAGGCGCAGGGCGCCCTCGCCCATGCGCTCCAGTTCCTCGTCGGGAGCCCCTGCCCTCTCCGCCATGACGTAGGCGTGGGAGAAGGGGGTCCGGAGGCTTCGCACGGGATGCCCCAAGCGCTTGCCCGTCACCACGGTGCACAGGTCTCCGGCCTTCAGGATCTTTTCTTTGTATACGGGATGGATGCGGCACTCCGTGGCGCTGAGGAAGCGGGTCCCCAGCTGCACCCCGCAGGCGCCCAGCATGAAGGCCGCCGCAACGCCCCGGCCGTCCCCGATGCCTCCCGCCGCAACAACGGGGAGGTCGCTCACGTCGCACACCTGGGGGATCAGGGCCATGGTGCTCATTTCCCCCACGTGGCCGCCGCTCTCGCCTCCCTCGGCGATCAGGGCGCTGGCCCCCAGCCGCGTCATCCGCCGGGCCATGGCCAGGCTGGCCACCACCGGAATGACCCGGATCCCCGCCTGTAGCCAGGCTTCCATATATTGTGCCGGATTGCCTGCCCCGGTGGTGACCACCTGCACCCCCTGGTGCACCGCCTCCCGGGCTACTTCTTCGGCGAAGGGGCTCATCAGCATGATGTTGAGGCCGATGGGCTTTTGCGTAAGCATCCGGGCCCGCTGGATCTCCGTCCTCACCCAGGACGCCGGGGCGTTCCCTGCCCCGATAATGCCCAGGCCTCCGGCTTCGGACACCGCCGCCGCCAGCTGCCCTTCCGCTACCCAGGCCATCCCCCCTTGAAAGAGGGGGTACTGTATGCCCAGCAGCTCTGTGATTCTGGAGCGGATCATGATGCCTTTTCGGCGATGAAGGCAATCAGTTCCCCCACCGTGCGCACCGGCCTGTCCAGTTCCAGTTCCATGTCCAGCCTGTCTTCCAGGCTCATCACCATCTCCACGGTGTCCAGGGAATCGATGCCCAATTCGGTAAAACTGCTCTCGGGCTTTACCCGCTCCGGGTCGCAGCCGGTGCGGTCGGCGATGATCTCGGCAATATCCTTCAGGTACATAAAAAATGCCTCCCTTTCCTATGCGGCGCTTTTTTCCCGCCGCTATACACCATTATAGGGTGCAGGGAGGCTGTGTACGGTCCCCGGGCGTTCCCCGAGCGTTCCAGTTTGTTAAATTTTCAGGCGCTGCGCCAGCCGGGTGTTGCGCTGGACCACCTTGTCGTTGCCGATGGCGTAGCCCAGGGCCTTGGTGCTTCCGATCATCACCAACAGCTTTTTTGCCCGGGTGATGCCGGTATAGATGAGGTTGCGCTGCAGCATGACGAAGTGTGTCATCAGCACCGGCATGACCACCACCGGGTACTCGCTTCCCTGGGCTTTGTGGATGGTGGTGGCATAGGCCAGCACCAGTTCGTCCAACTCGCTCACGTCGTAGGACGCCTCCAGGCTGTCAAAGCGCACCCGCAACTCCCGCTCCTCCAGATCCACGGCGCTGATGATGCCGATATCCCCATTGAACACGCCCTTGTCGTAGTTGTTGCGGATCTGCATCACTTTATCCCCCAGCCGATACTCGGTGCCCGCCCGGCGCAGCAGGATGGAGCAGGGGTTCAGGGCCTGCTGAAGCTCCCTGTTCATGGACTGCGCCCCAATCACCCCCCGCTGCATGGGGGTCAACACCTGGATATCGTTGATGGGATCGAAATTGTAGGTGGCGGGCAGGCGCCTTTTGCAGATGGGCACGATCTGGGCCAGAACGTGCTCCGGCTCCTCGTCCCGGATAAAAAAGAAATCGGAATCCCGCATATTCGTGATGTTCGGGAACTCCCCCTTGTTGACGCGGTGGGCATTGGTGACGATGCGGCTTCCCCTGGCTTGCCTGAAGATGCGTTCCAGCCGGACCACCGGCACAGCTTCGGAGGCGATGATGTCCCGCAGCACGTTCCCCGGGCCGATGGAAGGGAGTTGATCGATATCTCCAACAAGGATCAGGGTCATGTGTTCCGGCACCGCCTTCAGCAGGTTGTACATCAGGATGATGTCGATCATGGAACATTCGTCCACGATCAATACATCCCCCTTGAGGGGGTTGGACTCGTTTACCTTGTAGCCCCCGGCGATGCTGTACTCCAGCAGCCGGTGGATGGTCCTGGCAGGCAGCCCGGTGGCCTCGGTCATGCGCTTGGCCGCCCGGCCCGTGGGCGCCGCCAGCACGATCTCGTAGCCGCCGGCCTCGTACACCCGGATGATGCTGTTGGTGGTGGTGGTCTTCCCGGTGCCCGGGCCTCCGGTGAGCACCATCACTTTGGAACAGGCAGCGGTGCGGATGGCCTCTAACTGTACCCGGTCGTAGGTCAGTCCGCTCTTTTCCTGCACCCCGGCGATGAGGGCCTCCACATCCCCCACGGTTTCCCGGCGAGGAGCATTCAGCAACCCCTTCAGTTTCCGGGCCACCCCGCTCTCGGAAAAAAAGAAGGGGGACAGGTAGACGGCGTCGGAGCCGTCGGCCTCCACACCCGGTTCCACGATCAGGTCCTTGGATTTGACCATGCGCTCCAGGGTCTCCCGGAGCAGCGCCTCCTCCACCCCCAGCAGTTCCGCCCCCTTTTCCAGCAACTGCCGGGGCCGGGCATAGCAGTGCCCCTCCTCCGCCAGCTTGTTCAGGCTGTACAAAAGGCCGCAGCGGCAGCGTTCGTAACTCTCTTTTTCGATGCCCAGTTTCCCGGCGATGGCGTCCGCCGTGCGAAAGCCGATGCCCCACACCTCGTCCGCCAGGCGGTAGGGGTTCTCTTTCACCACCTTGATGCTCTCGTTTTCATAGGTCTTGTAGATCCGTGCGGCATGGGCGGTGGACACGTCATGGTCCTGCAAAAAGAGCATCAGGTTCTTGATCTCCCGCTGCTTGTTCCAGCCCCGGATGATCATGTCTACCCGGATGCGGCCGATCCCCGGCACTTCCATGAGCCGTTCCGGCTCGGTTTCGATGACTTCAAGGGTGCGGGCGCCGAAAGTTTCCACAATGCGCCGTGCAAACTTTGCGCCCACACCCTTGATCAAGCCGCTTCCCAGGTATTTTTCGATGCCGTACACCGTGGCGGGCAAGGTCTCCTCCCAGGAGGATGCCATGAACTGCCGTCCGTACTTGTTGTCGTTCTTCCACTCCCCGGCGACGATCAGCACCGAGCCCACGTTCACGTCCAGCAGGCTGCCCACCACGGTCACCAGTTCGGCATAGCCCTTCACCCGGGTCTTCAGCACGGTGTAGCCGTTTTCCATATTCCTGAAGGTGATGCGCTCCACCACGCAGCGAAGGATGGCGGGGGCCTCCCGGTTCATTCCGCCTTCTCCCGCACCCTGGGCAGGGTGGAACCCCCGTAGGGCATGACCAGGACGGTGGCCTTCTCCCCCAGCTTCGCCCGGGCAGCGTCGTAAGCCTTTTGCACCGAGTCGAAAGGGGTGAGGAATATGCTGCGCACCAGGTCCGGCTCCATCCGGCTGACAAAATAGATGTCCGCGTTTTTCAGCACCATGGCGATGGCCGCCGCCTTGTGACCGCCCAGCTTGAAGTCCTGGCGGATGCGCCGGATCAGGCTGTCCGGGCTCTCTGCCTCCCGCATCCATTCCTCAAAGGTGTCCTCCCCGAAGCCCTCGTCGCAGGCGCCGATCAGCACCACGACGCCTCCGGGCTTCACCGCGTGTTTTGCGTTGTCCAGCGCCTTCTGGGTCTGGTACAGGTTCAGGTCTTTGGGAGATCCTCCCTGGGACACCAGCACGATGTCCGCCCGGGCGGGGATCTCCTTCAGGTAAAAGCTGTCCAGGAAACGGCAGCCAGCCCGGTGTGCCTCAATCGGGTGTCCCGCCACCGCTTTCACGATCTCCTTGTGCTCGTCCAACACCAGGTTCAGGATGAAGTCGATGCCCACCATGGCGGCGGCTTCTTCGATGTCCTCCCGGAGGGGATTGCCCTGCATCCGCCCTGCACAGGCCCTTTCGTCCACCATCAGGCTGTGGTTGCAGCGGATGGCGGAGCGCGTGGACACCCCGGGCATCAGGGCCTTGCCCCCTCCCGAGTACCCGGCAAAGTAGTGGTATTCGATGTTGCCCAGGCAGATGCGCCGGTCCGCTTCCGCCACCACCCGGGTGATGTCCACCGGCGTGCCCCGGGCGGTGGTGCCCAGGCGGACGCAGTCCTCCGTGTCGCTGTCCACACATCGGATCTCCCGGATCGCCCGCTCCCCCGCCAGTTTCAGCATCTCCTCGGGCCTGTGCTTTCTGTGGCTGCCCAGGGCGAACACCAGGGTAACGTCCTTTGGCTCCACCCCCGCCCCGTAGATCTCTTCCAGCAGGGCGTCCATCACCTTGGCGGTGGGCATGGGCCGGGTGATGTCGCTGGTGACGATGGCGATCTTCTCCCCCGGGCGGAGGATCTCCCGAAGCCTTGGGGTGCCGATGGGCTCCTCCAGGGCCCTTCGTACTTCACGTTCCCCCGTGAGGGACAATTCCACCCGGTTGGGGGTCAGGATGTCGAGGATCCGCTCATCCTCCACCGTCACAAGCTGGTCCCCGCTGCCGTATCCAAGGCTCACCTGCATACCTTGCCCTCCTCCCCGAAGCTGCGGGCAGCGTGGCGCAGCGCCTTCACCACGGGCAGCTCCTCCCCGCTCAGGAAGCGGATCAGGGCGCCGCCGCCGGTGCACAGGTAGTCCACGTCCTTGGTTTTGCCGTACTTCTTGGTGGCGGTGACGCTGTCTCCGCCCCCCACCACGGTGTAGGCCTTTGTGGCCCCCAGGGCCTCCCATACCCCCTTGGTGCCCGCCTCGCTCTCGGGCTTCTCGAACACCCCCATGGGGCCGTTGACGAATACCGTGCGGGCGCTTTTGATGCGCTCCATGTAGCGCTTCGTGGTCTCTTCCCCGATGTCCACCGCCATGCCGTCCACGTATCCCAGGTCGCCGGGCAATTCGATCCTGTCCCCGTACCGCTCCAAAAGAGCTTTGCTGGTTTCAATGAAACTGCCGTAGCCCTGGGCCCGGATGAAGGCCAGGCTCTTCTCCCCGATGTCGGTCCCCCTGGCGGCCAGCAGGATGTTCCCCACCAGTCCCCCGCTCAGCACCTGGTCCGCCGCGCCGCTCCCCAACACCGTCTCCATCATCTGGAAGGCATCCGCAACCTTGGCGCCCCCCAGCACAAAGATGCAGGGCCGCTTGGGGCACTCCATCAGCCCGGAGATCACGCAGTACTCCGCTTCGAACAGCCTGCCCATGCAGCTGGGCAACAGTTGCTGAAAGCCGCACAGGGTGGGCTGGTCCCGGTGGGCCGCCGCAAAGGCGTCGCACACGTACAGATCCGCCAGGGGCGCCAATTTATGCACCACCTGGGTCTGGGCCTGCTCGGCATGGCTCAGTTTCAGGCTCTTTTCGAACAGGGTCTGCTCCTCGGAGCAAAAGCGCACGTTGTCCAGTAGCAGGATCTCCCCGGGGGCAAGACCCCGGATCGTCTCCCGGGCCAGGGGCCCGCACACGTCCTCGATCCAGCGCACTTCCCGGCCCAAAAGCTGGGACAGGACCGCCCCATGGTGCTTGGTGGTGTAGAAGTTGTTGTACTCGATATCGCTGCCCTGATGCGCCAGCAGCACTACCTTCGCACCGCCCTCCGCCAATTCCCGCACCGTGGGCACACAGGCCTCGATGCGGTGGGTGCTCTTCAAAGTCCCGGTGGCCCGGTCCACGGGCTGATTGATGTCCACCCGGCACAGCACCGTTTTCCCATCCAGGCACATCTCATCCAGCGTATTGATGCCAAAGCGCATGATCTCATCCTCCAAATATTGGGGAGGGGCGCGCCCCTCCCCGCATATGTATTTCCCTTATCTCTTGAATTTCCCAACGCCCAGGTATTCGTTGGTCCGGGCGGTCCCTTCCTCCCGGGTCAGCTGCATCTTCATGGCCGCCCGCACCGCGTCGATGGTTTCCGGAATGGTCACCGCCTCCTGGGGAATGTTGATGGCGAACATGATGTCATCGCCGCTCTCCACGATGGAATCCTTCCACAGCGCGATCTCGTACATATCGCCCCGGCGGTTCCCCAGGTCCCTGGCATACTTGAACAGGCTGGCGTTGCCCAAAAAGCCTTCGTCGATGGACACCACGCGGATGCGGGGATGGGCCTCGAAGACTTCCAGCGCCGCTTCCCGGGTGATCTTTTTCCCGTCCTTTGCCGTAGCCAGCACTGTGATGATGTGGCCGTGGGTCACCGGCGTGTGCACCAGGATGCCCGTTGCCTCTACGTGGGGCATGATGGTCATCAGGTCCACCGCCTGGTGGCTGGGCGCCTTGTCCATCTGCAAAGCGTTGGTGAGGCCCCGATGGTAGTCGCCGGGATCCGCCACCCGGCGGACGATGGTGATGGCTACCCTTTCGAGGCCAAAAGCCCGGTCCAGGGCGTCCACCGCGCGAATCAGGCCGGTGGTGTTGCAGCTGGTCAGTTTCAGATACTCTTGCCCTAAGCCCTTCTCATAGTTGGCGTAGCCGTGGAAGAACACGTCCGCCACGCTGTTCTTTTCGCCGCCCTGGAAGATGGCCTTGACCCCGTATTTTTCGTAGTAGTTTTCCTTGTTCTTGGCGCCTACGCCGCCGGGGGCGCTGTCCAGCATGATGTCCACGTTTTTGCAAAGCTCTGCGAAGGAACCGGCTACCGGGATGCCCAGTTCGTCAAACTTGGCCTTATCCGCCCCGTCCACCAGGTACAGCTTGTAGGCTACGCCGTTGGCCCCTATCATATCGTTTTCCCGCAGGGCCCGCAGCGCCAGGGTAGGCGCCAGATCCGCGACGCCCACAAGTTCCATGTCCTCCTGGAAAGCCACGCCGTCCGCCAGCCGCTGGCCGATGGTTCCGTATCCCGCTACCCCAACTCTGATCTTTTTCATGTATATTTTCCTCCTTATTCTTCTACCTTGACGGGTTGGCCGCCAAGATCACAGGATTTCTGTGCTGCAATGGCCACCAGCACCGGGGCCAGGCTGTCCCGGGCACTGATGGGCACCGGCTCGTCCTTCAGACAGGCGTCCACAAAGGCTTGCTCCTCCTGTACGAAGGCTTCGGTATAGCGCTCCAGGAAGAACCACAGGGGCTTCTCTTCGTACACGCCGCTGGCAAGGCTCAGGGTGGTGTTGTTGGGCCGTTCGTTCTCCGCAGCCACCATGCCCTTGGAACCGAACACCTCCACCCGCTGGTCGTAGCCGTACACCGCCTGGCGGCTGTTGTCGATCACCGCCAGGGCGCCGCTTGAAAGCCTTAATTTCACGATGCAGGTATCCACGTCTCCCGCCTCCCCGATCCCCGGGTCTATCAGGCAACTGCCGACGGCGGAGACCTCGGTGATGCGGCTGCCCGAAAGATGGGCCGCCATGTCGAAGTCGTGTATGGTCATGTCCGCGAAGATGCCTCCGGAGCCCACCACATAGCTCACCGGCGGCGCCTGGGGATCCCGGGAAGAGATCTTCACCAGCTGCACCTCCCCCAGGGCGCCCTCCCGCACCAATTCATGGATGCGGCGGAAATTCCGGTCGAATCGGCGGTTGAAGCCCACCTGGCACTTGACCCCTGCCGATTCCACCGCCTCGATGACCTTCCGGATCCGGGATACGTCCTGGTCGATGGGTTTCTCGCAGAAAATGTGCTTGCCCGCCCCGGCGGCTGCCAGGGCGATCTCCACATGGGTATCGGTGGGGGAACAGATGAACACCGCGTCGATATCCGGATCTTGCAACAGTTCCCGGTAGTCCGGGACCACCCGCTCAATGCCCAGGGGTGTGCACAGAGCCCTTGCGGCCTCAAGATCCGGGTCTGCCAAGGCGACCAACCGCGCCCCCGTCACCCGATTCACCAGGTTGGGGGTGTGCACCCTGCTGATCCGGCCCGCGCCGATCATGCCGATATTCAGCCTCTTCATGCCCGGCCACCCACTTTCACGGGGGCCCCGCCCAGTTCGTAGGATTTTTTGGCCGCGATGGCGATGAGCACCGGCTGCAGCCCGTCAAAGGCGCCCACCGGGGTATCCGTATCCGTCAGGCAAGCCTTTACAAAGGCCTTTTCCTCGGTGATGAACGCTTCGTTGTACCGCTCCAGGAAGAACCACAGGGGCTTTTCCTTTTGCACGCTCTCTGCGGTATACCAGGTGGTGTTGTTGGCGGTCTCGTTGTCCGCGGTGATCATGCCCTTGGAGCCGAATACCTCAACCCGCTGGTCGTAGCCGTACACCGCCTGCCGGCTGTTGTCGATAACCCCCAGCGCCCCGTTCTTGAAGCGCAGGGTAATGATGCAGGTATCCACGTCCCCCGCCTCGCCAATGGCGGGATCCACCAGGCAGGCGCCGTAGGCGCTCACCTCTTCTACCTCGCTCCCGGAAAGGAAGCGCACCATGTCGAAGTCATGGATGGTCATGTCCACGAAAATGCCCCCGGACGCCTTTACGTAAGAGATGGGCGGCGCGGCGGGATCCCGGGACGTGACCTTTACGATGTGTACGTCCCCCACGCCCCCGCCCTTCACCACTTCCTGCACACGGCTGAAGTTGCGGTCGAAGCGGCGGTTGAAACCCACCTGGTATTTGACCCCCGCCCTGTTCACCTCTTCCAGCACTTTCTCGATCTTGGCCAGGTCGTGGTCGATGGGTTTCTCGCAGAAGATGTGCTTGCCTGCCCGGGCGGCCTCGATGGATACGGGAGAATGGGTATCGGTGGAGGAACAGATGAACACCGCGTCGATGTCCGGGTCCTCGATGATCTTGCGATGGTCGGTGTACCAGGCAGGGATACCCAGCTTTTCCGCCAGTTCCTTTGCGGCGGGCTCGTACACGTCGGAGACGGCCGTCACCCGGGCCCCCGGCACGCTGTTTACCAGGTTGTTTGCGTGGAGCTTGCCGATGCGGCCCGCACCGATGACGCCGATGCGCAGGGTCTCATTCATTTTGTTGTCCTCCCGTCAATACTTTTTCGCGTCTTTCACGTGGTTCAGATGGTCCTGCCAGGCCGCCTGGTTTCCGGGACAGTCGGACACCTCTACCGAGCCCACCCGCCACCAGGCGCCGTAGCCCTCGGTCATGGACTTGGGCAGCACCTTGATGTCGAAGAGCACCGGGATATCCTTCACCTTTTTGGCGTCCTCCAGTGCCCACTTAAGTTCGCCCATGGTGCGCACCGTATAGGCCACGCAGCCGTAGCCCTTGGCGATGGCGGCGAAATCCACGGGCATGAAGGCGCCGTCGTGCTTCCCGGTGTCCCTGTTGCGGAAGCGGCGCTCGGTGCACAGGGTCTCGTTGCCCTGGGCCTTCTGCAGGTTGTTGATGCAGCCATAGCTGGCATTGTCAAACAGGCAGACATTGATCTTGATGCCCTCCTGCACCGCGGTGAGCAGCTCGGAATGCAGCATCACAAAGCTTCCGTCCCCCACCATGGAGTACACCTCGTGATCCTCTCCCACGGCCAGCTTGACCCCCAGCGCACCGGAAACTTCGTAGCCCATGCAGGAATAGCCGTACTCCATGTTGTAGGTGTCCGGGCTGCCGGCCCGCCACATGCGCTGCATGCAACCGGGCAGGGAGCCGGAGGAACCGATGACCGAATCCCCCGGGTGGATCTGGGCGTTGATGGCGGCCAGCGCCTCGGTCTGGGTAAGGGCCTCCCCCATATCCTCCACAAAGGTGAAGGCGGAATCCGAATTGCCGTCCTTCACTTCGGGCTCATAGCCGGGCCCGAAAGAGATCCCCGCCAGCCGCCGGTATTCCTGGTTCCAGCCGGCGACAGCCCTTTCGATCTCGCCGTTGTAGCTCGCCCTGTAGCCGGAGAGGGCCGCCAGGAGGGCGGGCAAGGCTTCCTTGGCGTCTGCGATCACGGGCACCGCGTCCAGCTTGAAGGCCTGGAAGCCGGAGATGTTGATGTTGACAAAGGAGGCGTCTTCTTTGAATAGCCATTTGGAAGAGGTTGTAAAATCTGTATACCGGGTGCCCACGCCGATGATGCAGTCCGCTTCTTTGGCGATCTCGTTGGCGGCGGAGCAGCCCGTCACCCCCATGCCCCCCAGGTTCAGGGGATGATCCCAAACGATGGCGCTTTTGCCCGCCTGGGTCTCCCCGAAGGGGATGCCCAGGGTCTCCGCAAAGGTCCGGAACTCCTCATGGGCTTCGCCGTAGCGCACCCCGCCCCCGCAGACCAGCATGGGCTTTTTGGCCTTGCGGATCACGGCCGCCGCCTTTTCGATGGCGATCCCCGTGGCGGGGCGCCGCTCTACCTCCCACACCCGCTTGGCGAGGAAGGTCTCGGGATAATCGTAAGCTTCCCCCTCCACGTCCTGGGGGATGGCGATGCAGACCGCCCCGGTGTCCGCCTGGTCGGTAAGCACCCGGAAAGCGCTGAGCATGGCGCTCATCAATTGTTCGGGGCGCTGGATCCGGTCGAAGTAACGGCACACCGCCCGGAAGGCGTCGTTGGTAGAGATGGACAGGTCGTGGGTCTGCTCGATTTGCTGCAGCACCGGGTCGGGCTGCCTGCAAGCGTACACGTCGCCGGGCAGCAGCAGCACCGGGATGTTGTTGGCGGTGGCGGTGGCCGCGGCGGTCACCATGTTGGCGGCGCCGGGCCCCACGGAGGAGGTGGCCGCCATGATCTGCTTGCGCTTCTTGTGTTTGGCAAAGGCCACCGCTACATGGGCCTGCCCCTGCTCGTTTTTGCCCTGATAGATCTCCATGCGCTTGGCTTCCTGGGAGAGGGCCTGGCCCAGACCCACCACGTTGCCGTGGCCGGGCAGCATCAAAACGCCCCGCACAAAGGGATGTTCCATCCCGTCATAGGCGATGTACTGGTTCTCCAGAAAACGCACCAGGGCCTGGGCCATGGTCAGTCGAATGGTTTTCATGGTTTTTCCTCCTGAAAAATGTGCTCGTTGGCGTCCGCTTTCCACAGCCAGGCGTGCTCGGGATCGTCGATGCGGGTCTTGCGCCAGGGGTCGTCCGGCAAGTGCCTGATCCCCCACATATAGCACATGGCGTAGCCCGGCGCCGTTACCTGGGAATGGAAGCCGTGGTTGATGACGCTCAGGCCGTTGTGGCGGGTCTCGTAGATCTCCCCGTTGCCAAAGCCCGCGCCGAAGCCGTGGGGATGGTCGAAGCGGTAAAAGTACACCTCGGGCTGGGGATGGTGGTGGGGCGGGTAACTGGACCACTTGCCCGGATAGTTCAGCACCTCCCCCAGTACCATGTTGGACCAGGGCGCCGACTCGTAGTCGAAGAAGGTCTTGATCTCCCGGCGCATACACCCCATCAGTTCGCCCTGGCTCCCCGCCCGTTGGACGACCACTTCCTCCGGGGTGTAGAGATGGGCCTCAAAGGTCCTGTCGTTGTCGGTCTTTTGCACGTACAACTCCGCATGGGTGCGGGCGGCGACTTTTACCCGCATCTCCTTCGGGGCATGCAGGCACCAGGCGTTGTCCCGGAAGGTGTCGGCCCTGGAAGCCTCCGCCTGATGGTCGCCCCAGGAAAAGCACACGCTCCCCTGGAGCAGGTCCAGGGCGATCTCCTTGTCCGCCTCATGGAACTCAAAGCTTTGGCCCTCTTCCAACACCAACAGACCTACGTCCATACAGGTGCCCATGGCTCCGTCCTCCATGTTCAGGTACTCGTTGTACCCGGGCCCGATCTCACGCGTGAAATACATGGTCTCCCCTCCTACAATCCTGTATGCTCCCGGATAAATTTCCGGGCCATGATGGCGTACTCCAGCGGATCCGCCAAGGCGGGATCCTGCTCCGCCTCCACCAGCAGCCAACCGGTATAGCCCGCCGCCGCCAGCAGTTCAAATACACTGTCAAAATCCACGCAGCCGTCCCCGGGCACCGTGAAGGCGCCGTTGCGCACCGCCTGCAGGAAAGACCAGCCTTCGGGGCGCACCTTTTTGACCACTTCGGCCCGCATGTCCTTCAGGTGCACGTGCCCTACCCGGTCCACATATTGTTTCAGTACCGCCAGGGGATCCTCCCCCGCAAAGGTAAAGTGGCCGGTGTCGTAGCACAGGAATACCTTTTCCGGGTCGGTTGAGGCCAGCATCCGCGCCGTCTCTTCGGCGCTCTGCACCACGGTGCCCATGTGGTGGTGATAGCACAGCTTAAAGCCCCGGTCCCCGGCGATGCCGCCCAGGTGATCCAGTCCCTTGCAAAAGCGCTCCCACTCTTCCTCGTTCATGACGTACTTGGCGTCCCCCAGCACCGGCACATCCTGTTTCCCTTGGATGGAATGGCTTTGCTCCGATACGTTGATGCGGTCTGCGCCCAGGGCAGCCAGGAAATCCAGGTTGGCGATGAAGTCCGCTTCCACCTCCGCCATGGGTTTGGTGAGGAGGAAGGAAGAAAACCAGCGGGAGGCGATGCGCATCCCCCGCAATTTCAGCTGCCTCCCCAGTTCCACCGGGTCGGAGGGATATTTGTTGCCGATCTCGCAACCCGTAAAGCCCGCCAGCGCCATCTCGCTGATGGTCTGCTTGAACGTGTTTTCCGCCCCCAGTTCGGGCATGTCGTCGTTGCACCAGCCGATGGGTGCGATGCCAAGAAATACCTTGCTCTTGTCAAACATTTTGGGTCCCCTCCCCTTCTAAAGCCCGCGGCGCGGCATGCGCCGCGGACAATGTTCCCGATCAGTCTGCCATGGCCATCTTGCGGGCCCGGGCTTCCATCTTGCCCCGCATCACGTCGATGGTCACGGCGGCGATGATCACGAGGCCGATGACGATGTACTGGATATCGTTGCCGGCGCTGAACAGGTTCAGCCCGTTGCGGATGGTGGAGATCAACAGGGCGCCCAACATGGTGCCCCAGATGGTGCCCTTGCCGCCCCGGAAGGATGCGCCTCCGATGATACAGGCCGCGATGGCGTCGGTGTCATAGGTGGCGGCGGAAGCGGTATTGGCGGTATTCAGTCGGCCCGCCAGCACAACCCCGGCGATGCCGCACATGAAACCGGAAAGGGTGTACACGATGGTGAGCACGTCCTTGGATCGGATGCCCGACATCCGGGCCGCTTCCGGGTTGCCCCCCACGCAGTAGATCTGACGGCCCAGGGCGCTGTGGTTCAGGAATACGTGGTAAGCGGCGTAGATGAGGATAACCAGGAGGAAGCTCACCGGGAATCCGAAGGAGAAGATGGTCTGTTTGCCGATCCACAGCACCGGGTCGATGCCCTTGTTGGTGAATCCGATGGTCTGGGAATTGGTGATCAAAAGCGCAATGCCCCAGAACACGAACTTCATGCCCAGGGTGGACACGAAGGGGTGGGGCAGGTCCAGCCTGGTGAGCAGGGTGCCGTTGATGAATCCGCAGAGGGTGGATACCACAATGGCGGACAGGATGAGCACCACGGGATTGGTGATGCCGTTCTTCATCAGCACGCCGATGAGGCAGGTGGCCAGGATGGCGTTGTAGCCCACCGACAGGTCGATGCCCGCGGTGATCAGCGCCAGCAGCATGCCGGAGGCGATGATGCAGTTGATGGAGGTCTGCTTCAGGATGTTCATCAGGTTCGCCACCCGGATGAACTTGCCGGGCAAGGTGATGGTGAATACCACAAACATGATGGCCAGCACCATCAGCGGCCCCAGTTTCATCAAAATATCGGACACATTGGTCTTTTTGTTGTTCATGTCAACGCTCCTCCCCATGCGGCACGCATGATGTCTTCCTGGTTGAAGTGTTTGCTGCCCCGTTCGATCTCCGCCATCACCCGGCCCTCCCGCATGACGATCACCCGGTCTGCCATGCCCAGGACCTCGGGCAGTTCGGAGGAGACCATGATCAGGCATTTCCCCTCTTTCACCAACTGGTTCATGACGTTGTACACCTCCACCTTGGCGCCCACGTCGATGCCCCGGGTGGGCTCGTCGAAGATGTAGATGTCCGCATCACAGTTGATCCACTTGCCGATGACTACTTTCTGCTGGTTGCCGCCGGACAGCTGCATGGTCACCTCTTCCGTGCTGGGGGTCTTGATCCGCAGGGTGTCCACCATGCCCTGGGCGTTCTCTTCTATCTGTTTGCTCTTGAGCAGGGGCCCCTTCATGAATTTCTTCATGTTGGCCAGGATCATGTTGGTCTTCACGGACTGGGACAATACCAGGCCCTGCCCCTTTCTGTCCTCGGTCAAAAAGGCGATGCCGTTCCGGATGGACTGGCTCGGGTTGCGGTTGTTCACCTTTTGCCCCCGGATGTAAATGTCGCCCCCGTCCAATTTGTCCGCCCCGAACAGGGCCCGCATGGTCTCGGTGCGCCCGGCGCCCACCAGGCCCGCAAAGGCCAGGATCTCGCCGCCGTAAGCCTCGAAGGACACGTCCTTCAGCACGCCGATGGACGTCAGGTGCTCGCACTTCAGCATGCACTCACCCTTCACGCCGAACTCCTTGGGGAATTGGTTCTCCAGGGTGCGCCCCACCATGGCCTGGATCAGCTTGTCGTTGGTCATGTTCGCCATGTCTTCGGTGATGATGTGCTCCCCGTCCCGCATGACGGTGACCCGGTCGCACAATTCGAACAATTCTTCCAGCTTGTGGGACACGAAGAGGATGGCGATGCCCCGCTCTTTCAAATCCCGCACCGTCTTCATCAACTGCTTGATTTCCTGCTCGCCCAGGGAAGAGGTGGGCTCGTCCATGATGAGCAACTTGGCATTGATGGATACGGCTTTGGCGATCTCCACCATTTGCTGCATGCCCATGCCCAGTTTTCCGCATTCCCTTTTGGTATCCGCATCCGGATGGCCCAGGGTAGCCAAGGCTTCTTTGGCCTCCCTGTGCATCCTGGGATAGTCCAGCAGCCCATACTTGTTTGTAATCTTGCGCCCCATGAACACATTGTCCACCACAGGCAGCATGGGCACGATGTTCAGTTCCTGGTATACGCAGGCGATGCCCGCCTCCCGCGCCTGCACGGGGTTGGAGAAGGACACCTTCTTTCCTTCCACATAGATCTCGCCCTCTTCGGGGACGTGTACGCCGGTAAGCACCTTGATCAAGGTGGATTTCCCGGCGCCGTTTTCGCCGACGAGACCGTGGATTTCGCCCGGCCGGATTTGTATATGCATGTCCCGCATCGCGATGACGCCGGGAAAGCGCTTCGTAACATGCTTCAGTTCTACAACGTATTCAGACATCTGGCCACCTCGTTTCTGGTCTTCGCCTATGCGGCGGAGCAAGGGAGAAAAAACGGGCGATCCGAGGATGGGCATCGGATCGCCCGAAGAGATCGTGTCCCTTAGGTACCGTTCGGGCGATTTCTACCCGTAAACCCTCTTACTTGAGGTAGTCTGCGCAGTTTTCCGCATCGATGATGACGGTGTCCACCACCACGTTGGCTTCCACAGCCTCGCCCTGCAGGGCCTTCAGCGCGGTCTCCACGGCCAGATACCCCATGAGGGTGGGCTGCTGGGCCACGGTGGCTTTCAGGTCGCCGGAGGCGATCAGTTCCACGGCGCTGGCGTTGCCGTCAAATCCGATGATGTTGATGCCTTCCACACCGGCCGCCTGTACGGCGTTCAGGGCGCCGATGGCGGTGTCGTCGTTCATGCACAGCACCAGGTTGATGCCGTCGGGATAGGCGTTCAGCAGGTCTTCCATAACCTTGGTTGCTCCGTCGGTGGTGTTGTTGCCGGACAGCTGCGCGACCAGTTCCAGGCCGGCCTCGGCCACGGCTTTTTCATAGCCGCTCTTGCGCAGGTTGGAGGTGTTGTCCCCCTCCTGGCCGTAGATGATGACCGCCTTGGTGTCGGCGCCGTTGATGGCTACGCCGTAGTCGCCGCCCTGCTTCGCCGCCACCTCGTTGGAGGTGCCCACGAAAGAGGTCTTGCCCTCATAGGCGCAGTCGGTATCGCAGAACACCACAATGCCCTGATAGCCGCTGGACTCGATGGCGCCGATGACCGCGTCGCCGTCCAGGGGAGCGATGATGACGGCGTCGGGGGCGCCGGCCAGCTGGGTCTCAAGCTGGGCGACCTGCTCGGCGATCTCGGTCTCGGCAGCAGCGCCCTGTACGTCGATGTTCACACCCAGTTCTTCGGCGGCTGCGTCGCAGCCCGCCTTCACGTTCTGCCAGTACTCGCTGGAAAGGGTCTTCAGGTTGATGGCGATGGTGAAATCCTCCGCCATCGCGGGCAGGCACAGGGCCAGGGCCAAAATAAGGACCAGGACGATCGAGAGAAGCTTCTTCATGGGGTCATTCCTCCTATTATATATTGTTTTCTTCCCGGATGAGCGGCGTTCACACTGCCGACCATCATTGAGTATATTGTAAACAACCCCCCGCCTTTTGTCAATACTTGTTGGAGAACTTACCCAAAATCCCTGGTTTCTTGTGTTGTTTGCGTCTCTTTTTCGCCTTGCTGTATTGACAGACGGCAAAATCCCGTGATAGACTGGGCTCCATCAAACGCATCGCGGAGGACTTCTTTATGAAGGGGTTGCGCCTGGACGCCATGGAGCAGTACATCCTGCACAACGAACGGGTGACCATCGCCCAACTGCAGCGCCACTTCGACGTGTCCGTCAACACCCTGCGCAGGGATTTGGGCGAGCTGGAAAGGCGGGGCCACGTTGTCAAGGTCTATGGGGGCGCCATGGCCCATGCCCACGGCCCCCTCAAGCCCATGCCCGAGCGCTTCCACAGCAAGGTCCCGGAAAAACGGCGCATCGGCGAACTGGCCGCCGGGCTCATCCCCGACGGAGTCACCGTCTTCGTGGACTCGGGCTCCACCGCCTGCAACATCATCCGGGGCCTGAAAAACCGCAAAGCCCTGACCCTGGTCACCCATTCCCTCACCGCCCTGAACGAGGCCACCCGGCTCAGCGGGCTCAACCTCATCAGCCTGGGGGGCATTTACAACAGCTCCGTGGATGCCTTTGTGGGAGGGTCTACCTATGAATCCATCCGGCACCTGTCGGTACAGATCGCGGCCATGGCCGCCTCGGGGATATCCATCCGCCATGGCCTGTCCAACAACACCTATTTCGAGGCGGAGCTCAAACGGGAAGTGGTGAAGAACTGCAAAACCATCCTGCTTTTGGCAGACGGCAGCAAATTCGACCGGGAAGCCCTGTTTTCCTTCTGCCCCCTGGAAAAGGTATCCGCCGTGGTCACCGACCGGCCGCCCCATCCCAGGTACCTGGAGTTTTTTGACAAACAGGGCATTCAAGTTCTGTATCCCGTTGAAAAATGATCCGTGTTATAAATAAATAACAGAACATACCATTGCGGTTCATCGTCCGAGAGGGGCTCTCCCCGTCGTATAAGAATCGGCATCTGCTGCTATCATCACGATCATTGCGGAGAAAGCCAGTTCTTTCACTTCCTTTTCCAGATGTCCATCGCAAAAAGCCATATCAGTTCGTGAAAGTTATACAGATGCGCCCTGCCCTTTGGAATCAAATCGTTTCAGATGCCCTTCTGTGCATCCGCCAAAGACTGTACGATCAGCGCCACGCTCATCGCCCCCGGGTCTTTGTGCCCGATGGACTGCTCTCCCTGATAACGGCCTCTCCCCTTTGTTGCGCGCATGTCCTTTGTAGCTTCCGCGCCTTGTTTCGCAGCTTTCGCAGCACTGGACAGTGCTTCCGCCAAATCCAGGCCCTTGGCTGCACTGCTTTCCAGATCTTCTGCTGCCGGAATCAGCGCATCCAGCATGGTTTTCTCGCCTTGTTTCGCTTTTCCGAGCGCCATGATCTTGTCGCAGCTGCTGCGCAGCATCCTGGCAAAGTCTTCCGTCTTAAGTGTCTCTTTGCCCTTTGAAACCAGGGCTCCCTGTAGAAATATCGTAGCAAACAAAGGTCCGCAGGTTCCGCCGATCTCTCGCATCATCGTTCTTCCCGCTGCGGAAAAGAGTTCCGAAATTGAGCCGAAGCTTTTGCCGGCAACCTCTTTTTGTATGCATAGAAATCCTTTGAGCATGCTCTGGCCGTGGTCGCCATCGCCCAGAACGGAATCGAGCCTCGACAGTTCGTGTAAATTGCTCTCGAAATAGTCTTTCGCAAGCTCAAAGAATCGCAAAAGCTGTTGCACATCCATATTCTCGTCTCCCCTCCCGTTACCAGAGCACCCGCGCAAATCCGGGCGAAATGGCCGGTTCATCATACAAGGCCTTCAATTCATCATCCAACTTCATCATCGTGAAGGATACGCCGGCCATCTCCTGGGAAGTGCACAGATCACCGTATTCAATGGCGTGGATCCGGATCCCCTTTTCCGCATACAATCTCTTCATTGCCCGGATGATGATCAGCAACTCCATCCTTGTCGTCGAGCCATAGCTGTTGACAATCAGCGCAACCTCATCATCCTCCCCAATTTTGAGGTCATCATTCATCACCGCAGAGAACATGATCCGGGCAGCTTCGTCTGCGGTGCAAAGCGGTTTGATCTCTACGCCGGGCTCTCCATGCACCCCCATCCCCACATACATTTCCGTATCGCCGAGATGGAATATCGGTTCCCCAACAGCAGGCAAGGTGCACGACGTCAGGGATATACCGATTGAGCGACAATTGTCTCTGGCCTTTGTCGTTACGCGCAAAACTTCCTCAAAGCCATGACCGAGCTCGCTGGCCGCGCCTGCTATTTTAATGACAAATAAGTCGGCTGACGTGCCGCGCCTCTCGTCTTTGTCTTCCGGGCGCGCGGAAGCAACGTCGTCCCATACGCGTACCGTCTCAACGCGAATGTCATCCATTCTCGCCATGTCCTGGGCCATGTCAAAGTTAATGATATCCCCCTGATAATTGCCATAGATCATGATGACGCCGTCTGCAGTGTTCGCGGCTTTTATCCCTTCATAAATCATGTCTGCGGATGGGGAAGCGAAAATATTCCCGTGAACCGCGCAGTCGCCCATGCCTTTTCCGATAAACTCCAGAAACAGAGGCTCATGTCCGCTGCCTCCGCCAATCAAGATCGTCGCTTTCTTTTTCTCCGGGATTCTGTTTTTGATCACAACGTTCATCCCTTCCAGCTTCCGGAAATTCGGTTGATTGGCGATGACGAATCCTTCTACCAGCTCGTTTGTCACCTCGAAAGGATCATTCAGAAACTTTTTCATCATAGCAATTTCCCTCCCATTACTTAAGACATATTCGAATCAGTGCTGGAACACTCAGGACGCTGTATTATATAATATTGTCGACCGCCTCTCTGCCGTAAGAGGAAAATATGTATCTATAATCTATAATGCAATCCCTCCACATCTTTCAAAGGGAAAGTCGAAACCAAGCAACAGGCGACTACCTCATACCCATTCTATCGACTTCACGAAACAAAAGAAAAGAAAAGAGCCGTTATTTGTCGGTCTTGTTGTCGAAATATATCCCCCTATTGAAACCACGATCCACCTTCCATTTGGTTGAAGTGCTCATCAGGGCAAACGGGCGTCTCGCGCTCTCTACGGTTTAAAATGATAGCGTATGAACAGAGATTTGTCAATTGTTCCTTCACAATCCCACGCCCTTTCCGCCTGTAGGAACCGGACAAAAAAACAACGACCGCGTCCCATGGACACGATCGTTCCTCCGTGGTAGCGGCTATTGGATTTGAACCAATGACACTCCGGGTATGAACCGAATGCTCTGGCCAACTGAGCTAAGCCGCCAAATTTGGTTGCGGGGGAGGGATTTGAACCCTCGACCTCCGGGTTATGAGCCCGACGAGCTACCGGACTGCTCTACCCCGCGTCGACAAAGATTATTTTACCATATCCACTCCGGCTTGTCAATGGCTCTTTCCTGTAAATTTACCAACCATATATTGTTAACCTTCTCTCACGGATCCTCGTCAAGCGTTAGAGAAACGTTTTCCTCTTTGCCGCCGACATTTTCCGCTTTTGAACCGTGCCATGAATTGCCCTCCCGGAATTTGCGTGGGAAGGGGCGCTCGGGAATGCAAGAGGTCCACAGCCTGTGCAAACAGAGGAGACAGCCATCAAGGGCATTCTTCGCTGCGCCAGTTCCCGTTTTCACATCTTTTCGAGAATTTTCCTATAATCCCTATTGTTTCTTCGACCCGGTCGTGGTATTATATCTTTTGTTGACCGTTTGACCCACGGCCAATAAACAGTTGTATATGGAGGAGTCGCCTAGCCTGGTCGAGGGCGCGCGACTGGAAATCGCGTATCGGCCACAAACCGATCGAGGGTTCAAATCCCTCCTCCTCCGCTTTTTGGTAGTCCTTGTGCGGCAAGGGTTTTCGAGCAGAAATCCTTGCCGCACAAGCGTTTTTTGTCTTAATGGATTGTCGCCAAGACGAACAAATGAAACTTGAAAACGCCATTTTTAGAATAAAAGTGCACACGAAATCCAGAAAAAATAGCCCGCCTTGAATCGCCGTCCTGGGGAAACTCCCCGCGCCCTGTTTACCCCGCTCCTTTATCTTTTTTCAAAGTTGATCCTATTTCAAAACGGAAACAGCATCGCCGATCGTCTTTTCACGTGCTTCCCTGCCATATCTTTCGACATCGGCTCTGCTTTTCGCGCCGTGGGTAAGGCAGCCCGCGCCGCCGATGCAGCCGCCGGTACAAGCCATTCCTTCTATAAAATTGGCATCAAGAACATTTTTGCTCTTTTTCAGCAGCGCCATACGGCACTCTTCGATCCCGTCACAAACCACAGCTTTTAAGTCAAAATCCACATTCTGCTCTTTCAGCCCTTGCGCAACGGCATCGGCAAGGCCGCCGCACCGAGCGAAGATCCTGCCGAAGTAGGAAGCATTGTCGAGCACGTCTTCGGGAAGCGTTGTGATGTCCATGTCTTTGCTTTCAAACAGGGCTTCCAACTCCTCAAAGGTTAAGACTACGTCGATATTCGCTTTTACGTCCTCAAGTTTTGCTTCAGCCTTTTTGGCGGTACAGGGACCGATAAATACAATCTTTGCGTTTTCGTCGGTGCTCTTGATATATTTCCCCAAAGCCGCCATGGGCGAATGGTTGTGCGATACAAAGGGCAACAACTCAGGGAATGCCGATTCAATATACCGTACAAACGCGGGGCAGCACGAACTGGTTAAAAACCCCTTTTCTGCAAGTTCTGCAGATTCCGCCTGCGCCACCATATCAGCGCCCAGCGCCGCCTCGATGACCTTGTAAAAGCCCAGTTGTTTGATGCCGGAAATGACCTGTCCTAACTTTGCATAGGTAAACTGACTTGAAATAGCGGGCGCCACCATGGCATAAACCTTATGTTTTGTATTGTTCTCACTTTTTTTCATCATGTCGATCGCCTGCAAGATATAAGATTTGTCCATGATCGCACCGAAGGGACATTGATAAATACATGCGCCGCACTGGATGCACTTGTCATCGTCAATACAGGCTGCATCGTTATCGCCTATGGAAATCGCCTTTACCTTACAGGCAATTTGGCAAGGGCGATTGTGGTTGATGATGGCGGAATACGGGCAAACCTTGGCGCACAAACCGCACTCCACACATTTTGATTTGTCGATATGAGCCACATGGTTCCGGTCAAAATAGATCGCATCTTTTTTGCATACATCCTGGCAACGGTGTGCCAAGCATCCGCGGCAGGAAGCGGACACTTCATAACCGGCCGTAGGACATTCATCACAGGCAATATCTATGACCTCAATAATGTTGGGATTGTCGGCATCGCCGCCCATGGCAAGCTTGACGCGTTCGCCCAAAATCGCCCGCTCTTTATAGACGCAGCAACGCATGGTGGGCCTTTGACCGGGGATAATCGTTTTGGGAATCCCCATGACGTTTTCCATGAGGGTATCATTCCAAGCGTAGCGGGCAACTTCACGCAACACCATATGTTTCAGGTATTGTATCCTGGTGTCGAACTTTCTCATAAGGTCCCTCCCGGAAATCCTTCACATGTATTCTTTTCCCAATTTTCCTGGAGCGCTTGGACGACTCCTCAGCCAGGTTCACCTTTATCCTGATATTTTTGCCACGATTCGATCCTGTCTGATGACAGCGATCCTCCGGTCTTCATCCCTTGTCCTCTGCCAGCTTCGCCAGCTCCCTGAACCGCCCCACTATGTAGTCGTAGTTCTCCCGTTTGTGGGGGATCAAGCATTTGGAGCAGTCTTTGACGCCTTCCTCGTTGTAGCGGCAATTGCCCTTGCACCCCCTCCCCAGGGCGTACAAGGGGCAGTAGCAGAACAGGCAGTTGAAGTCCTCCGGCTTATCCGTCTCATGACAGGGGAAGTATTCGCAGTCCCTGTTCTGAAAGAATTTGTGGCTCCCCGCCATCCCCATCCATTCCTCTCCGTCTCTTCCCAGGCGCCATGCCGGGGTTTTGGCATGAGAAAAACAATCATGCCCCAAATCCCTGCGATCGTTTACGTACCGCTGCCCATCCGGTCCCGCATGTGTTCCTTGATGGCGTCAAAGGATTTCTGGCTGATGTAGTGCTCCATCTTGCAGGCGTCCTCCGTCGCGGTCTCGGAATCGACGCCCAGGCTTTCCAACATCTTCGTCAGTACCCGGTGGCGTTCATAGATGTTCTCAGCGCGAGCCCGTCCGCTTTCGGTCAGCGTGATCCCGCCTTTCCCGTCGATTTCGATGAATTCGTCGTTCTTTAAAAGTCCCATAGCGCGGCTCACGGAGGGCTTTGAGAAATTCATACGGTCCGCCACGTCCACGGAACGGACGATGCTTCTTTCACGGGAGAGAATCAGGATCGTCTCCAG
>JAAYOH010000025.1 GCA_012520375.1 Clostridiales bacterium
ACAGGGGTAACCCTCCTTTTTTATTGGCATTTGACTTTGCATGGTGAAGCAGAGAGAAAAAAACAAGGACTCTTGCGGCGATTGCCTGCAAGAGTCCTTTTGGGATCCAGGCTTTTGTTATAGCCCCCTCTGAATGGGTTTACTTGGCGAATTCCACGGAGCGGGTCTCCCGGATGACATTGACCTTGATCTGCCCGGGATACTCCATCTCGTGCTCTATGCGCTTGGCGATCTCCTTGGCCAGAATCAGGGTGCCCATGTCGTTTACGTCCTCGGGCTTGACCACGATGCGGACCTCCCTGCCCGACTGGATGGCGAAGGATTTCTCCACCCCTTCGAAGGAATCGGCGATCTCTTCCAGCTTCTGCAGGCGCTTGATGTAGTTCTCCAGGGACTCCCGCCGGGCGCCGGGCCGGGCTGCGGAGATGGCGTCCGCCGCCTGCACGAGGACAGCCTCTATGGTTTTGGGCTCCACGTCGCCGTGGTGGGCCATGATGGCGTTGACCACGTTCTCGGGTTCGTTGAATTTCCGGGCCAGGTCGCCGCCGATGGTCACGTGGGTTCCTTCCACCTCGTGGTCGATGGCCTTGCCGATGTCGTGGAGCAAACCCGCCCGCTTGGCCAGCTGCACGTCCGTTCCCAGTTCAGCGGCCATGACCCCCGCCAGGTGGCTGACCTCCACAGAATGCTTCAGCACGTTCTGGCCGTAGCTGGTGCGGTACTTCATGCGGCCCAGCAGTTTGACCAGCTCGTTGTGGATGGAGTGCTGGTTGGTCTCGAAGACGGCCTGCTCTCCGGCTTCCCGAATCTGGTTGTCCACCTCTTTGCGGGCCTTTTCCACCATTTCCTCGATGCGGGCGGGATGGATGCGCCCGTCGGCAATCAGCCGCTCCAGCGCCACCCGGGCCACCTCCCGGCGCACCGGGTCGAAGCCGGAGATGATCACGGCTTCCGGAGTGTCGTCGATGATGAGATCCACACCGGTAGCGGTCTCCAGGGTGCGGATGTTGCGCCCTTCCCGCCCAATGATGCGGCCCTTCATGTCGTCGTTGGGCAGCGCCACCACGGACACCGTGGTCTCCGCAACGTGGTCGGCGGCGCACTTCTGGATGGCCAAAGCCACGATGTTCCGGGCCTTTTTGTCTGCTTCTTCCTTGGCTTTGGCCTCGATCTCCCGCACCATCACCGCTGCATCGTGGTAGGCATCTTTCTTGATGCGGTCCACCAGCATCTGCCGGGCCTCTTCCAGGGTCATGTTTCCGATGCGCTCCAGTTCCTGCTCCTGCTGCTCACAGTGCTGCCGGGCTTCCTGCTCCAGGCGCTCGGCCTCTTTGTACTTTTGGTTCAGGCTCTCCTCCCGGGACTCCAGATTGTCCATCTTCTTGTCCAGGGTCTCTTCCCGCTGGTTGAGCCGACGCTCCAAACGGGTGACCTCGCTGCGCCTGTCCTTGACCTCCTTGTCCAGCTCGGACTTGAGCCGGATGATCTCTTCTTTGGCCTCCAGCAGCCTTTCCTTCTTTTGTTCCTCTGCCTTGTGGGTAGCCTCGTCCAGCAGGTTCTTGGCGAAAGCCTCGGTCCTGCCGATCTTGTTCTCCATCACGTTGCGTCGGTATAGAAAGCCAGCCAATACGCCGACAGCCAGCGCGGCCAGTGCGATCAATATAACAAGTATCGGATTCAATGCTCCAAATCCCCCTTTCCTGAATAAAATGTTAAGATTTATCATACAGCAACCTGGTCGCACCATCAAAAGATACATGCCGGTGCGGAACGGAATTTGCGACAAGGTTATCGTATCTATTTTACATTTCTCAAGGCCTCCTGTCAAGAGAAGATTCTTGAAAAGGAAGCGAATTTCCATTTCACAAGCGATGGTCCTGACGGAAAACGGCCGCCCCCTTCGGGAAGCGGCCGCCGGACAGATACAACCGGGCTCAATAGTACTCGTAGATTTCGCAGATCAACACGTCGTCCTGTACATGGGTATAGATGCACAGGGTGCCGTATCCGGTATAGCGGAAGACGTAATCGATATCGTCCCCATAGTCCAGGGCGATGGCATCGGAGATGTCGGAGACGTAATCCTGGTTGTAGTTGCGGTAGATGGTCTTCTCCGTGATCTCCACGCAGTCCAGGTTCTTCACCGCCATGTGGATGGCGCTGGCCACCTGGGCCACGCCGCCCCCCACCACCATAACCCCCCGGCCGTTCAAGGCCCTGCGGTAGCCATAGCGCTCGGTACGGGGACCCACCACGTCGTTGAAGGAAAACTTTTGCCCGTGCTGCAGGTTGGTGTCGTCGATGGAGTACGCCGCCAGCTCGATGTTGTTGATCTGGGCGGAACTGCCGGTCAGGTAGATCTCGCTGTAGCCGTCCCCCCACTTTCCGCCGCCGGAATCGTCAGAAACCAGCTGACAATACACATATCCGTTTCGTATCCACATGTCGATGCCAAAATCCTGGCCGCTCTCGTTGTAGAAGCTGAAGTCTGTTCCCGCCTTATAATCGACGAGGATGGCGTTGGCCTTTGTGGTATAGGCATCCGTAAAGGTGGTATAGGCTTTCTTTTCCGCATACTGGATGCCCGGGATCCCCTTCAGGGCCAGATACAGGGTGGTCGCCACCTGGGCCACGCCGCCCCCCATGATCTTCACCCCCCGGCCGTTGATGCCGTTTTTGTAGCCGTAGGATGCCGTGCGGGGCCCCACCGTGTCGTTGAAAGAAAAGAATTCGCCGTCCCCCACCGTGGTCCCATCCAGGGAAGCGATTGCCAGCTGGATGTTGTATACGTTGTTGCTCCTGGATGTGTCCAGGGGCGTTCTGCCGCTGGCCAGTACCCTTTCCGCCTGTACCGGACAGGTCAAGACCAGGGCAAATACCAGGGTCAAAGCCAGAACACCCCGAATCCTGCGCCGCATGCGCCCCACCTCCTCCTCGTTATACTTGGTACCGCTTTGACTGGGGGGGGACGCCCTTTGTTCCACTTTGCCGGAGATCAGCAAAAAACCTTAGCCCAAGGCCCCGGCTGCCCGTTGCAGCGCCCCCGCCAGGTCAGCGTTGCGGCAGTTGACGAAACCGTTGTCCACCATAGCCCGGAGACAGTCCATGCGCCCCACCAGCACCACCATGTGCCGGGCCCGGGTCACCGCGGTGTACAGGAGGTTCCTCGTCATGAGCATGGGCGGCCCGCCCATCAGGGGCAGAACGACCACCGGGAACTCGCTGCCCTGGCTCTTGTGCACCGTAATGCAGTAGGCGGGTTCCAGATCCGGCAGATCTTCCGGGATGTACAGGGCCAGGCGCTCATCGTCAAAGAGGATCCAGGCCAGTCCCGCTTCCCTGTCCACCTGCTGTACATAGCCGATGTCTCCGTTGTACACCCCTCTGCCCGCCTCGTCGCCCCGGCTCCATTCCATTTCGTAGTTGTTGCGCATCTGCATCACCTTGTCCCCCTCCCGCAGCAGGGTGTCCCCGCAGTACACTTCCCCTTTTTCAGGGGACGGTGGGTTCAAGGCGGCCTGGAGCATGCGGTTCAATTCCCACACCCCCACTTCCCCTTTTTTCATGGGGCAAAGCAACTGGATGTCCCGCAAAGGGTCGATTTTCAGGTAGGCGGGCAGTCGGGTACATACCAGGGAGCGCAGGATATCCGCCGCCTCCCGGCCGCTTTTTGCCCGCTGGAAGAAGAGGTCCCCCTCCCGTCGGTTCAGGGGAGGCATTTGACCCCTGTTTATGGCATGGGCGCCCACCACGATGTCGCTTTGGGCAGCCTGCCGGAAGATCTCCGTCAGCCGCACCACCGGGAGCACGCCGCTTTGGATCAGGTCCGCCAGCACGTTGCCCGGCCCCACCGAGGGCAGCTGATCCGCATCCCCCACCATGATCAGCCGGGCGCCTTGGGGGACCGCCCGCAGCAGCGCCTGCATGAGGTTCAGGTCCACCATGGACGCTTCGTCCACGACGAGGGCCCGGGCTCGCAGGGGCTCCTCCTCGTTTCGGGTAAATCCCCCCGCCTCCCCGGCGTATTCCAGCAGCCGATGGATGGTCTGGGCGGGTTTTCCGCTGGCCTCCTGCATACGCTTGGCAGCCCGGCCCGTAGGGGCGCACAGCAGCACCTCACCCTCCTCCTCCTCCAGGATGGACAGGATACAGCGGATGCAGGTGGTCTTCCCGGTACCCGGTCCCCCGGTGATGACGCAGATCCTGTTGCTCAGCGCCGCGCTCACCGCCCGGCGCTGCTGGGCGCCGAAGCGCACCCCCTCCCGCCCTTCATAGGCCCTGATCCGGAGTCCCGGCTCCTTCAGATCCCCTCCATCGTCCTGGAGCAGCCGCCAAATCCGGGCAGCCACCTCCTGCTCGGCCTCGTAGAGCGCCTTTCGATATACCACAGATCGATCCGCCACTACCCGAACCACCGCGTCCCCCTCCAGCGCCAGCACCTGCAGGGCCCGCCGGCAAAGTTCTTCCGCCGCCCCCAGCAGCTCTACCGCCCCCGCGATCAGCTCCTCCTCCGCCAGAAAGACGTGCCCCTCCGCCGCCCCGTTGTCCAACAGGTACGAGAGGCCGCAGCACAGCCGGTGTTCGCTGTCCGGCGGAATGCCCAGGGAGCCGGCGATGGCGTCCGCGGTGCGAAAGCCGATGCCTTCCACCCGTTTCACCAGTACATAGGGGTCTTTGCGGATCTCCGCCTGGGTGTTCGTCCCGAATACTTTGATCACCCGGGAAGCCATGGCAGGGGACAAACCGCAGCCCTGGAGGAAGATGAAGTCCAGCCGGCTTTGCCGCCGCTCCCGGTAACTCTCCACGATCATGGCAGCCCGCTTGGCCCCGATGCCCGGGATCTGGGTGAGCCGCTCCGGCTCCTCCTCCAGCACTTCCAGGGTATCCTTTCCGAAGGCGTTGACGATGAGCCGGGCGGTTGCGGCGCCCACGCCCCGGATCATACCGGAGCCAAGATACTTCTCGATGGCCCGCAGGCCGGTGGGCAGCACGCTCTGGCAGGAAGAGATTTTCAGCTGCCGCCCGTAGTCCCGGTGCTCGCTCCATTCCCCCTCCACCAGCAGCCGCTCCCCTTGAGGCCAGGGATGGGTATTGCCCACGCACACGGTGTGCTCCCGTCCGTGTTCCAGCGCGAACACGGTATAGCCATTCTCCTCGTTCCGGAAGATGATTTCCTCCAGGGTCCCTTCAAGCCGGATCATGATCGGACGCCCCCAGTTCCACGCGATGAAATGTCCTCTCGACAGCGGCCCAGCGCCGAAGGAAGGGGCGCAGCTCCGGGTCCGCCGCCAGCAGTTCCACCGCCCGTTCTGCCGCCGCCGTAAAGGCTGGAGCCAGGCCCCGAAGGCCCGAGGACATGAGGGGACACAGGGCCCAGGCCCTTTGGTCCAGGCGCATGCGCCAGCCTTTTTGGGTCTTGATGCCGATCAGGGGGAAAATGCGGCAAAAAAAGGGCCGGTCCCTCCGGTCACAGGATCCCCGGCACATGAGCCGGGGCGGGTCTCCGGGCCGGATCCACGCCGCCGGGAAGAAGGACTCCTCTCCGGGGAGCAGCCACACCCCGCCCTTGCCCTCCTCGTCCGGACTGCAGCAGGCTTTTCCGCACAATTGCCCGCAATCGCCGTGGATAGGGGTGACATGTTCCAGCAGCGCCCGGGCCGTCCGCAAACTTTCTCGCATTTTTATTCCTCTTTCTTTGCTATTCCCCGCCTTTTTGTGTTGCTTTTTCCCCCGGTTGGTGCTATAATGGCCCCACAACAAAAATGGAGGTGTACAATATGGCATTTACCATTACCGATGACTGCATCGCCTGCGGCGCCTGCGCCGATGGCTGCCCCGTGGAAGCGATCTCCGAGGGCGACGGCAAGTACGTCATTGACGCTGATTCCTGCATTTCCTGCGGCGCTTGCGCCGACACCTGTCCGGTGGGCGCCGCTGTGGAAGCGTAAGGCACCCTTCCAAGACGGCCAGCAGGCCGTCTTTTTTTATGCCAGCCAGGCAAGGAGGGCAAAGCACAGAATGGTCACCATGGTGGACAGGCACAGGGTTGAGGAAGCGTATCCCCGCTCTTTGGGGTCATCCGCGATGATGGGCAACACAAAGGGCGGCGGCAGCAGAAACATCAGGAGCACTGCACCCCGGATGTATGCGTCCCCCGGAAACATGGCCCGGGTGATCAGCAGCATCAGCCCCATCATCAGCAGGCACAGGGGCAACCGCAGGGCCAGGGTCTTCAGCCCCTCTTTCAGGTGCCCGGTATCCGGTTTCAGGTCGTAGCCGATGGCCAGCAGGATCACCGCAGCGGTGGGCCCCGCCACGAAGTCGGTCACGGCGCTCAGCACCCTGTCCCCGCCAAAGGCGCCCATGGCTTTATACAGGCCGGTTGCCCCCAGCGTCACCCCTGCGAGGATGGCCCAAATGGTGGGGGAAGTGAGCATGCTGGCCAGGATCTCCCGTCCCGTCATGGCGCCGCCCTGGGTGCGCACCAGCAGCACCTTGTACACGGTGAACACGAAGAGCACCTGGCCCAGGTCCAGCAGGGCAAAGGAGGCGGTGTGGGCCTGGCCGTACAGCATGGCAAACAGGGCATAACCCAGCATCCCCGCCTCAAAGCCGGTGGCCATATAGGGGGCATAGGGAGATCTCAGTTTCAACAGTTTTTTTCCTGCAAAGCCAAAGCCCAGCAGGGCAAGGCACACCCCGAACATGACCAGGGGCAACAGCAGGCTGCCCAGGGTGTACTCCGCCCCCGCAAAGGCGCCCAGCAGCACGGCGGGCAGGGAGATGTCCATGACCATCCGTTTCATGGCGCCAATTCCCTCCCGGGATATGATTCCGGTCTTTCGGGCCAATACACCCAATCCCAGCATCACCAGCACCGGCAGCACCGTGATCAGGACCTCCTGTGCGTGCGACAATGCCATCCCTCCGTTCCCCGTCTATCCGCTTTGAAAAGCCCCTTCATTATACCACAGGCAAGCCTGTGAAATGTTAACGGCGGGGCGCTTTTTTTGACACAAGAAGGGGGTATACTGGAGCGGGAGCCTTTCCCTCCAAGGAAGGATGTGACAATGGATGCGCAAACTGTATCAATACGCAGGACAATATAAGGTCTACGCCCTGTTGGCGCCCCTGGCCATCACCGGCGAGGTCATTCTTGAGGTGCTGATCCCCATGCTCATGGCCGGGATGATCGACAAGGGCATTGTAGGGGATGGAGGCATTCCCTACACCCTGCGCCAGGGCATGGCAATGGTGGGTATGGCCCTGGCCAGCCTGGGCCTGGGCGCCATGGCAGGGCGCTTCGCGGCCGTGGCGGGCATGGGCTTCGCCAAAAACCTGCGGAAGGCGCTGTTTGACAAGGTACAGGACTTCTCCTTCAAGAATACGGACAAGTTCTCCACCGCCTCCCTGGTCACCCGTCTCACCACCGACGTGACCAACGTGCAAAACGCCTTCATGATGACCCTTCGCCTGGCAGTCCGGGCGCCCCTGATGCTGATCGGGGCGGCAGTGATGGCCTTGTCCGTCAACGCCCGGCTGTCCACGGTCTTTCTCATCGCCCTGCCCATCCTGGCGGCGCTTCTCTACCTGATCCTGACCCGGGCCTATCCCCGCTTCCAGGCCATGCTGAAACGATACGACGGGCTGAACGCCCGGGTGCAGGAAAACCTCATCGCCATCCGGGTGGTAAAGGCTTTTGTGCGGGAAGACTACGAAAAGCTGCGCTTCGAGGAGGAGGCCCGCGCGTTGCGGCAGGCCCAGGTCCATGCGGAAAAATTGGTCATCCTGAACCTGCCCATCATGCAGATCCTGATGAACCTGTGCATCGTGCTGGTCCTGTGGTTCGGAGGCAAGCTGATCGCGGCGGGAGGCTTCGAGATCGGGCAGCTCAGCAGTTTCATCAGCTACATCAGCCAGATCCTCATATCCCTGATGATGGTGTCCATGGTATTCATGATGCTGGTATTGTCCAGGGCCTCCGTGGCCCGGATCAACGAGGTGCTGGAGGAGGAGATCGACATCACCGACGAAGGCGCCCAGGCAGGGCTTGCGGTACAGGACGGTTCCATCCGCTTCGAACAGGTCTCCTTCAGCTACGCCGGCGATCCGGAGCGGTTGTCCCTGAAGAACGTGAACCTCTCCATCGCCTCGGGGCAGACCGTGGGCATCCTGGGGGGCACGGGCTCCGCCAAGAGCACCCTGGTACAGTTGATCCCCCGGCTGTATGACGTCACGGCTGGCCGGGTGCTGGTGGGGGGCCGGGACGTGCGGCACTACCCCATCGAGACCCTGCGGAACGCGGTGGCCATGGTGCTTCAAAAGAACGTTCTGTTCTCCGGCACCATCCGGGACAACCTGCGCTGGGGCGACCCCGGCGCCGACGACGAAATGATGGAGAACGCCTGCCGCACCGCCCAGGCCCACGACTTCATCCTGTCCTTTCCAAAGGGCTACGATACCGAGCTGGGGCAGGGAGGCGTAAACCTGTCCGGGGGACAGAAGCAGCGGCTGTGCATCGCCCGGGCGCTGCTGAAAAAACCCAAAGTGCTGATTTTGGACGACTCTACCAGCGCCGTAGACACCGCCACCGATGCAGCCATCCGAAAAGCCTTCCAGGAGACCCTCTCCGATACCACCACCATCATCATCGCCCAGCGGGTAGCTTCGGTGATGGACGCCGACTTGATCGTCCTCATGGAGGAGGGGGAAATCGCAGACATGGGCAACCACGAGGAACTCATGGAGCGAAACGACATCTACAAAGAGCTGGTGCATTCCCAGCAGAAAGGGGTCGCTTAGATGGCCGGGCCCAGACACAACCGCATGCTCCCGCCCCAGAAGGCGGAGCATCCCGTCAAAACCTTCAAACGGCTCATGGGCTATCTGGGCCGCCGCGCAGGGCTGCTCATCCCCGTGGCGCTGTTCGTGCTGCTGAGCAGCGGCGCCCAGATCGCCGGCACCGGTTTCCTGCGGGTGCTCATCGACCGCCATCTGACGCCCCTGCTGCAGGGTCCGGACCAGGCGGTCTTCCGAGGCTTTGCCAAGGCTCTGGCAGCCATGATGAGCCTTTACCTGGCGGGTTCCCTGTGCACCTGGCTATACCATCGCATCATGCTGAACCTGTCTGCCGGCATGCTGTACAAACTGCGCACCGAGACGTTCGACCACATGGAGGGGCTTTCCATCCGCTTCTTCGACAAACACACCCACGGAGAGTTGATGTCCCGCTACACCAACGACATCGACGCCGTGCGGCAAATGATGTCCAACGGCATCCCCAATTTCATCTCCTCAATGGTCACCGTGATCTCCGTGTTTGTGATGATGCTCCTCTACTCCTGGCAGCTCACCCTGATCGTGGCGGCCATGCTCCTTGTGATGCTGCGGGTGGCCACCGCCATCGGGAGCCGGTCCGGCCCCTGCTTTGCCCAGCAACAACAATCCTTGGGCAAACTGAACGGCTATATCGAGGAGCTGATCGAGGGGCAGCGGGTGGTCAAAGTATTTTGCCACGAAAGGGAAAGCGAAAAGGCTTTTGACCGGCTGAACGAGGAGATGCGCCAGGCCGCCACCAGGGCCAACGTGCTCGCCAATATCCTGATGCCCATCATGGGCAACTTGTCCCATGTGCTGTACGCCATCGTGGCCATCGCGGGCGGGGTTTTGGCCGTCGGCGGGAGCCTGAGCCTGGGGACCGTGGTGACCTTCCTCCAGTACACCCGCTCCTTCTCCCATCCCATCACCCACATCTCCCAGCAGATGAACGGGGTGCTTTCGGCGCTTGCGGGGGCGGAACGCATTTTCAAGTTGATGGACGAACCATTGGAGGAGGACGAAGGGTATGTGACCCTGGCAAAGGACGAAGCCGGCCGGCTCCTGTGGCGGCATCCCCACAAGGAGGAGGGCAGCGTCACCTTCGCCCCCGTGCAGGGGAACGTGGTCTTCGATGACGTAACTTTTGGCTATGATCCGGGCAAAGTGGTGCTGGACGGCATCTCCCTGTACGCCAGGCCCGGCCAGAAGATCGCCTTCGTAGGCTCAACGGGGGCAGGCAAGACCACCATCACCAACCTGATCAACCGTTTCTACGACGTGCCCGAGGGCAAGATCCGCTACGACGGCATCGACATCAACAAGATCTGCAAGGCAGACCTGCGGCGTTCCATGGCCATGGTACTCCAGGATACCCACCTGTTCACCGACACGGTGCGGGAAAACATCCGCTACGGCAAGCTGGAGGCCACCGACGAGGAAGTGGAAGAAGCCGCCCGGCTTTCCGGAGCCCACGGCTTCATCCAGCGTCTGCCCCAGGGCTACGACACGGTGCTCTGCGCCGACGGGGCCAACCTGTCCCAGGGCCAGCGGCAACTGTTGGCCATCGCCCGGGCCGCAGTGGCAGACCCCCCGGTGCTGATCCTGGACGAGGCCACCAGTTCCATCGACACCCGCACCGAAGCCCTGGTAGAGCGGGGCATGGACCAATTGATGGAGGGGCGCACCGTGTTCGTCATCGCCCACCGCCTGTCCACCGTGCGCAACGCCGACGCCATCATGGTGCTGGAAAAGGGTGTGATCATCGAGCGGGGCAGCCATGACGATCTGATCGCCCAAAAGGGCAAGTACTACCAGCTGTATACCGGCGCGTTTGAGTTGAGCTGACGAAAAGCGATGCGTGATCGATCTCCCTCGGTCCCCTTCATCAAAACGGGCCGCTGCAACTCCTGCAGCGGCCCCACACGCTCCACCGGATTCAGGGAGCTTCGGTCACAAAGGTCATGCGCCCCTGGCCGTACAGCTCGGCGTATTCCGCGCCTACGCTGCCGTTCAGATGGTCGCGGATGTAGGTGATCAGCACCTGGTTGTCCAGCATGACGGCGTCCTGGAGCAGGTTGCACTCCTGGAACATGGTAAAGCCATCGCCGCCCTGCTTGATCATGTAGTCGTGGCTGGCCACGGTATACGTCTTCCCCAGGTCCAAAGGCTCGCCGCCCACCAGCACGTTCTTCACCCGGTACTCGCCCTCGACCCCGGCGAACATGCCGTTCTCATCCTCTGCGGTGGAGGATTCTATGTAGGTGTGGATCTCGAAGGTCAAGCCGGAAACCTGCTGGAAGCCGCCCAATTCGCCGGGCAGCGCGCGGACGCCCCACTCCAGGCAGTCCAGAATCTGCTGCCCGGTGGCCTCCACCACGGTGAGCATGTTGCCATAGGGATGCACCGCGATGACCTGGCCGTAGTTGATGTCGCCCGCCGGGATGTCGGCCCGGATGCCGCCGCCGTTGACGAAGCCCACGTCGGCGCCGGTGAGGATGCGGTAGGCATCGGAGCACAGGTCGCCCATGTTGGTCTCGGAATTGCGGATCAGGCGGATGGGATTGCCCTCGGTATCCTTGGCTTGGGGATCATAGGTGATCAGGTCCACCTCGGTATGCGCCACCACTTCCAGCAGCTTGGCGTCCAATTCGGCCTTGATCTTGGCGACCAAGTCGCCCACCTCGCTGTCCACGCCGGTGTAGCTGCTGATCAGGGCGCCCTCGATGGCGCCGTCCCGGATGGTGATCATGCCGATGTTTTCCAGCTTGGTGCCGGTCTGCATGTGCAGCACGGGCTGCCCATCCTTGTTGAGCACCTTTTCGGACACCACGCTGTGGCTGTGGCCGTCAATGAGGGCGTCAAATCCGGTGGTGTTGGCGATGACCTCGGAGGAGGTCCAAGGGCTGTCGCTGGCTTCGATGCCCAGGTGGGCCACCAGGATGACGTAGTCGGCGCCCTCGGCCCGGGCGGCTTCGGCGGCAGTCTGGGCTGCGGCATACACCGCAGAACCGTCCTCATCCCGCAGGAAGCCATAGATGAAGTTGCCCTCCCCATCCTGGAAAGAGGCGGGGGAAGAAGTGATGATGCTCTTGGGGGTGGTCAACCCCACAAAGGCGATTTTGAGGCCGCCCGCTTCCTTGATGACATAGGAGGGCAGCACGGCGGTCTCGGTGCGCAAATCGATGAAGTTGGCGCTCACGTAGGGGAAGTCAGCCCTGGCCACCAGGCTCTGGAAGACCTCCATGCCGTAGTCGAACTCGTGGTTGCCCGGCACGGCCACGTCGTAGCCCGTGGCGTTCATCAGGTCGATCAGGTAGGCGCCGTCGGACAGGGTGCCCACGGCCGCGCCCTGCACGGCATCGCCGGCATCCACCAGCACCACATCCTGGCCGGAAGCTTCCAGCCCTTTGGCAAAAGCGGACAGGCCGGCGTAACCGATGTCGTCGTCAATGCCGCAGTGTACGTCGTTTGTGAACAGGATGACGGCCTGACCTTTAGCGCCGGCAAAGGCGGCGCAGGGAATCATCAGGCAGAGCACAAGGAGCATAGCAAACAGTTTTTTCATAGAACGGATCCTCCTTATTGTGTTCGAACGCAATACCGCCTCTTTTATTGTAATGCTATCCGGGTAAAAATACAAGCCTTTGGCAAAAAAATGCACCCTGACCCTTCCGACCACGGATTGCTCAGCCTATTCGATTGAATATCCATTGGATTGGCCGAACGGCAAGGACGGGGAGGAACCCATGGAACGATTCCCCCTTACCCTGTAATGTTCTCCGGGCAGTCGGCACGGGCAATGAGTTGGCGGACGGCTGTGTGCTGGTGGATCATTGCCGCACCCACCGCGGATATATGCTCTATTTGTGAGCACGCAGATGCATAGCCACCCGTCTTCTCAAACATATTGCGGGCAGCCAGCTTGGCTTGTACCGTTTGCATATGGGGCCCGATAAACCTGCCGAGATAGCCGCCAATGATCACTTCGCAATCCAGCGCTGCCCGTATATTGTTGACCAGAAGCGTCAAATCGTCGAGGTAGGCTTCCCATTTCTCCATGCATCCGGCATCCCCTTGCTCAAGAAGGCGGAAGAACGCTTCCAGGCCCCCGCCCGCTGCCTGGGACAGGCGAGCGGTATTGAGGTATGCATAGGCACAGCCGCGTTGCCCACAATAGCAAGGCATGCCCCCCGGATATAGCGTCATGTGGCCGAATTCCGCGCTGTGCTGCTGCATGCCGGGATACATACGGCCCCCGATCATGATAGAGCCGCCGACCGTGTCGCTGACCGACAGGTATGCCAAATGGCGCTTGTCATACGCTTGCGCGGTATGCATGGAAAAGAATGCGGCATATCCACCCGCGTTCGCATCATTGTGCAGGGAACACGGGGCGCTTAACGATTCTGCGAATGCGCTGAGGGGAATATACATCTCACCCAGGGGCGCCGCGTTGACGGTAAACTGTCCATCCCCCGACAAAATGGCAGGCAACGAAATGCCGATACCCATGACATCCTGCGGGTGGGCCCCGAGGATCCGGGTCTCTTCGGCCACAAACCGGCCAACTTCCCTGTAATATTCCGAGCAGTTTCTGAAGGGAAGCGGCTTGCAGCGCTGATGTACGGTCCTGCCGGGCAAATTGATCGCCACAAGGCTTACGGACCTGAGCGTTACATCCAGTCCCAGCGTTACCCAACTGCCGGTATCGATGGAATAGGCCCTGGCTTTTCGTCCGCCGGTGGACCGCATGACGCCGCGGCTTGTGACCAGTCGCAAAGCCTGCAATTGCTTCAAATGCTGGTTTACCGTCGGTATGCTCAGGTCCAGGCCTTCCATGATATCCCGGACGGACACGCGCTCTTGTGAATAGATGAACCGGTACACCGCGTCCGTATTGCGTTTCCTCACGCCGATGCTGCTGATGCTTTGCATGGCTCACATCCTTTTGTTTGGCTCTTTTGTAGCCGGAACGCGTCTGCTTGGGTCAGGTCACAGGATCCTCGACGTCCAAGACAAGGGAAACGGGGCGATCACAGGGCCTCCCCGGAACAGATGGGGCAGACGCCAAAACCATTTGTCCGGGGCACGCTTTGTTCCACGCCGCCCTGTTTACTTGACCGCACCCATGGAGAAGCCCTTGACCAGATACTTTCGCATCAAGAGGCCTCCCAACAGCATGGGCATTACGATGATGGTCCCCGTGGCCATGGCCTGTCCCCAGGCAATGCCGGTCTGCGTAACAAGCAAGGAGGCGGCAATCGGGATGGTCTGGGTCGAAGCGCCGCTGAGGGCACTGGCAAAAACATAATCATTCCAAGCAAACATCATGCACAAAACGCCGGTCGCTGCAAGGCCAGGGGAGGCTGCAGGCAGTGCAATGCGCAGGAACGCGCCGAATTTGCTGGTCCCATCCACCCGCGCAGCTTCTTCCAGGGCAGGCGACACGTCCGCAAAGAACGCCATCATCATCCAGAGCGCGAAGGGCAGGTTGAACGTCGTATAGGCGAAGACAAGGCCGGGCATCGTCCCGACCATGCGCAGCCGGGAGAAGATCATATACAGCGGCAGGATGACGGCGGGGATGGGCGCCATCCGCGTACTGATGATCCAGAACGAGATGTCTTTCTGTCGTTTGAACCGGCCCCTGCACAGGGCGTAACCGCCCAAACTGCCGATGAACAGAGCGACCAGCGTCGAGGAAATGGAGGCTATCAGGCTGTTGGCAAGGAACTTGCCGAAGCCTGCCTGCGTAAACATATACTTGTACGTTCCCAATTCAGGCCGGAAAATGAATTGGGGCGGCAGCGTAAACATGTTTGTGCTGACCTTCAGGGACGAAATGGCCATCCACAGGATGGGCAAAACGGACCACAGGACAAGAAACACGGCGATGATGTACAGGACAATGTTCAAAACCAGTTTTTTTGTGCTGCCCGCGCCTTTTTTCCTTCCCTTGCTCACATAACTCCCCTCCCCATCAATCGGATAAAGAGTTTCCCCAGTACGCTGATGACCGCGATCATGATGATGCCCATGACGGCAGCCTGACCGAAGTTCTGGAACCGGAAGGCCGTTTGCATCAGGTAGTAACCAGATGTGCGGGTCGCATCCGCAGGGCCGCCTTCGGTGATGATGGTAATGGTGTCTACGTAGCGCAGGATGTCCATGGAGCGGATAAGCAAGGCGACCAGAATGGTTCTGGACGCCAGGGGGAATATGACATAGCGGAGCTTTGCCAAATAACTGGCGCCATCAATGGATGCGGCTTCCAATACCTCAAGATCCATGGACTGCAGGCCGGCAAGCACGATCATGGTGACCAGCGGCGTCCATTCCCACACATCAATTGCGACAATGCCGATGACCGCGCCCGTCGGGTTGGCAAATAGCTCTTCGCTGTATCCAAAGAAGGTGCTCAGGATCCAGGAGTAGAAGCCATAGGTGGAGTTCAGCAGGAAACGCCCCAGAAGGCCGGCGACGATGGGCGCGACGAAGACCGGCAGCATGAACAGGGTCAGGATGACGTTCTGTCCCTTGGGCAGCCGGTAAATCAACAGCGCAACGGCAATCCCCAGAACCATCTGCACCGATATGCCGATGCCTGCGATGTATCCCGTACGCTTCCAGCACGCCCAGAAGGTCTTGCTCTTCAGGACGCGGGCCCAGTTCTGAAACCCTACAAAGGTCGGATTGTTGACCGACATGGAATAGTCGAACATGCTGATGTACAGCATATACAGCAACGGGAAGATACTGATAACAGCCAGAGCGATGATCGCAGGCGTTATCATCAGTCTTTCGGTTAGTTTTTCATCATGAAGAATGCCCCTGCGATGCGCGCGCAGTTCTCTCGCCTTGTTCATCTCAACACCTCCCATACACCCGACGGCGGACAGTATATGCCCGCCGTCGGCAAAATGCCTGTTGCGTCAGATATCCTTAGTTACCGGTCAGCTCGTTCAGCTGCTCATTTGCGCTGCGCATCGCATCCTCGGGAGACAAGCTGCCGACCAACATCTTGGACAGCTCCGTATAGATGATGGTATCGCACTGCGGCCAGGCGGGGATTTTGGGGCGCAGATAGCTGTTCTCGGTAGCCCAGGCCAGCTGCACAGCGCCGCTGGACTTCAGATTCGGCATCTTGGCCGCCTCTTCGGAATCGGGATCGCTGATGCCGCGGGCCACATCGGGCAACGCGTACACGGAATAACGGGTGGGGGTGGAACCGCCGGACTCGCTGGTCAGGCACAGGTATTGGGTCTGGGGAGAGGTGGCCCAAACCAGGAACAGCCAGGCAGCCTTCTGTTCTTCCTCGGTGGCATAGGCGGAAATGCCGATGCCGGTCCCGCCGTAGATGCAGGCGTTGCGGACCGTGCCCTTGGGGGTAATAGTCCACTTGGTCTTGCCCACGACCTGGGACTTGGAGGGGTTTTCAAAGTCAGCGGAAAACTCGTGCCACTCGCAGATCATGGCAAGGTTGCCGGCGGCATACCCCTCGGCCAGGCCGGACCAATCCCACGAAGTGGAGGAAGGATCGGCGACTCCGTACAGCTTCTTGTAGAAGGCGGCAGACTCGATGGCAACCTCGCTGTCCAGGGCGGCCGGGCCGGGATTGTAGGCGCCGATGCTGCCGAGGTTCTCGGCCTGGAAGTAGTCGCCTCCATTGGCGGCCAGCACGCAGGAGAATTCACACATCAGGGAGTCGTGCTGCTTGGCCTGCATGCCGCATCCGTACTTGACCTCCGTGATGTTGCCGGCTGCTGCTTCCCGGGTGATATAGGCGGCAACCTCGTAGTACTGGTCCCAGGTCATGTCGGGGTTGGGCGTCCAGTCGTAGCCGTATTCGTCCATGAAAGCCTTTTTGTAGGTTTCATTCTCAAACACATCGGCGCGGTATCCCAGGATGATGGTCGCGTTGTCATAGGGCAGCGCCAGGAGCTTGTCGGTGTCCCCCATATAGCCGCAGCACATCATCTGGCTCTCAAAGAAGTCTTCGAGGCCGCCGGGAACGTGCGGGAGGGTGGGGTCGTTGTTGAATTTGTTCAGGTCAATAAAGTTGTCCTTGTTCTTGGCCATGATCTGCTGCGGATCCAGGTAAGCCACCTGATACTTGGCCGTTCTGGCATTCACGTCCAGACCGACCTTTTCGATGACCGCATTCAGGTCTGCCTGTTCGATGACGACTTTGATGCCGGTAACTCTCTCGAACAGGTCGATGTTGGCCGCAATGGCCGTGGACGGGGTGGTGTTCTCGGAAATGAAGTTGATGGTGGTGCCTTCAAACTGGCGCCAGTCAAATCCTTCGGGCGCTTGAATGGCCGGCAAGCCCTCCACCAAGCCCTCAAAGGGTGCGTCCACCAGAGCTTCCTCTGCGCACACGGCAGAGAAGGCCCCGAGTGTCAGCAGGAGACACAGGAGCAGAGACAACAGACGGGACAGATCCTTCTTCATGTGGGGTTCCTCCTTTTTTATTTTCCCGGCCGCGCCGATTTGGGGCGCAGCCGAAGATTACGAAGAAATAGCAAAAGATGGACTCATGTCAGTTCTTGAAAGGTGTTTTCAATAAGTATTATATATTTTGTTGCGCCAGTTGTCAATAGCTATTTTTTGTGCGGTCAGGGGAGGAGCGCTTGGCCCGCAAAAACCCCTTCGCAATGCCTATAGAAAACCATGTTCCTTTCCGCCAAGGATCCGCCAACTTCTTTTCCCCCGGGACCCAAAACCGCATTTCATCTACACTTTACCGGCGATTTAAATAGGCAGGCAGCCCTGGATGCTATAATCGAAGCGATCAGGACGGGGAAGGAAACGAACACATGAAGGAACACTTGTCACTGGGCATCGATATCGGCTCCACCACCACCAAGCTCATCTTGATCGACAGGGGCGAAGTGGTCTATCAGCGGTACCGGCGGCACATGTCGAAGGTGCGGCAGACGACCCTGGAGATGCTGCGGGAGATGGAGATAGAGATGGAGCCGGGCCCCTTGTCCGTCACCATTTCGGGTTCCGCGGGGATGGGCCTGGCCCAGGGGGCGGGGCTGCCCTTTGTCCAGGAAGTGTACGCCACGGGGGAGATCGTAAGGCGCCTGGCCCCGGACACCGGGGTAGTGATCGAGCTGGGGGGCGAAGACGCCAAGGTGATCTTCTTCGGAGGCGGCGTGGATGAACGCATGAACGGCTCCTGTGCCGGTGGCACCGGCGCCTTCATCGACCAAATGGCCGTGCTGCTGGACATGACGGTGGACGAGATGGATGAAGCCAGCCTGAAAGCCTCCCGCATCTACCCCATCGCCTCCCGCTGCGGCGTGTTCGCCAAGTCCGATATCCAGCCCTTGCTGAACCAGGGCGCTTCCAAGTCCGACGTGGCCGCCAGTATCTTCCAGGCGGTGGTAAACCAGACCATCACGGGGTTGGTGCAAGGCCGGCGCATCGAGGGCAAGGTGATGTTTTTGGGCGGGCCCCTGCACTACTGCCGGGGGCTGCAGCGGCGCTTTGTGGAAACCCTGAAACTTGGGCCGGAACGGGCGGTGTTCCCGGAATACGCCCTGTACGCCGTGGCCATGGGCGCCGCCTTCGCAGCAAAAGACCGGGAAGCCATGGCCCTGGACGAGCTGATCCATACATTTCTGAACTGCCCGCACCTGGAGCAATGCGACCGGCTCCCCCCCCTCTTCCAAGATGAGGCAGAGTACCAGGCCTTCCGTGACCGGCACGAAAAGGCCTCGGTGCCCGTAAGGGACATCGCCTCCTACCGGGGCAAGGCCTGGCTGGGCATCGACTGCGGCAGCACCACCACCAAGCTGGTGCTGATCGGGGAGGACCTCTCCCTGCTCCACACCTGGTACAGCGCCAACAGGGGTGACCCGGTAAGCCTGCTGAAAGAGCAATTGCTGCACCTCTACCAACTGTGTGGGGACCGGATCACCATCGCAGGCAGCGCAGTGACGGGGTACGGAGAGGACCTGATCCGCCATGCCCTGCACATCGACGAGGGGCTCGTGGAGACCATTGCCCACTACAAGGCGGCTTCCCACTTCCTGCCCGAGGCAGATTTCATCCTGGACATCGGGGGCCAGGACATCAAGTGTTTTCGGATCCGCAACCGCGCCATCGACAGCATCATGCTGAACGAGGCCTGTTCCTCGGGCTGCGGCTCCTTTATCGAGACCTTTGCCCTGTCCATGGGCTATACGGTGGAGCACTTCGCCAAGCTGGGCCTGGCCGCCAAAGCGCCGGTGAACCTGGGTTCCCGGTGCACCGTGTTCATGAACTCCTCGGTGAAGCAGGCCCAGAAAGAGGGAGCCGGCGTGGAAGATATCTCCGCCGGGCTTTCGGTGAGTGTGGTGAAAAACGCCATCTACAAGGTCATCCGGGCGACCTCCCCCACCGAATTGGGCCGGCACATCGTGGTGCAGGGGGGCACCTTCCACAACGATGCGGTGCTGCGGGCCTTCGAGCAGGAGATCGGCGCCCCGGTCATCCGGCCCGCCATCGCGGGGCTGATGGGAGCCTACGGCGCCGCGCTGCACAGCATGCGCCGAACCCATAGCAATATCCTGGGCCCGGATGCCCTGGCCCGCTTCACCCATACCTCCACCACCTCGGTATGCAAGGGCTGTACAAACCACTGCCATCTCACCATCAACCACTTTTCCGACGGCAGCCGCTACATCTCCGGCAATCGCTGTCAGAAGGGGCTGGGGATCGCGGGGGGAGAGGAGCTGCCCAACCTCTTCGCCTGGAAACAGGATTTTCTGGCCTCCCTGAAGCCCGTCCCCGGCGACCGGGGCAGCATCGGCATCCCGCTGACCCTGTCTACCTACGAACTGGCGCCCCTGTGGCACGGCCTGTTCACGGCTTTGGGCTATTCCGTACACTTTTCCAAGCCCTCGAACCACGCCACCTATGAAAAGGGCCAGTTTACCATCCCCTCGGATACCGTCTGTTATCCCGCAAAAATCATGCACGGCCATATGCTGGAGCTGATGGAAGCGGGTATGGACCTGCTCTTTTACCCCGGGCTCACCCACAACCTGGACGAGGGCGCCTCGGACAACCACTACAACTGCCCCGTGGTGGCTTATTACGCCGAACTGCTGAAGGGCAACATGGACCAGCTTTCGGGGATCCGCTTCCTGTATCCCTACCTGAACCTGGACAGCCCCGCCGCCCTGGCATCCTCCCTGTACAAAAGCCTTCGCGCCGTGGATGCCGGTATCAGCCGGAGGGAATTGCGAAGGGCCGCCAAGGCCGGCTTTGCCGCCTACGAAGTCTACCGGACCAGGCTGCGGGAGGAGGGGGAGAGGGCCCTGGCCTATGCCCGCTCCAAAGGACACCGGATCATGATCCTGGCAGGCCGGCCTTACCACGTGGACCCGGAGATCGGTCACGGCATCGACAAACTGGCCCTGTCCCTGGGCTTTGTGGTGGTCACCGAGGACAGCATCTGCCACCTGGCCCCGGTGCAGCACGTCAAGGTGCTGGACCAGTGGACCTTCCACGCCCGACTATACCGGGCCGCCGCCTACGCCGCCGCCCACCCCGACACCGAACTGGTTCAGCTGGTCTCCTTCGGCTGCGGGGTGGACGCCATCACCACCGACGAGGTGCGGGACATCCTGGAGAACGCGGGCAAGTACTACACCCAGATCAAGATCGACGAGATCACCAACCTGGGCGCCGTCCGCATCCGGCTGCGCAGCCTCCTGGGTGCGCTGGAAGAAAGGAGCTGAGGTCTATGCATGACAAGTCTTTCGTCCCTTTCACCAAAGAGATGATCGGGGAATACACCATCCTGATACCCAACATGTTGCCCATGCACTTCAAGCTGATCGTCAGCGTCATGAAGACCTACGGCTACAACATGGAGCTGCTGGAGACCACCGGCCCCTATATCGCCGAGACGGGACTGCGCTACACCCACAACGACACCTGTTATCCGGCCATTCTGGTCATCGGGCAGTTCATGGACGCCCTGCTGTCCGGCCGCTACGACCCCCACAAAACCGCTTTGATCATGTTTCAGACCGGAGGCGGCTGCCGGGCCTCCAACTACATCTCCCTGATCCGAAAGGCTCTTTCCAAGGCGGGGATGGAATACGTACCCGTCATTTCCTTCAGCCTGGCGGGGCTGGAAAAGCACTCGGGCTTCCGGCTCACCCTGAAAAAGCTGCATCGGATGATGTACGCCATCCTGTACGGGGACCTGCTGATGAACCTGCTCAACCAGGTGCGGCCCTACGAGGATGTGCCCGGCAGCGCCCAGGCCCTGGCGGATTCCTGGACCCGAAAGCTGGGCACCGAACTGGGCGCCGCAAAACATATCCGCTACAAAAAGGTGCTTCAAGACTATCGAGCCATCGTGGACGCCTTCGCCGCCATCCCGGTACACAAAAAAGATGCCGTGAAAGTGGGCATCGTGGGGGAGATTTTTGTCAAATATTCGCCCCTGGCCAACAACGACCTGGAGCGCTTCATCATCGCGGAGGGGGGCCAGCCGGTGGTGCCCGGGCTGGTGGATTTCTGCCTGTACTACGTGTACAACGCCCTGCTGGAGTTCACCCTGTACCGGCGGGACTTTCTGAAGCACCTGCTGTTCCGCCCCATTTACCGGCTGTTGAACCAAAAACGGGACCATATCAGCCGCATCCTCTCCGAAAGCGGACGCTTTGAGGGGCTCACCCCCTTTGCGGAAGTGGTGCGCTCGGTGGACGGGCTCATCCATCACGCGGTGAAGATGGGAGAGGGCTGGCTGCTCACCGCCGAGATGATGGAACTGGCCCGATCGGGCTGCGACAACATCGTCTGTACCCAGCCCTTTGGCTGCCTGCCCAACCACATTTGCGGCAAGGGCATGATGAAACCGCTGAAGGAACTTTGCCCCAGCCTGAACATCGTAGCCATCGACTACGACGCCGGGGCTTCCCGGGTCAACCAGGAGAACCGGCTGAGGTTGATGCTGGCCAATGCGTTGAAGAAGCAGGACGCCTGAGGCGCAGCCCCTCCGGAGCATCCTGATTTCGATTCGGGATTGTATCCCGGCGTTGTGGGGTTTGTCCTTCAGGCGCTTTTTCCATCCTCTTCACGGTGGGATCCAAAACAGGCGGGGGCACTCCTTCGGGCCCCGCCTGATCCAATGCTTTTTTGCCTGTCTGCCCGCTTTTACGCCCAGAGTCTTTCGGGATACACCTGCTGCCGCCGCATTTCGGCGACGGCCTCCTGCACGAAGGGCATGTCTCCCCGGTACGTGACCCCGTACCACTTGGCCCCGGTGGTCAGCACCCGTACGCTGCCTCGTCCTTCCCGGATCAGCCGGTCCGGAATGCCGGGAAGGAAGTACTCGCTGGTCAGGGGGGTAGTGGGCAGGTTGTCCCGCAAAAAATCCAAGAAGCCCTCCTCCGCAAACTGCAGCACCGAGGGCTGGAAGCCCCAGAAGTTCAGAGAAACCACGGTGCCCCGGGGCACGAATACCAGGGAACCATCCTCCCGGGGATAGGTGGCTCCCCCCGGGTCTGGCAGGATGCCGGTGCGCTCCTGGATGGCGGCCAGATTGCCGCGTTCGTCCAGGCTGCACACCCCCCGCGCCACGCTTCCGTTGTCGCTGAGGGTGTTTTCGATCAGGTAGCTGACCATGGCGTGTTCATCCCCGGCCCTGGGGGCAGCCAGGAAATCATATAGCACCTGGTAGGCCTCCCGCCCGTAGAAGTCGTCCGCGTTGATCACCGCAAAGGGGGCGTTGATGTGCTCCTTGGCGCACAGCAGGGCGTGGCCGGTACCCCAGGGTTTTTGCCTGCCCTCGGGCACGGAAAAACCGGAGGGCAGCATATCCAAGGCCTGGTGGGCGTAGCGCAGCCGGACAAAGGGCCGGATGCGCCGGCCGATCCGTTCCTCGAAGGCCCCCTCGTGTTCGGGCTTGACGATGATGACCACCTCTTCAAATCCGGCCCGCAGGGCATCGAAAATGGAATAGTCGATGATCAGATGCCCCGCCTCGTCCAGGGGGGCAATCTGTTTCATGCCGCCGAATCGGCTTCCGAGGCCGGCGGCCATGATGATCAGCTGAGGCCTGTGCATGGGTGTCTCTCCTTCTTTTGGCAGTGCCCGGCTCATCGGATCGCCCTGCATTCCGTGTAATAGCGCTTGTCCCAGGCCTCGCCCATGGAGAAGGTCTTCCTTGGCAGCGGACCGCCGCAGCGCACCGAGGGGAAAAGTGTGCCTTTGTCCATGGAGGTCAGGCGGATGCCCAGGGCATCCAGGCGCTTCAGGGCATCCAGCCCGTGGATGTAGTCCAGAGAGCATTCCGGATGCCCCGCCAGCCACTGGTCAAGAAATGGCTGCAGGACGGCCACTGCCAGGGGATTGTCGGCATTCCGGATGGCGTAGGGGACATCATCCAGGAACAGATCGGCCTCTTCCGGGGCGCAGGGCGCCAGTTCCATCCCTCTCTCGCGGCAGTACGCCGCAAAGTCAGCCCGCAATTCCCCGGGATCCGCCCCGAACAGAGCCCGGTGGATGGGCTCGAACACCAGGGCGGGATCATACAGGTTGACCAGTTCCACCATGGCATAGCGGGCGGGATGGTCCGCGGGCAGCGCACTCCCCTGCTCGGTTTTCATTTCTTCCCAGCAGGCCTTGGCGGTGGCCAGGGAGTGATTGCCGTCCCCCACCGCGAAAAGGAACCCGTCGCAGCCCGCCTTCAGCCGGGCAAGCGCCTTGGCCAGCGCCTGCAGATCTTCGGGCCCGGTCACCGCCCAGCCCTTCAAATATCCGCCCCCTTCCATGAGCCGGAAATCGTACAGGGGCTGCAGGGTATCCCGCCGGGCGTACAGGGGCTCGAGGAGGCTGCGTCCGGGATCGTCCGCCAGCAGCATCACGTGGCTCAGCTCCAGGGGCGCGCCCCGGCGGATCGCCATGCGGGGCGGGATGCGTTCGGTCACCGTTCCCTCGGTGCAGCGGATCAGGGGCGCTGCCCCCGGGGCGTAGTCGTAACATTCCAGGTCTATGGCCGCGACCAGCCCCAGCCGGGGCCCGCAGCTGGTGCCCCGCTCCAGCAATACAAAGCCTTCCACTGCCCGGCCCAGAACCTCGTCCCGACATTCCGTCATACGCCGGTGGATGGCGGGGATGTCGGGGCCCTTGTCCAAAAAGCATTCGGGGAAGATCAGATCCAGGGTGGAGGGGGCATCCCCTACATAGTCTGCCACCCGCTGCCAGTATTCGGGATCCGACGTGTGTTGGTCACAGGCGATCACGGACCAGCGCCCCATATCAACCCCCTTTTTCGGCAGCAGCAGGCGGGGGATCGTCAGACCGTATGCGGAAAATATCGACATTTGACCTCAAACTCCTTGCCCATTTTATGGCTGTATTGTATCATGGACAGAGGGACCGGGTCGACGGCGAAAGAGGGGAATTATGTTAATGATTCAGGATAAGGGCGGAAAACGGCTGAACAAGTACCTGGCCGACAGCGGCTTTTGCTCACGGCGGGAGGCCGACCGGCTGATCGCAGCGGGCAAAGTGCTGGTGGACGGACGGCTGGGCGTCCTGGGGGATCGGGTGCTGCCCGGCATGCGGGTGGAAGTAGCGGGCAAAGTGCTCAGCGGCGAGAGCCCGCGGGTGTACCTGGCGCTGAACAAGCCGGTGGGCATCGTGTGCACCGCAGACCAGCGGGAACCCCTGAACGTGGTGGATTACATCGGATATCCCGCCCGCATCTATCCGGTCGGCCGTCTGGACAAGGAGTCCGGGGGGCTGCTTTTGCTCACCAGCGACGGAGAGATCGTCAACCGCATCCTGCGGGCGGCGGGCGGCCACGAAAAAGAGTATCTCGTGGTGGTGGACAAGGCCCTGAGCCCCGATTTTTTGAAGGCCATGGCGGAGGGCGTGGAGATCCTCGGCCGGCGCACCCTGCCCTGCCGCATCCAGCAGCTCACGGTGAACAGTTTCCGGCTGGTGCTGGTGCAAGGTATGAACCGGCAAATCCGGCGAATGTGCGAAGCCCTGGGCTACCGGGTGCGCTCCCTGAAGCGGGTGCGCATCATGAATATCACCCTGGAGGGATTGGAGCCGGGCGAGTGGCGGCACTTGACGCAGGCGGAAGTAGAAGAGATGCTTCGGCTGAGCGACGCCGGTCGGACAACGCCCGGTCCCAGGTGAGAAACCCGCAGGTTTTTCACAAGGGCCTGGTCAAACGCCTGGATTTTTGTGCTTTTCGGCAGAAGACGGCGGATGCTTTCCCAGCAAAACAGGAAAAACACTTGCCTGATCCCGCAAAGCAGGGTATAATAGGTGGGTCAAATGTTGGAAGGGGTTAGTATGTACATCATGTCTGAAAGAATGCGTATACACGGCGGTATCCCTCTGAAGGGCGAAGTAGCGGTCAGCGGCGGAAAAAACGCTTCCCTCGCCATCATCCCGGCGACCCTGCTGGCCAGTTCCCCCTGCACGCTGGAGAACGTGCCCGATATAGAGGATGTGCGGGTGACAATAGAGATGCTGCGCTGCCTGGGCGCGGAGGTGGAGTTCGAGAACAACGTCCTGCTGGTGGATCCCACCACGGTGAAACACCACAGCGTCCCCTACGAGTACGCCAGCCTCATGCGCGCTTCCTATTATCTGGCGCCGGTGCTGCTGGGCCTTTTCAAGCGCGCCGAGGTGCCCCTGCCCGGCGGCTGTCCCATCGGCGCCCGACCCATCGACCAGACCATCAAGGGTATGACCGCCCTGGGGGCCGATGTGGAGATCAAAGGGGGGGCCATACACGCGAGCACCAAGGGCCTCCGCGGCGCGGATGTGTACCTGGACATGGTCAGCGTGGGCGCGACGGTCAACACCGTGCTCACCGCGGTGAATGCCAGCGGCAATACCACCATACACAACAGCGCCAAGGAACCCCACGTCGTGGATCTGGCCAACTTCCTGAACTCCATGGGCGCCCGCATCAAGGGCGCAGGCACCGACACCATCCGCGTCGCCGGGGGCCGGCCCCTGCGGGGCTCCACCTACACCGTCATCCCGGACCAGATCGAGACCGGTACCCTGATGATCGCGGCGGCTGCCACCCGGGGCGATGTGATCATCTCCGGGGCCATTCCCACCCACATGGAGGCGCTGAGCGCCAAATTGTTGGAGATGGGGGTATATGTAGGGGAAGAAGACGACCGCATCCACATCCGCTCCGAGGGAAAACTGCGGGCGGTGAATGTAAAGACCCAGGTGTACCCGGGCTTTCCCACGGACCTGCAGCAGCCCATGGCCGCCCTTCTGAGCACCGCCAAAGGCTCCTCCACCATCACGGAGACCATCTACGAGTCCCGCTTGCTCTATGTGGAGGAACTGAACCGCATGGGCGCCAACATCCGCCTGTTCGGGCGCACCGCCGTGTTGGACGGCGCCGATCAGCTCAACGGCGCACCCGTCACCGCCAACGACCTGCGGGCAGGAGCTTCCATGATCATCGCCGGACTGATGGCGGAGGGTGTCACCGACATTTATGGACTGAATTGTATCCAGCGGGGCTATGATCGCATCGACGAAAAGCTGCGCAGGCTGGGCGCCAGGGTAGAAATCCTGGGTACAGGCAGATAACTTGGAGGCATGCACATGAATATCACATTCCTGGGTGAAACCGGATCCTATCCCGAGGGGACCACTGCGCTGGACGTCATCGGCGCCCGGGACCCGGGGCTGCGCAAAAGCGCCCTGGCCGCAAAACTGGACGGAGAGCTCGTTTCCCTGAGCGCCCCCATCGGCCCGGGGGACCATGAGCTGGAAATCCTGACCTTCGCAGAGGACGAGGGCCGCAAAACCCTGCGGCACAGCGCCAGCCACGTACTGGCCCAGGCGGTATTGCACCTGATCCCCGACGCCAAATTGGCCATCGGCCCTGCCATCGAAAACGGTTTCTACTACGATTTCGACGTGGACGAGCCCTTTACCCCCGAGTTCCTGACCCGGGTGGAAAAGGAAATGAAGAAGATCATCAAGAAGAACGATCGCATCGAGCGCTTTACCCTGTCCCGGGACGAGGCCATCGCCTTCTGTGAGCAGGCGGGCCAGCCCTACAAGGTGGAGTTGATCCGGGATCTGCCCGAGGATTCCGTCATTTCTTTCTATCGGCAGGGAGATTTCACCGACCTGTGCGCCGGTCCCCACCTGCCTTCCACCGGCAAGGTCAAGGCTTTCAAGCTCACCAGTGCCGCCGGAGCCTACTGGCGGGGCGACGAGCACAACAAGATGCTGCAGCGCATCTACGGCACCGCCTTCACCGAGAAGGAGGAACTGGACGCCTATCTGACCCGGCTGGAAGAAGCCAAGAAGCGGGACCACCGGCGCCTGGGCAGGGAGCTGGACCTGTACGCCATGATGGACGAGGGCCCGGGTTTCCCTTTTTTCTTCCCCAAGGGCATGATCCTGCGCAACCTCCTGGAGGACTACTGGCGCAAGATCCACACCGAAAACGGCTACGAGGAAATCAAGACCCCCATCATCCTGTCCCGCGCCCTGTGGGAGCGCTCGGGACACTGGGATCATTACAAGGACAACATGTACACCACCAAGATCGACGAGCAGGACTTTGCCATCAAGCCCATGAACTGCCCCGGTGGCATCCTGGTGTACAAGCGCAGGCTGTGGAGCTATCGGGACCTGCCCTGCCGCAGCGGCGAACTGGGCCTGGTACACCGCCACGAACTGTCCGGTGCATTGCACGGTCTGATGCGGGTGCGCTGCTTCACCCAGGACGACGCCCACATCTTCATGACCCCGGAGCAGATCAAGGACGAGATCAAGGGCGTGTACCGGCTCATCGATGAGGTATACAGCGTCTTCGGCTTCAAGTACCACATAGAACTGTCCACCCGCCCCGAGAACTCCATCGGCACCGAGGAAATGTGGACCCTGGCCACCGAAGGCCTGCAGGGCGCCCTGGACGAACTGAACGTGCCCTATGTGGTGAACGAGGGGGACGGCGCCTTCTACGGACCCAAGATCGACTTCCACCTGGAGGACAGCATCGGCCGGACCTGGCAGTGCGGCACCATCCAACTGGATATGAACCTGCCCGAGCGCTTCGACCTGACCTACACCGGGGCGGACGGGGAAAAGCATCGCCCCGTCATGATCCACCGGGTGGTTTTCGGCTCCATCGAACGCTTCATCGGCATCCTCACCGAGCACTTTGCCGGGGCCTTCCCTCTGTGGCTCAGCCCGGTACAAGCCCGGATCATGACCATCACCAACCGGGCGGACGAGGCGGCAGAGCAGGTTTGCCTGGAACTGAAGGCGGCGGGACTGCGGGTGGAGACCGATACCCGCAACGAGAAGATCGGCTTCAAGATCCGGGAAGCCAACGTGCAGAAGATCCCCTACATGCTGGTGCTGGGGGACAAGGAAGCGGAATCTGGCTGCGTAGCGGTGCGCTCCCGCAGGGAAGGGGACCTGGGGACCATGTCCCTGGAAGATCTGCTGGAAAAGATGCTGAAAGAGGAACGGGAGAAGGCCCGCTAAGGTGCTTTGATGTGGAGGATCGCCGGAGCGGTCCCCCGTATGGTCCAAAAATGAAGACGGGACCGACTTTGCATCGGTCCCATTTTTGGCGTGCCTGGAGGGATTCGAACCCGCGACCTTTTGGTTCGTAGCCAAACACTCTATCCGGCTGAGCTACAGGCACATGACGCTGAATTGCTTCAACGAGTTTATATTATAGCGCAGCGGCCCCTCTTTGTCAAGGGGAGCCGCCCGATATTGGGTTAATCTTTCAAGAATTGCGCCATATCCCCCCCATGCTATGGTATAATAGGGTCCAATCACAGGAAATAAGGAGCCATTATGCTGCTGGATCTTTTGCGGGGAAATTTTGAGTTGATCCCCTTCCTCCGGGATTTTCTGGTGAACCTCCCCGCCTTCGTCATCGCCCTTACCCTCCACGAGGCCGCCCACGCCTATGTAGCCTTGCGTTGCGGGGACCCCACGGCCAAACTCATGGGGCGGCTCACCCTGAACCCCCTGCGCCACCTGGACCCCAAGGGGTTTTTGTTCATGTTCATCGCCGGGGTGGGCTGGGCAAAACCCGTGCCGGTGAACCCACGGAATTTCCGCAATCCCCGCCGGGATGATTTTCTGGTTTCCGTGGCAGGCATCCTGGCCAATTTGCTGCTCTTCCTGCTCAGCACTTGTATCCTGTACGGCTTCGTCACGGCGGCCATGAACGGGCGGGGCTACGGGGCGTACTGGCTCCGCTTCGGCTATCAGTACGCCTTTGGGCTGACGGAGGATTTGATCGTGCCGGAACTTGGGCAGGCAGCGGGGCTTTTCCACCGTTTTTTTGTCAACCTGGCCATCGTCAACATCAGCCTCGCCCTGTTCAACCTGCTGCCCGTCCCCCCCCTGGACGGCTACCACGTGTTCAACCACCTGATCCTTCGGAATAAAAACCTCTTCGCAAGCCCCCGGATGCGGCAATTGGGCAGCCTGCTCATCCTGGTGCTGGTGGTGAGCGGTGTTTTCAGCAAGATCTTCAACGTGGTGGTCATGGGCGCCTTCCGGGGCCTTGGGAGCCTGGCCTTCCTCATCGCCCGGGCTCTGGGCGTGACATAGGAGCACAGATGGCATACGTTGTATCCCTCAAACAATTTGACGGGCCCCTGGACTTGCTGCTCACCCTGGTGAGCCGGGCCAAAGTGGCCATCGAAGAGATCTTCGTCTCCCAGATCACCGAGCAGTACCTGGCCTCCATGGAAGGGGTAGACGAGCTGGACATGGACGCCGCCAGCGAGTTTCTGCAGATGGCGGCCACCCTGCTGGAAATCAAGTCCCGGGCGCTTTTGCCGGCGCCGCCCCCGGAGGAGGGAGAGGAGGAGTCCCCCGAGCAGGCCCTGATCCGCCAGCTCACCGAATACAAGGCTTTCCGGGAACTTTCCGAGCAGATGAAGGGTCTGGAAAAGGATGCCCGGGCCCTGATCACCAAGTTGCCGGAAGAATATCCCCTGCCGCCCCCCACCTACGAACTCACCGGGCTGACCCTGGAGGGGTTGACCCGGGCCTTCAACCGGATCCTGAAAAAAATCCAGGCCATGGAGGAGGGGACAGAGGTGCCCCATCGGGAGATCCGGCGGGATACCTTCACCCTTTCCGGCTGTATGTCACGCATCCAACGAAGGCTGCGGACAGCGGAGGCGCTGCATTTTTCCCAACTCTTCGACGGCGCCAGCAGCCGGATCGAAGTCATCTCGGTGTTCCTGGCCTTGCTGGAACTGGTCCGCTTGGGCAGGGTGGTCGTAAAGCAAAAACACGTATACGAAGAGATCCTGCTGAAACTGAATCGGTAATCAAAAAAGACCGCCCCGTTCTTTGGGGCGGTCAACGTCTTATGCTCAGTCTGCAGCGTAGGGCATGAGCGCGATGGTCCGGGCGCGTTTGATGGCGATGGACAGCTGGCGCTGATGCTTGGCACAGGTACCGCTCATGCGGCGGGGCAGGATCTTGCCGCGCTCGTTGGTGGACCTGCGAAGGCGCGGGACATCCTTGTAATCGATGTGCTGGATTTTGTCTACACAGAACATGCAGACCTTCCTGCGGGGCCTGCGCCCACGCGGGCGCCTGGCGACGCGGTCGCCTCTATCTTCAGACATTCTTCTTTCCTCCTGCTCTCGTGATGGTTAGAACGGCAACTCGTCATCCCCGGAGTCGGCTTCTCCGAAATCCGGCTCGTCCCCGCGGATGTTCACCGAGGGCTCGGGGGGAAGGGGTGCCTCTTCGTGATACTGCGCCTGGTTTCTGGAGCCCAGGAATTCGACCTCATCGGCGACGACCTCTGTGACGTAACGTCTCGTCCCGTCCTGCGCATCATAGGTACGGGTCTGGATCATTCCCGCCACAGCGACCTTGCTCCCCTTGCTCAGGTAGCGGCTGCAAAGCTCCGCCTGCTGGCGCCAAGTGACAATCGGGATAAAGTCGGCTTCACGGATCCCCTGTTGATTGGCAAAACGGCGGTTGACGGCCAGGGTAAAGGTGCAAACAGAAATGCCCGACTGGGTCGTACGCAACTCGGGGTCGCGGGTCAGATTGCCGATCAGGATGGCCTTGTTCATCAAACACACCTGCCTTTCGTGGATCGATTGGATTATGTCTCTGCGGGGGCTTCTTCCACGGCCTGCTGTGCAGGCTGCTCTGCGGCAGCTTCCGCCATTACTGGTGCTTCAGGGGCGGGAGCGGGGGCCGTATACTGGGGCTGGAAGGGCCTGAGGGGCTCGCGTTTGGGCGGCAGAGCGCCTTCGAAACGGATCACCAGATAGCGAAGGATCGACTCGGAGATCTGAAGGTTGCGCTGCAGTTCCCGGGGCAGGGCGGGAGGCGCGCTGATGTACATCAGGACATAGTAGCCTTCCGTCTTGTAGTTGATCGCGTAGGCCAAGCGGCGCTTGCCCCACTCGTCGATGCGATCCACCTTGCCGCCGTTCTGCTCCACCAGGGAAGCAAAGCGGGCGATCAGTTCCTGGCGGACCTGATCCTCCAGCGCGGTATCGATCACATACATGACCTCGTATTGATTCATGCGGTATATACCTCCTTATGGACTTGCGGCCCTGAGCATTCTGCTTCAGGGCAAGGATGCGCTAAGTATTCATTATACAGGATTTCGTCCGGTCTTTCAATGAATATATCCGAAACTCCTGGTTCGAAAATCGTTAAGCAAAGGAGCGGGCGATGATGTCGGCGATGGCGAAGTCGCTGGGGAAATAGCCCATCAGGGCGGAGGCGTTCAGGGTGTCCTGGATGACCTGGACGTTCAGCATGGAGGTGATCAGGGGGACCACCGCCAGGATCAGGGACACAATGACGATGCCCCGCACCAGTCCGAAGGCGCCGCCCAGCAGCCAGTCAAAGTGCTTGAGCACCGGGAAGTGGAACACGTTGTTGAGCAGGTTGACGAGGAGCGTCACCAGGAAAAAGGCCACGACGAACAGGATCAGGAAGGAAGCCACGTTGATAATGGCCGACCAGATGGTCTGGTTCAGGTACTCCGCCATGGTATCGAAGCCCAGAGCGGAAAAGACCTGCTTGTCCACATTGCTCTGGAAAGCCGATACGATGGTCCTGGGCAGGGAACTCAATTCCCCCACAGCCTGGGCAAGCAACCCGTTCTGGGTAGCCCCCACCACCGACTGCTCCGCCAACGTCACGTTTTTGAACATGGATGAGGCGTCCAGGTAGTATTCCAGCACCTTCATCAAGCTGGTATTGGACTGGATCGCCTTGGACAGCTGGGGATACAGCCGCTGGGCGCCGAAGAAGGCTGCCCCAAAGCCCAGCGTGGTCAGGCCAGAGGCCAGCAGGCCCTTGTACATGCCCGCCACCAGGGAAAGGCCCAGTACCGTCAAGATCACAAAATCGACAATGTTCAGATTCATCGTTCTCCTCCATCCTCAGGGCAACGGGATCATGCAGACCCGTCCACCCGACGTCGTTACGCAATTTCTTCCCTTCGTAAGGTCCAGGACCTCGTCCACATACACGGGCAGCGCGTAGGTGGTCGGTACGGTATCCCCCATATGGCACACCATAACGTACTGGCCGGTAAAGGCATAGATGGCATCCCCCGACGCCACCACCCGCTTGGCGGGATAGGGCAGACGCACGCTCTGTTCAAGCTGCCCCCGGATCATGCGCACATCGCTGATCCCCCCGGCGCCGTCCGACTGATCCACCGGCACAAAGGCCATCATGGGGTTGGCGGCCTGGTCGTCGAGGCTCATCAGGTACCATCCATACACCAGGATGCGGTTGGCTTCGATCTCCTTCCCCGTATAGTCAAAATCCTTGATGTGGGTGGTCCCCACCGCCCGGATCTGGGAGGACTGGAACAGCACCTCGTACAGCACCTGCTGGTTGTCCTCGATGGTCCCCGCCAACAGCTTGCCGGGCCGGTAGGTGCTGATGGTGCACACGGGCACGGTGCCCTCGGTGTTCAGGGACATGAGCCAGAACAATGCGTCGTTGTTGAAAAAGCCGAAATCCAGCACGGTCTGGTTGGCGAGGCCGATCTTTTCCACCTGGCGTCCGCTGCTCTCCAGAATAACGATGGAGCTGTTGTGCTCTTCGCCGATTTGCACGGCGGAAAACACTTTTCCGGCCCTGGCGTTCAGGATGGTGTCCTCCATGCTCCCGCTGAACAGGGTGAGGCCCTTGTCGCAGCTCAGGATGGACAACACGCCGCCCTTCCAGGTCGCCACGCCCCCGCTGTCCACTGAGAACCCCGCATCGGCTCCCGCCGCATAGCTCCAGATCTGTTTTCCCTTTCCGTTCAGGGCGTGCAGTGTGGATCCGTCGTAATACGCAATGCCCTCATTCAACACCCTGACCCTTTGATTGTCCAGCGCAGGCGTCTGAATGACCGTCCGCAGCTGGGCCGAATGCCCCCTTGCAATGCTGCGGGCCAGCAGGAACGCCCCCACGCACAACGCAAGCACCACGACCAGCGCACCCAGCCAAGCGACGCCGCGTTTGCTTCTCACATTTGTACCCTCCAGATTTGCTCAATGCCCCGCCTCCGGAAAGATTCAAGGGGTCTTGCCAGAAGTCAGCGCTACCATTATAATAGAAATATCCGAATGTTGCAACGGTTTGTCGCCCTTCCCGCCCGAAAAAAGGAGGAAAACTCTATGCTTATCTTTGCCCAACGCCTGTTTGACGGCGCACAGCTCCAGGAGGATCGGGTGGTGGAGATCCGGAACGGACGGATCCACAGGGTAGAAGCCGCAGCCCCCGATGCCTCCGCAGACCTGGCCTGTCCCCTGCTCGCCCCCGGCTTCATCGACCTGCACATCCACGGCTGTCGGGGCTTTGACACCATGGGCGGCGCAGAACACATCCGGGGCATGGCCCGGGCATTGCCTGAATACGGCGTCACCGGTTTTCTCCCCACCACCGTAGCCGCAAGCATCCCGGACACCCGGCTGGCGCTGAAAGGGGCGGCGGAACTGATGGAAGCCTCCCCGGGGGCGCGGGTGCTGGGCTGCCACCTGGAGGGCCCCTTTCTGAACCCCTTCCGGAAGGGGGCACAGCCCGAAGCCTTCCTTCTGCCTCCCTCCCTGTCCGCTTATGAGGCCCTGACGGCGGGGTATCGGCACGCGGTGCGCATGATGACCATCGCCCCGGAACTCCCGGGGGCTCCGGAACTGATGGAGGCCCTCAAGGGAGAGATCGTCCTGTCCGCAGGCCACACCAACGCCACCTTTGAGCAGCTCCTCGGGGCGGTGGGCAGGGGGCTCTCCCAGATCACCCACTTGTTTAACGCCATGAGCCCCCTGTCCCACCGGGCGCCGGGGGCGGCCGGAGCGGCGCTGTCCTCCGAAGCCTTGTGTGTCCAGGTGATCGCAGACCTGGTCCACCTGCATCCCGCCGTCCTGCGGTTGATCCGCCAATGCAAGCCCCAGGGAAACTGCCTGCTCATCACCGACGCCATCGAGGCGACGGGGATGCCGGACGGCACCTATCGGCTGGGATTCAACAAGGTGCTGGTGAAGGGCAACGAGGCCCGGCTCCCGGACGGCACCCTGGCGGGCAGCGTGCTCACCATGGACCGGGCGGTGCGCAACATGATATCGGCGGGGGGCGCGGACTTGGCCCAGGCCCTGGGCATGGCCAGCCGAAACCCCGCGGACGCTTTGGGCATCCCGGACATGGGCCGCATCCAGCCCGGCGCCCGGGCGGATCTGGTCTTCCTGGACCAGGATCTCACGGTGCGCTCCACCATGGTGGACGGACGAATCCTGTTCACCCGCAGCTGAAGATTTGTTTCACGTGAAACACCCCGGCGCTGTGTTTCACGTGAAACATTTTGGGAGGTGCTTCCCTTGTGCCGCAAAAAGAGGCGCGGCTGCTTCGGGCGCCTGTTCCTCTTGTTTCTGCTTTGTTCCCTCCTCTTCGCAGGGTATATGGCGATGCAGAGCCGCATCGTCAAACTATGCAGCGCAGAGCTGTATTTGAAGGGCCTCCCCTCCGGCTTTGAGGGCGCCACCATTCTGTATGTGTCCGACGTACACGCCGGCGCCCTTGCTTCCGGGAAGGAGAGCGCCCGGGTCTTGCTGGATCTGCAGTCCCTGTACCCGGATTTGTTGCTGCTGGGGGGCGACTATAGCGGCGCGGATCTGTGGTCCGTCCGGAATCCGGAAGCTGCCCTGGGGGAACGGGACGCCTTCTTTCAGGAGCTGGCCTGGTTTTACGCGCCCCTGGGCAAGTTTGCCGTGCGGGGCTGCAGCGACATGGACCAGGGCCTTCAAGACGCCCTCACGGCGGGAGGCGTCACCCTGCTGTGCAATCAGGTGGCCCGCCTGGATCGGAACGGGGACCACCTCATCCTTGCGGGCTTTGACGACTGGAGCAAGGGGGAGCAGGCGGTGGAAGGGGTGTGCGCCCTGTTTGCGGAGCAGGACACCGTGATCGCCCTGTCCCACGACGCCGCCCTTTTCCCCATGGCAGCCCGGCACGGGGCGCCCGACCTGATGCTGTGCGGGGCGCCCCCCTTGGGGCAGGTCCGGCTCCCGGCCTTTTTGACCCGCAATGCTGCGGCATGCCCGGGTTGGCAGCGCCTGGGTTCCACCACCCTTCTGATCTCGGGTGGGCTGGGCTGTGCCCGGCTTCCCCTGCGGCTGAACAGCCCGGCCCAGGTGCATCTGATCACGTTGCGCCGGGGCTGATTCCGCCGGAAATTTGAAAAAACGGGATAAAAACCGCGCCCCTTTGCGTCAAAGCTATGGTGTCCTTTTTGTTTTGAGAAAAAACGGAGGTGTTTATCGTGAAAAAAGGATGGGCCATCGCCCTGATCACCGCCCTGGCGGCCGTATCTATCCTGGCTGCCGTTCTGGGCGTCAATCTGAATAGGGTACGTACCGGGGAGGGAGACAGGCTTGCCGCTCTGGACGGGCAGCTGCAAAGCCTGCAGGGGCAGGTCCTTGCCCTGACCGAAGAAAAGGAAACCCTGGCCGAGGAAAAGGAAGCCCTGGCTAAACAGCTGGAAGCCTCTACGGCCATGTACGAAGACTCCCGGCAGCAGCTGAGCGATCTCAGCGAGAGTACCCGGGCAGACCGGGAGGCCCTCGCCGCCTACGAAGCCGAGATCCGGCAGCTTAAGGCGGACACCGCTGAGTACGATGCCCTCATCGAGGGGGACGCCCGGCAACTGAGTGAAGCCAATAAAAAGGTGAAAACCCTGGAAGCCAGGCTGTCTGCCCTGCGCCAGGAACTGGCGAGCAGCCGCAACAAGGCCAAGAGCCTGGAGGAGCAGCTGAAAGAGACAGAACAGGCGGAATCCGCGGGAGCTGTGCGCTCCAAGGCCCTGGCGGACCAGGCCTTCCTCGTCGCCTCCCTGGAAGAGCAGGTAGAAGAGCAGTCCTATGATCTGTCCGGCAAGGATGTGCTTCTGGCGGAAGCCAACGACCGCATCGCCGAATTGGAAGCGCTGCTGGCGGACAAAAACGCCGAGATCAAAAGGCTCATGGAGAGCTCCGAAGAGGCCGCAAGCCTTGCCGCGCAGCTGGCGGAAAAGCAGGACCTCATCGACGGGCTGAACGCACAGATCAGCGAACTCCAGGCACAGATCAGTGCCTTCGACGACGGATCTGAGGAGATCGCCGCCCTCAGAATACAACTTGCGGAGAACCAGGACGTCATCAATGGGCTGAACGCGCAGATCGTCGAACTCCAGGCGCAGATCGATGCCTTTGACGACGGATCTGAGGAGATCGCCGCTCTCACCACACAGCTAATAGAGAAGCAGGAGGCCATCGACGGACTGAACGAACAGATCGCCGAACTCCAGGCACAGATCAGTGCCTTCGACGACGGATCTGAGGAGATCGCCGCTCTCACCACACAGCTAATAGAGAAGCAGGAGGCCATCGACGGACTGAACGAACAGATCGCCGAACTCCAGGCGCAGATCGATGCCTTCGACGACGGATCTGAGGAGATTGCCGCCCTTAGAACACAACTTGCTGAGAACCAGGACGTCATCAATGGACTGAACGCGCAGATCGCCGAACTCCAGGCACAAATCGGCGCCTTCGATGATGGATCTGAGGAGATCGCCGCACTCAACGCACAGCTTATAGAGAAGCAGGAGGCCATAGACGGGCTGAACGCACAGATCGCCGAGCTCCAGGCGCAGATCGATGCCTTTGACGACGGATCTGAGGAGATCGCCACACTCACCACACAGCTTATGGAGAAGCAGGAGGCCATCGACGGACTGAACGCGCAGATCGCCGAACTCCAGGCACAAATTAGTGCCTTCGACGACGGATCTGAGGAGATCGCCGCACTCAACACACAGCTTATAGAGAAGCAGGAGGCCATAGACGGGCTGAACGCACAGATCAGCGAACTCCAAACACAAATCGACTCCTTCGACGATGGATCTGAAGAGATCGCCGCCCTCAGAACACAACTTGCGGAGAACCAGGACGTCATCAATGGACTGAACGCACAGATCGCCGAACTCCAGGCACAAATCGGCGCCTTCGACGACGGCGCCGAGGAGATCGCAGCCCTCAACGCGCAGCTTGCGGAGAAGCAAGCCGTGATCCAGGAACTGAATGCCATGGTGGACAGCTTCGACAACGATGCGGCGTTGATCGAGGATCTCGAGGGCCAGGTAGCGGACCTGAAAGCCAAAATCGGGGCCCTGCAGGAAATGGGGGACGCCTACCAGGAAAAAGTCGCCCAGGTTCAGGAGCTCAGCGCCCAGCTGGACGACTGCTACGCCCGGATCAGCGCCCTGCAGAAGCAGCTGGATAACAACGAGCAGGAAGCCTATATCCTGAAATTGGAACAGACGATTGCAAAGCTCACCGAGCAGCTGGCCTTTTACACCGGCGAACCCATCGACCCCGAGGACCCGGAAGGGGAGATCCTCGACGAAGCAATGTAGAGATAATACCCCATGCATGGCGCTGGGCAATTTCCCGGGCTGTTCCGCAAAGAGCCGGCAGGCGCCCTCTTTTGTCCCTGTCGGATCTGCCCCATGGGCGCCCGCTCTGGCCGCCAGCATGGGAAGATTGCCGGGCTTGCCGTTGACAGGGGCGTCCGCCTCACGTATGCACCGGACCCGGGAGAGAGAGTGGGACCGGCGGCTGGATGATGTGCCGGAAAGGCCCCTGAGGGACTGGCGGACCACTTGAGCGGCGCCGCCCTCATGCCGGGCCGGCAATACAAACTGGCGAACGGCCTGTATGGACTGATCCGGGGAGGATTGCCCATTGGCGGGCTCTCCTCCCCGGCTCCTGTGATATGGGTCTTTCCGTGGGCCCTGTGCAAGGTGAACGGAATCCGCCCCGGGAAGCGGCAGCTTATCCGAATTGCCTTGCAGGCGGAATGGACTACCTGGGAATATCGGTGGGTACCCTGGACCAGAGCTGTGAGGTGCTGGCGAAAAGAAATCATCTGCCCGTATAAAGTGCTGACTTACAAGGACAAAGACATAAAAGAAGCCGTTGCTTTTGAAAACCTAGGGCAGATACGGTTGAAGAAGCGCTGGATTATCATCTAAAGTGCGCTTGAGAATCGATAAACTGCTTCGGGATTTCATACTAAGTGGCAGATTTGACATAAAAATGCCTTAGCTAAGCTTGTATGTTTTGAAGTGGTATTTATAATTTGTTTAAAGGAGTATTTCGGAGAGTATGGGAAAGCTCATAGATTGGGACGGATGCTGTAAAATTGTTGATTCGCTGGGCATACGATAAGCTAAGGATTTATGATATTATGAGTAATCAGTAATATGGTACAAATGGACAAAGCCATGTGTGGAAGCCCGGCATGTACCATGCTTAAATAATGAAGAACGTTATGTCCCCTTGTAAAGGTGATTTTGTTGGAAAGATAAAAAACACAATATATAGTGTTTTGGAGGAAGTCATGAAGAACAGTTTGCGAAAATTGCTAAGCATAAAATGCACTTTTGTGAAGAAGGGCCAGAAGAAATCTATAGAGGATAGATTATCCCAGCCCGAAAAGAGCTCGGATAAAGATACATGGACAGCAAGACTAAACGCTATTCATCTCTGGGTCAGTAGTCAATCCAGCACGAGAAAACGCAACAAGTTAAAACGGGCTGCTCAGCTTTTGGTAAAATTGTTGGCAGATGAGACATTAGACGGCAAAACTGTTGCTGAAAAAATGGATTTTGATACTGTAATATACCAAGCCAGAAAAAGCAAAAGCATTGGTTTTTTTCAGACACTGTCATTGAAGAAATTCATACGTCAGTACAAGAAATATGGCCAACCGATTGTATCTCAAATTGCATCAGTGCAGGATGTGCCAGAGAAGCCTCTGAAAAGCGGATCAACACAAAAAGTCTTGGAAGACGCAACAGAATTAACTGAAGACACACAAGCTCCACCAAAGATGTCGAACGATATAAAAACAACATTGGAAAAGGAATTAGACGCAACATCAACCAATGCTGATGTTAGTACTGAGGGACTTGTTTCTGACCCATTACAAATGAAAGAAAATAAACAGGAAGATGTCAAGGTCAGTGTTCCTGCTGCAAATACTAAAAAGCAATATGAAGCTTCGAATGAAAAGATAGGAATAAGCGAGTCTTTTACAGCAGAAGCATTAAACGCCCCGGAAGAAGCAACGAAACATATGTCCAGTTTATATGCTGGTATAATAGATTCAAGTACTCAAAGCAACCATATTATTGAGCCGTATAATCGAGCAAAAAAAACGAAAGATATCAATTATGATGAAGCTTTTGAGTTTAACATCGCAGAGGATATCTCTTCTTGGCCACGGGAAGACAAGGCGTGGACTTTGGGTGAATGGGCATTAATGCTTGATTGGCATCTTAGGTATATTAACCTGACTGCTAGCCAGCGAAGAGATCAAATTCGTGCTTTCTCTCACTTGTTGAGGACAGCTGCAAAGGAGACTGGCTTTCCAGTAAACGAAAAATATCGAAATGAGGCGGGAATCAGTTCTCAATACAATTATTTAACCAGTTACATAACCGGAAGTACGGGAAACTATAAATATGCCGTTAGCATGGAGCAAGTTGTCAAGCTTTTTCGGTATCAAAAAAGCGAATATGATCTTCTGCTTTCAGGCTTTAAAGAACGTTTGGGTTTGACAGAAAATTTCCGAGAAGAAGATGACGCGGCAACCAATATTTCCTTTGATATAGACGATTTCGTTGAAGAAATAGATGACTATCTTGAACTGGATGATAGAGAAAAAGAGATTGATTGCCAAGAGCTGACACCCCCGGTTTCAACAGCGATGGATAGCGAGCTTGTATTAGTTCCGGAAGAAATAGTGGAAGCTTTGCGTCTTGTATATCCAGACAAGCGCTATCCTACTACTGGTTTCATAGAGGACTTTACACTAAAATCAAAGCTACCACATGCTTTGATTGAACAGTATACGCAAACCCTGCTTCATCCCAAATGGATGGCAAAAATTGGATTCCGCCCCATTGAGCCAGAAATGAAAACCATGCCTGGTAAAATATACCATGCGCCAGGTTATGAAGCATTGGAACCAGTTTTGCAGCAGGCATTTTACGCACAGCCGCTGCTGGGTAACATTACGCCAACGCCAGAACAAAGAACCCTGCTATTCAAGTCGGCCATGGATATTCTGAATCAAGTATTAAGACACAAAAAGCCATTAAATGTAGTTCAGAGAGACATTCTTGTATTGGAAACCGTTATGCTATTGCAGCGATGGAACCAACAAAGTGATGAGCATAAGGACACCACATTTTGGGAATATATATGCACCCAGTATGGATTGCGGTATGATATGTCGAGGTTTTCAACCAGTAAAACATACAATGAATTTAGAGAAGCCATTGAACGAAGTTTGCGTAGGCATAATCGATTAATGGCAAAAAGAGGAAAACGATATTACACTACCATGTTAACCCAAGCCTTAGCACCAAAAGAAAAGTTTTTTGATTTATTAGAGCAAATCTTCAGTTTTTACGCAAAAAACCTAAAGTATCAATACATTGCTGATGACCCCGCCTTTACAGCGTTTTCACTA
>JAAYOH010000026.1 GCA_012520375.1 Clostridiales bacterium
CCGATACGTTTTCCGCCCTGGACCTGGTCGCTCAAAGCGGGCTCATCGCTGAGATCCTCAAGATGACCGCCTGCAATGCGGGCAGGGCCAACTTGGAAGCCGTCGGAGGGGCAAAGGGAACGGGCGTGTTAAAAATCACCAAAAACCTGCCCAAGGCCGGAAAGGAGGAGTTCTTCCTCATCCACCAATCCGTCACGGGCTTCTTTGAGAAAAAGGTGGATCTGCTGGGGGATGCGTTTTGAGCTGGCGGGTCGTCGTGGTGTCCGGCAACGCCAAGGTGGATTACAAGATGAACTACCTGGCCATCCGCAAACTGGACGAGACCAGGCGGGTACACATCACCGAAATCGGCGTGCTGATCCTGGAGAGCACGGCCATCTCCATCACGGCCTATGCCATGTGCGAGCTCATCCAGCACAAGGTAAAGGTAATCTTCTGCGACAGGCAGCGAAACCCCCTGGGGGAGGTGATGCCCCTGTACGGCAGCCACGACACCAGCGATCGGGTGCGCAGCCAGGTCCGGTGGAGCCGGGAACACAAGGACCTGGTCTGGCGGGAGATCGTGCGGGCCAAGATCAAGGGGCAGCGGGACGTCCTCCTCGCCCAGGGGCGGTCGGCGGCCTCCCTGCTGACCGGCTACCTGGAACAGCTCACCCCGGGAGACGCCACCAACCGGGAAGGCCATGCCGCCAAGGTGTACTTCAACGCCCTGTTCGGCCTCGGCTTCTCCCGGGACGGGGACTCCCCGGTGAACGGGGCCCTCAACTACGGATACAGCCTGCTCCTTTCCGCCGTCAACCGGGAGATCGCAGCCGCCGGGTACATCACCCAGCTGGGGATATTCCACGACAACGCATTCAACCCCTACAACCTGGGCTGTGACTTCATGGAGCCCCTGCGGCCCCTGGTGGACCACGAAGTCGTGTGTATGCGCCCGGAAGCCCTGGGCAAGGAAGAAAAGATGGCTCTGGTCCGCCTTTTGAACCGGGAGGTGCGGGTGGATGGGCGGCGCCATCACCTGCTGTACGCCATCCGCCTGTACTGCGCCGGCCTGTTCAAAGCCCTCCAGAGTGGCGACGTGGAAGAGATCAAAATGATCGAATATGAGTTATAGATTTATGAGGGTCCTTGTGTTTTTTGACCTGCCCGTGCAAACCCACACAGAGCGGCGAGCCTATACCCAGTTCCGGAAGCACCTGGTCAAATGCGGTTTCCTGATGATCCAGGAATCGGTGTACGGCAAGCTTGCCCTGAACATGACCGCCGCCCAGGGGATCATGGAAACCGTCCGGAAAAACAAACCGTCCAAGGGGCTGGTCCAGATGCTGGTCATCACCGAAAAGCAGTACGCCCGGATGGAGTATGTGGTGGGGGAGTTCCATTCGGACATCATCGACAGTGATGAAAGGACGGTCTTTCTATGAAGTTGGTCCACCCCGCCCTCTCCCGCCCCCTCGCTTTTTCGGAGGATGTGGTCCAGGTGCTGACCGTGGAGAGCCCGCGCCTGTTCCGGGATATGTACCTGGACCTGGTCCGTCAGAGTGAAGGAGGGGAGGGACAGTTCCTCCTCTCCCAATCCGACGTCCCCCTCGATGGGGCCCTGTGTCTGCACGTCGTTTCGGACTATGCCCACCTGCAGCCCACAGACAGGAAAATCGCCCTTCGTCTGCAAAAGCTGGTCCTTCGCACCGCGCAGGAAATGATGCGGGAAGAGACGGAGGAGTTGAACCGGATGGTGCAATGGTATGTGGGGCGTCTTGCGGAGCAGATGGAGTACGTGGTGGATTTCGAGCTCAACGATCCCCTTCCCATCCTGCTGAAGGGGCTGAACTTCCGGGTGGACCTGACCGACCTGTCGCCCCTGGAAGGGCTCATGGAGCACCTTCGCTTGTTCC
>JAAYOH010000027.1 GCA_012520375.1 Clostridiales bacterium
ACGGGGCATCCGATGCCGGGGGAGCCGTCTACAATGGCGAGGGCACAATCGGGCGCCGCCTTGAGCATCGCCATCTTCACATCTGCGACCAGCTTTCCCGAAGTCCCCCGTCCCATTTTCAAGGTTGCCGTAGAAAAAACGTTTTCGTCCAAATACAGTTCCCGCCGTCCCGCGACGTCGGGGACGAGGGTCACAGCCTTTACGGGACAGACGTAGTCGCAAACGCCGCAGCCTTCGCATGCATATTCGTTGATGGTGGCTTTGTCGTTTTGAACATGGATCGCATCGAAACGGCAAAGCTGGTCACACTTTCCGCAGCCGATACACTTTTCCGTATCCACCTGGGCTTTCACGCCGCCGATGAAGTCGTAGACCTCGGGCTGCACGGACTGCTGCATGAGCAAATGTAGATTCGGCGCGTCCACATCACAGTCTGCGACCGCCCTGGCCTGGGCGAGGCGGATCAATGCGGCAGAAACCGTGGTTTTCCCGGTTCCGCCCTTGCCGCTCAAAATCAGCAGTCGTTTCATGACGCACCTCCGATCCTGCTCAGTAGTGTACGAAACCGTTCCATTTGTGACGGCGAGCTTTCGACGGCGATCTCGTCGTTGGCGAGCCGGGCGGCCAAAGTGGCGTCATACGGGATCCGGTCCAGTACGGGCAGGTCGTGTTCCGCGCAAAACGTTTCCAGCGGCTCATAGGGAGCGATCTGTTTGTTGATGACCACGCCGCTCCTCTTTTCCAACAGAACGGAAAGCTCCCACACCATCTTGAAGTTGTGAAAGCCGAATGACGTCGGCTCGGCGACCAGAACGCAATAGTCTGCATCCATGACGCTTTCCATGACGCTGCAGGCGGTCCCCGGCGGGCAGTCAAGCACGGTCATTTTTTCCGAATGCTTTAGCGCCTCGCGGATGACCGGAACGCCTGTTGCTTCGCCGGGATTGAGAATACCGCTTACAACGGTCACATCCTTGTGACGGCCTATTTCAAGAACGCCTACTTCCTTGTCTTCTTCGCTGATCGCTTTCTCCGGGCATGCCATCGCGCACAAACCGCAGCTATGGCACACTTCTGGGAAAACCACCGGTTTTTCCTGGACGTACATCAGCGCATGGAACTGACAAACATTTACACAGGTCTTGCAGCCCGTGCATTTTGCCGGATCAAAACACGGCAGTTTTGTAAAGACCGGTGTGGTTTGAACGCCTTCCGGCTTCCAAAACAAGCGGCCGTTCGGCTCTTCCACGTCGCAATCGATATAGGTACAGTTTCCGGCCGCTGCGGCCAGATTGACCGCGACGTAGGTTTTCCCTGTACCGCCCTTGCCGCTTAAACAGGCGATGATCATACGCGTCCGTGAAAACCGCCGTGGAAATGGGTCATCTCTTCAAGCTTTCCCTCCCGGCAGGCGGTTACGTCGTCCGCTGCGGCAGTATTCAGGGACTTGTAAATCTTCACCTTCGCCGCCGTGAGTACGCTGGCCGCGTTCTGCCCGCAGCGAGGCGTTATCAGAACAGTGACCTTGTTGTCCACAAGATACTGTGCCGCCTGTATGCCTGCGCCGCTCTGGGCCTGGGCTGCCGGGTTGACCATAACGGTTTCCTTTCCGTCTTCCCAAAACAGGAAGAAGGGTGCGCGGGATAAGACCGAACATACGTTGGTTTTGTTTTCATCCAAAGGAATGGCTATTTTCATGGGGTACCTCCTTATTGTTCTCGCCGGCGGCCACGGCGATGCCTGTGACATCCCCCGCAACCGCAATGGCTTTCATTTCCGTCGCACAGGCGGTAATGCCCGCCTGATATCGTCAAGAGTCTTCCGTCAACGAGGGCATCTGCCAGTTTCTTTCTGGCGTTCGCATAAATCTGTTGTACTGTGGCGCGGGCAATATTCATGTATTGGCCGCACTCTTCCTGGGAAAATCCTTCCCGGTCTATCAGGCGAAGTGCCTCGTACTCGTCTACATTCAGAATGACAGGTTCCTGGTCCGGGATGTGCCGCATGGGGACAAAGCCCCTGTTGTCCGGCAGCCTGCACACTTTTCTGAATTTTCTCGGTCTCGGCATGTATTCACCTCCACGGTTCACGATAAGGACATTCGAAGCGTCCTCCGGATGTCCTTACGATGTTTACTGGTTTTGCAGCTGCTCATCTACTTCGGCGAGCCTTTCCTGCAGCATTGCCTTCTGCGCCAGCAACATTTCCTGGTTGTCTGTCGGCATCCAGCGGCAAAGCCCCAAGCCACGTCCGTAGCCCTGGCCAAACTGCCTGCCACGCCAATTGGCGCCGCGGCATCGCCAGCCCGCAAAACCGGCTTTTGCTCCGAGTCCCCACGGACCGGTACCATCCATTCTCGGCATCCAAAACACCTCCTTCCAGTTAATAGCATATGCCATTAACTACATTATACACGGGACCTGTCGGCTTGTCAAGGGGTTTTTGGCATATGCCATAAATATTTTTTTCGACCCTTCATTCCGGCAAGATCCCGATGGAAAGAGGGGGCTGCCGCAAGCAAGTTGCGGCAGCCCTGAAGGATGGCCTGGGGAAGGGGTCCTACTTCCTGGCGCCCGTAACGGCCAGGATGCGCTGCATTTCGTTGTACGCGATCATGAAGCCCTCGTCCACGCCCATGCCCGGCTTGGCCAGGATCTGGACGGGCTGGGTGGCCATGGCGCAATGCACGCAGCACTGGGCGGAGCGGTCGGTCTCGTTGCAGGTACCGCCCTGGTAGGCGTCCATGCCGTGCTCTTTGCAGTACAGGACGGCTTCGATGGTGTTGTTGATGCCGCCCAGGTCCGGGGTTTTGATTTGGATCATATGGCCCGCCTTGTTTTCGGCGAAGTAGATCACGTCTTCCAGGGTATTGCACCACTCGTCGGCCACCAGCTCCACAGCGATGCCGCGCTCGTCCAGGACCTTGCGCAGTTCCCGCATGGCGATCATCTGGGACTCGCGGTCGTCACAGTCCATGGGGCCTTCGATGCGGAGGCGGAAGGGCTTGACGGCCTCGCACAGGGTGCGGAGGTACTCGGCCATGCCGTCGTAGTTGGTGTTGCCGAAGACCATTCCGATGGTGCCGTACACGTCGATGTGCACGACGGGGCGGTACTCTTCACAGGTGCGCAGCTTGAGGATGCGGTCCCGCAGCCAGCCCAAGTATTCCAGGAGCAGCTCGCCCTTTTCTCCCAGCTTGGTCTGGGCATGGTTGATGAGGGCGTGGGGCAGCACGTCGGCTTGCTTCATGATCATCTTGTCCGCATTGTCATAGCGGTTGTCGCCGGACTGGGTGAAAATGGGGATCAACTTGTCGGAAACGGTGGTGCCGTACTCCTCGGCCACCACTTCGCACATCAGCTTGTGCTTGGCCCGGGCGACGGCATCCAGGATGGCCTGGCTGACGCCGTAGCGGATGGCGGTATGCAAGCGCTTGCCGTCCACTTCGATGGCTTCCATCCCGGCGGTGAGTTTGCGGAAAGAGTCGGCCTTTTTCCCGACGAGGAAGGGGCGGATGTGCTTTTCGATGACCGGGATGAAATCATCCGCCAGGAACAGGGGATCCCGCCCGCCGGCGCCGGAATACTGTACCGCGGCACAGTCGCCGTAGGCGATCTGGCCGTCCTCCAGCACCAGCATCACGCTGATGGCTTCGCCGGCCTGGCGGATGGCGGTGAAACCGGGGGTCACGGGGTCGCCCAGGTAGGCGGAACCGTCGGACTTGGCGCCTGCCTTGATGGCGCGCTGGTCGTCAAAGTAGAAACCGGTGCGGCCCTTGGAGCAAATAAGGTCTACGATCTTCATGGTGATACCTTCTTTCTCATGGTCCTGAATGTGGTCGGCTCAAATCTTGGGACGGCCTACCAGCCGGCCCTTGGAGATGGCGTAGATGTCGTCGATAACCATCTGGAAGGAAACGTCCCGCTTTTCGGCCTTGGCGCGCTCGGCGATCTTGTCCCGGTGCCAGGCCTTGAGTTCGGGGGTAAAGGGCAGGGCTGCGGTCTCCAGCAACCGCACCGCGCCGTTGTTGTCCCGGGCGGGGAGGATCTTGCCGGCATTGAAGCGGCTGGGGGCAAAGGGCACGTCCAGCACGCCGGCCTGGAAGGCGCGGACGGTACCCACGGCGATGTCCCCCTCACCCAGCTCGAAGCACTTGTCCACGATCAGCCTGGTCTCCTGCATGATGACGTCCATTTCCTGTTCCAGAACACCGACCTGCGGCAGGGACTGGTCCCGCAGCATGGAGATCAGCTGCTTGGTGCAGCGCAGGCCCTGGGCGTTGGCTTCCATGGTGGGGATGCCCATGGCTTCGTGGGGGGTCTTGACGATGACTTTGGTGGCGTGGGAGAGGGCCGCGGCGGCGCTGCCCCAGCTGATGACGCCGAAGGCTTTGGCTTCGTCCTGGGGGAAACCGCCCATCCATTGGTGGAACACGGTGGTGACGATGGCGTCATGGTAGCCGTACTTGTCCAGGTATTCCCGGGTCAGGCTGTCCAGGGTCTTGATGGCGGCCACGTCCTGCAAAAGGTTGCCCAGCTGGCCGTAGCCCACGGTGATGTTCTTGACGCCCTGCTCGGCTGCCACCAGGGCCTCGATGACGGCCACGGCGTGGGAAATGCAGGGGGGGACCAGGGTGCCGGTAAGGGGGCCGAAGGGCTCGCGGTTGATGGAAATGCCGTTTTCTTCGTACAGACCGGTGAGGCGGTCCACATACATCCAGTCGATCATGGTGCGTTCCAGGGAAACGCTCTTGGCATAGGGGATGTTGTAGGAGATGCCGCCGCCCTCGAAACTGGTGAAGCCGCCGGCGATGGTGATCTCCGCCAGCAGGCGGGCATCGGGGGTGCCGTGGCGCACCTGCACGGGCACCTTGGTGGATTCGGTGACCTTGCGGCAACCGGCAACGCCGTGGTTGACGGCGGGAAAGCCGTTCAGCATGGCTTTGCCCAGGCGCTCGCTCTCTGCGATGCCGTTTTCGGCCTCGGCGTAGCGGTTCAGGCGGGTGTAGGAGTCGATGGTGGTGGGCAAAAGGTCGGCTTCGCCCTTGTCCTCCAGGTAGTTCAACAGCTTGACGTGCTCGGGGATCAGGGGCACGCCGGCGCGGGGCTGAATCAGGGTCGCGCCCTCATCCTTGGCCTTTAGCAGTTTCCGGGAAAAGCGCTTGGATTCGGGGATGGATTTCTGATAGGCAACGGCTGCTTCGAAATCCACGTCTTTGCCTGTGGGCCACTGTCCCAGGACCTCTTCACGGATCTTTCGGAATTCATCCATGGGGATCTTGCGATTGCGCATCTCGGTCATATCAAAAACTCCTTTATCATCAACTCTTTTGCCAGGTCGGGATCGCTCTGGCTGAGCAGGCCCATGGCGCTCAGGATGTAGCGCCGGTCCACCAGGACCTGGGCGTCCCGCGGCATCAGGGAATCGGGTCGTCTTGTGGAAGACATGGCTCTGTGTGCGATTTCCTCTGCTTTGCCCATGTGGACCAGGGCGCCGCCGGTGAGGATCAGGCGGGTGATGGCGGTGAGGTCTTTTCCTGTCTGTTGATAAACCAGCCCCATGGGGGTATAGATCTGCTCCAGGGTGCCCGCATGGCGGATCAGGCCGGTCTCGATGGCCAGGGCCGCCAGGGCGCAGTCGATCTGCTGCTCTTCGGGGCTTTGGGCAAGGATGCCGGGCTGATCTTGGATGCGATCCACCCATTGCAGCACGGCTTCTTCGCTTTGTCCGCTTACAATCGCGGCTTCTTGGGTGGAAGCGGCTTCCAGGATGCCCCGCACGCTGTAGCGCATCCCGATATCGCCCTCTACGGTGCGCTTGGCAAAGGGCTCGGGGAGCCCCCGCATGAGGGTGCCCTGGTTGGTGGGCAGGCCCTTGGAAATGGAGTAGATGTCGGTGGTGGCGCCCCCCAGGTCCACGGCCATCAGTTCGCCGAGCTCGGTGCTGAGCAGTTCCAGGGCGGTCATCACCGCTGCAGGGGTGGGCATCAGGATGCCGGACACCAGTTGGCTGGCCTTGCTCAAGCCCTTGGCGAAAATGATGCGCCGCAGGAAGACCTCGCGGATGACTTTCTGGCAGGGTTCCACGTTCAGGCGGTTGAAAGTGGGCATGACGTTTTCACAGCTAAGGACTTCGTGGCCCGCCCCTTTCAGGATGTCGGCGCATTCATCCGATACGGAGCGATTGCAGGCCAACACGATGGGAAAGGAGGGGGCGCAAGGGGCGAGGGCCCGGGCGTTGTTCAGGGCGTATTCCCGGTTGCCCCCGTCGGTGCCGCCGCAGAGGAGGAAAATGTCGGGGCGAAGGGAGAGGATCTCCCGGATATCCGCCGGGGTCAGGTCGTAGGCGTAGGTGCGGATGACCTTGGCGCCGGCGCCCAGGGCGGCGCGCTTGGCAGCCTCGGCGGTGAGGGATGGGACCAACCCCGAGGCGATCATGCGCAGCCCCCCCGCAGCGGAGGAACAGGCGTAGCGCTGGACGAAATCGAGGGGCCCTGCCGTCCTGGCCAGGATCTCGAGCGCCTGGTCCAGGCCCAAAGAGACGTCCTCTTCCACCGTCGTGTAGCTCTGGGCATGGCCGAGGATCCTGCGGCCCTGGGCGTCCACGGCGGTGACTTTGGTGTAGGTGGACCCGAAATCGATCAGCAAAATGGCGTTCATGTGTTACGCTCCGGCAGCAGCATCCAGGGCGTCCAGGTCCTTCTTCAACTGCTCGATGGTGGTTTCCGGGGCGGTGCCGGGACCAAAGACCCGATCAAAGCCCATTTCGAGGAAGCGCTTCTCCACCTCTTCGAAAGGCTGCTTGCCTACCACGATGTTGCCGCCCACATACAACAGGATGCCCTTCAGGCCGGCTTCGTCGCACTTCTCCCGCATCCCTCGGCAGTCCAGCTCGCCGTGGCCGTACAGGCTGGACACCACAATGGCGCGGGCTGCGGATTCAATGGCAGCTTCGATGAACTCTTCCTGAGAGACCATGACGCCGAGGTTCACGACGTTGAACCCGGCCTGACCAAAGGCAAAATCCAGGATCTGGTTTCCGACGGCATGTACATCGGCGCCGATGACGCCAAGGACCATCGTTCGGTTTCCCATATAGCTTCCCTCCAATGGAATGAAATTATGTTACATCACTATTATAAAATGATATATCTCAATAGTCAATAGATTTGGAAAGATTTTCAAGGAAAAGAGCGTTTGACGAAGGCGCTTTCATGGGATATAATACTGTGCGGACGCTGAGGGATTCGGAGGTGGATCTATGGCAGGGGCAAAGGGACGGGAGATCCGTTTGTCAACGGATACCGCGCTGCTGAAGGTCATTGCGATGATCTCCATGGTCATCGATCACGTGGGGAAGATGTTTTTCCCCGGGATGCCCTGGATGCGCCTGGCGGGGCGCCTGGCCTTTCCCCTCTTTGCCTACTGCATCGCGGCGGGCTGCGTGTACACGAAGAATCCCCTGCGCTATGCCCTGCGGGTGCTGGTGCTGGCCCTGGTGTCCCAACCTATTTATGTTCTGGCCCTGGGGCATGTGTCCGGCGCCATGCAAGCTGCGGTGGCGGGAGGCCTTACCGTCAGGGGCGGGCTGTACTGGTATGTTTCAAGCCTTGAGACTGCCAACATCCTGTTCACCCTGCTGCCGGGCATCCTCATCATATGGAGCCTGCAGGAAAAACGATATATAGCCACGGGGCTGGTGGCCCTGGCCGTCTGGTATTTTTCCCCCAGCATCAATTACGGCTGGAGGGGCGTTGCCCTGATCCTCCTCTTCTGGGCCCTCATCGATCGGCCCCTGCCTTCCCTCTTTTGGACGGGCGGTTTTATGGCCTGGTGGGCCATCACCGGGGGGACCGGGTATCACATCGGCCCTATCGGCTTTGGCATCCAGGGCTATGCACTTCTGGCACTCCCCCTGATTTACCTGCCCGTGAAGACGGGGATCAAGATCCCCAAGTGGTTTTTTTACGCCTTTTATCCCCTGCACCTGCTGGTCATTTATCTGGTGCTGCAACTGGGATAATGCAAGATTTTATTCGATATTCCACCGCCCTTGGCGGTGGCTTAACAATAAATAGGTATAACGACAGGGTAAAAAAGGGTATAATGACAGGGCAAAGCGTAAGGAGGCGATGAATAATGAGTTATCCCATCAAGCTGGATGTCAACAACATGATGGACGACATCATCGGCGCCCGGGGCATCCCCAGGAGCGCGTTGGAAGAATTGATCCCTGCCCTGGAAGAAGCACACGAGTCTGTGCAGGGGAAGAGGGGGACGGGCATGCAGGGCTGGATGGACCTGCCCACCGGCCAGGAAGATGTGGTGCGGGACATTGAGGCCACCGCCAAGGCTGTGCGGGAGCGCTTTGACGCCTTCGTGGTGTTGGGCATCGGCGGAAGCGCTTTGGGCCCGGCCGCGGTGCATCAGGCCCTGTGCCACCTGCACTACAACGAGCTGCCCAAAGAAAAACGGGGCGGCCCCAGGCTGTACATCGAGGACAACATCGATCCCGAGCGCATGGCGGCGCTGCTGGACGTGATCGATCCCGCTACCACCTGTTTCAACGTGATCACCAAATCCGGCGGCACGGCGGAGACCATGAGCCAGTACCTGATCGTACTGGACCTGCTGAAGAAGACGGTGGGGGAGAAGTACAAGGAGCACATCATCACCACCACCTCCAGGACCACGGGCCATTTGATCAAGATCGCCCAGCGGGAGGGCTACAAGACCTTCTACATCCCGGATGGGGTGGGGGGCCGCTTCTCTGAACTCAGCCCGGTGGGCCTGCTGGCGGCTGCCGTGTGCGGCATCGACATCCGGGGCATGCTGGAGGGCGCCGCGGCCATGGACGCCCGCTGCCTCAGCGGGAACGTGTGGGAGAACCCGGCGCTGCTGCAGGCCGGCCTGATGTACATCGGCATGGACCGGGGGGCCAGCATCTCCGTGATGATGCCCTACGCCGATTCCCTGAAGCTGATGAGCGACTGGTACGCCCAGCTGTGGGCGGAGAGCCTGGGCAAAAACCTGACCCTGTCCGGGCAGCGGGTGAACCTGGGCCAGACCCCGGTGAAGACCCTGGGGGTCACCGACCAGCATTCCCAGCTGCAGCTGTATACAGAGGGCCCCTATGACAAGATCCTCACTTTCCTGAAGGTGGAGAACTTCCGGGCCACCACCCATATCCCCCACGGGGTAGACGACATCCCCACCATTGCCTTCCTGGGAGGCAAGACCCACAACCAGCTCATCGAGGCGGAGCGGCAGGGGACGGAGTACGCCCTGTACCGGGCAGGCCGCATGAGCCAGACCATTACCCTCCCCGAAGTGAACGCCCACACCGTGGGACAGCTGCTGTACTTCTTTATGATGGCGACGGCCTACACCGGCGCCCTGATGAATATCGACACCTTCAACCAGCCCGGCGTGGAGGAGAGCAAGGTGGCGGCTTACGCCGTCATGGGCTTTGAGAGCGAACAGCACAGCGCCAAGCGGGAGGAAATGAAGAACAAACCCGCCGGCAAGGACAGGTACGTGCTGGACTAAGGAGAAAACGAAAGGGGGCTGCCCATGGGCGGCTCTCTTTTTTATTTTTGGACGGATCCGGGGAAAATACGAAAAACCTATTGACAGGCTTAATATATTACGATATAATGACAAAAATTAAAGAAATAATACAGAAGGAGGCGTAATCATGAAGGGCAGGCTCAAGATCGTACCGGCTTTGGCCCTGCTGTGCCTTGTGCTTTGCTGCGTGGGCGCTTCGGCCCAGGACTGGCAGGGGTCGTATGCCCAAAAAATCGCGGCTCTGGGTACCCGGCAGGTGGCCATGCTGATGAAGCTGAGCGGAAACAAGGCCCCTGATTTGGTCCTCATCCAGGTAGACGCAGCGGGAAGCGCCCGGATCCGCCTGTACGGCGCCCGGGAGGGAGGCGCCGCGCCCCACCAGGTTCCGGGATACGATCCGGAGACCTTCGGGGTGAGCCGGTTTGTCTCATCCAGCCACCAGCTGCGGGTGGACGCCAAGGGCAGGCCCTGCCTTTGCATCTTCGTGAGGGGAAAGACGGAGTACGCCGTGCTGGCCCTCGCGGGGGATGGGACGGGGGGCATCGAGAAGGTGTTTACCGCCCGCATGAAGGATGGAAGTTACCATGTGAATGGCAACAAGGTGAACGGAGCCCGCTACAGGCAGCTTATCCGGGAATTCAACGCAGCCTTCAGGAGAAAGCGGGGCGCAGTGCCCGCGGTCCGCATCCCCGGTGGGCGCAGTGTGGACGCGGCGCGCGTCAAAGTGGATGAACTGAGCCATCGATACGCCCGTTACAGCACGGTGAAGCGGGTGCGGTTGAACAGGACCAGGGCAAAGCTCAACACAGGGGCAACCCTGAAAATCAGGAAGAGAATCGCCCCTGCCACGGCGGTTTTTGACGAGGCTGTGTGGTCCAGTTCCAACCAGGAAGTGGCTGCCGTGTCCGAAGCGGGGGTCGTCACGGCCCTTCGGGCGGGGAATGCGGTGATCTCCTGCAAACTGGGGGAAGCCAGCGCCAGCTGCCATGTAAAGGTGAGCGGGGAGGCCCTGAAACCCACCGGCGTCCAGCTGGACCTGTCCAAGGCGTCCATGATCAGGGGGGAAAGGATGAAGCTGAACGCCACGGTGCTGCCCCAGGGGGTGGACGACCGGGTCAAGTGGACTTCCAGCGCCCCGGGGGTGGCCTTTGTGGATTCCGACGGCAGCGTGCGGGCCGAGCGCAAAGGCAGTGCGGTCATCACGGCGAAGACGATGAACGGGAAGACGGCCGCATGCAAGGTGACGGTGAGAGACCGGGATCCGGTGATCGTGGACATCTCCCAGCACAACGCCTCGAAAGAAATCGACTGGGAGGAAGTGGCGGAAAGTACAGACCTGCTGATCCTGCGCTGCGGCGTGACCCGCACAAAGACCAACCCCATAGGCATCGGGAA
>JAAYOH010000028.1 GCA_012520375.1 Clostridiales bacterium
TGACCATGTTGCATAAACACTCGGGATTTTCCAACATCGGACAAGGACGGAACATATTGTCATTGAAAGGCTGCCCTTCTTTATACGCCATAAATAAGGGCCGTTTTAAAGCTTCCAGAAGCGTATGCGTTCTGATATTGGAATCTGCGTAGTGAATGAAAGCGCATGGTTCGATATCGCCGTTGGCGTTGATGTGCAGGTAGCTGCGGCCGCCCGCAATACATCCGTTAACATATTCACCGTCATTTTGGAAATCGATTGTAAAAATGGGTTTGGTATTTCTGTATTCCCTTATTTTACGGTACATGGTCTCACGTTGTTCAGGCAGGGGCAACAGTTCGGGAACAGCCGTATTGCCGATGGGCATATAGTGAAAGAACCATGCGAATTTTGCCCCTGATTCGACCAACATATCGATATATTCTTCCGAGCTGAGAGAATCGATATTTTTGGAAGTATAGCAGCAGGATGCGCCGAACGGCAGTTTTTTCTCTTTCAAAATACCCATGGCATTCTTGACTTTCCGGTACGTCCCTTCACCTCGACGATAATCGGTTGCTTCCTCAAATCCTTCGATGCTGATAGCCGGTATAAAGTTCTTAACGCGCAACATTTCATCCGCAAACTTTTCGTCAATCAAAGTGCCGTTTGTAAAAGCGAGGAACATACAGTCGGGATGCGCTTCGCACAGGCGGATGATATCGTCTTTACGGACCATTGGTTCGCCGCCGGAATAAAGATAGAAATAGGTGCCCATCCGGGTGCCCTGACGGATCACATCATCGAGCTCCTCATACGAAAGGTTCAGCTTTCGGCCATAATCTGCTGCCCAGCAGCCGGTACATTGTAAATTGCAAGCAGAGGTAAGGTCCATCAGAATTGCCCATGGGATGTTGCAGCCGTGTTCCTGTTTGGATTTTTCCTGTTGCTGGAAAGCAGCCAAGGAAGCATTGACAATAAAATTCTCAAAGAAGACTTTGAGAACATCAGGATCTATGTCCCTCCAAAGACTCCTGATCAGTATGTTCCAGTTGTTATCCGGATCGTTGATGATAGCGCGGAAGGGTTTGATCAAATGTGCATTCTTACCATCCTTGTCAAACTTTTCAGCCCAACGTAAGATTTTCGGCAAACCTTTCTCCGGGTCTTCGTCCAGGCAATTAAGAACTTGCTTCAGTGCAAATGCCTGAATACTTTCTTTCAATGTTCTGCTCATGGTGTGTATCTCCTTTTCTGTTGATACATTCATTATAAACGATGGACTCTGGAAGTTCATTGGACACGAAAAAGCAAAAGTCCAAAATTGTAACAAAGCTCTTCATCTGTCACCTTTTCCGACATGGAGAGAACTTTGTGTATTGTGGAAAATTATCTCTTTTCATACTCTTTTGGTAGGCTAAAGACGGTATATCTGTACTTTGGAAGGAGCAAATGTATGCAAATGAAAAACAGAATGCCTCGTTTGTTTGCTGAAACTGTTGTCAAAAATGCATTAAAGAGCATTACAGAAAGTCCGGAACGAGGCATCAGAAACCTGATCGATTTTGCCTTGCAATTATCAGACGGCAGATTTCAAAAGGACTTTTTTATGGTGGCTCAAACTATGCTGCAGAATGAGGACAGCGCTTATTATGATCTGATAAGAGATGTCGTAACGTATGTGGATACAGAAAAACTCTATACGTTCGGGATCAACGTAGGATACAACAGTTGTACCGTTGGCGCAAAGCGTATCCGTGAAAATGAAAAGGTCCTGGGGTTTCATATTCCATGGACGATATTGCTTCAAATCGATGCGCAAAAATTCGAGGAAAAGCAGCAACGGTATGATGATCTGATCTTTCAGGGCGAGCATTTAGGCGTTTATACATGGATGTTGTTTGTTTCGGATCTATCCACGAAAACATTGTCCCTGATAGAAAGACATCCCGACAGTGCATTTTGTGTCTTTTGTGATATGAAGGACATGACCCTCTCATTCCTTACAGAAGCGACGATGCGAAAAAACATGATGGTCGTCATCCGTTACGAGGAAAATGTCGCCGATGCATGCGCAAAACTCCGTTCAAACAAAATGCTGTACTCTACCTGGTATCCCTACGGGCAAAACGACACCGAACGCATCATCAACGGTGATTTATTTGATCGCACGCAAGAGTTTGCACCTGTTTTCACGTGTCTGATACCGGAGATAAATTGTCCGAAGGAAGTGCATCAACGCATCTATACGGCAGTGAAGCAAACTCGCAATGACCAATCATACAGCACGATCGCTTGGGATTTGAAAGGAGATGTTTCTCTCATAGACGCAATCATTTCCGATGATGCCTGTTCCGTATCCTTTGATAAAAACGGAAATGTATGCGATTGGGAAAAGACGTTCGATACCGGACACCGCAACCTCTTTGAAAGCAATCTGACAGATATTCTATGCAACACTGTCCCCAAACAGAAAGCATATGGATAGAAAAAACGAAAAATCGGGTATTGCAGATGTGGGCGCGAGGCTCTTTCTCAATTACTCTTCTTTATTGAATTCATTGTGCAATGCTTCCGTTCCTTTCTGAATAATGCGCATCAGTTTGTTCAGAAATTCATCCGGCGGCATACAGTTTTTATCCAAGAGCCAACGTTCTATTGTAGCCACCGCTGCGTCCGTAAAAAAATTCAATGTAAACTCATCTTCGCTTTCGCCGAACAGATATTCAACTTGCAGTTTCATAATCGGCATTGTATATGCCCGGAAATGTTCGGGAAATGAGTTTTGCCCTTCTGTTCGCAACGCCTTGCGATAGAAATCTCTGTTTGCATAAAAATAGTTGCATATATTTTGGACTGCATCCAGATGCTCATTGAGTTTTTCAGCTTGTGAAAGGTCCTTGGCAAATGAAATAAATTCGGTATCAAAAATCCAGTTCAAAAGGTCATACTTATCCTTAAAATGATAATAGAAACTCTTTCGATTCATTCCACATCGATTGCAAATATCCGCGATACGGATTTTATCGAAAGGAACTTCTTTCATGAGTTCTTTCAAGGCAATTGAAAATGCTTGTTTTGTTATATTGGAATTCGCCACAAGCTCCCGCCTTCCCCTGTCGCCATTTTACAATCTGAAACGTTTTACCAAATTACAGTATTTAGCACAAAAATACAATATCATCAAGCATTCTTCTCATGAATGAATTCTACAATATCATCCACACCGCAGCCAAACACCCGGCAGATCCTTTCGATGCTGTCAAGAGAGATGTATTTTTTGCTACCATGACTTTGCCGGAGAAACCAGCCTCCTTGATGCGTTTTGAATTGCTCATCTGCCGGTTATTGGCGGCGCATCATCCGTATTGTCACTTCTCACCCAACGTCATCCTTTCTTATCATCGTTGTGTCAAACTGCATATAAAAGCCTATCTATACATAAAATACTTATAAAGGCTCGTAAAGACATCAAATCCTTGGGAGAGCCACGGCTTTTTCTTTCCGCAAAAATGAAGGATACAGGTATTCGACAGAACCCAATCCAGGTCGTGCTTGTTCGCACTGTTCAAAAGGTATGCGAGATAAAGCCTTGCGTCATAATTATAGAGTTCCTCAGGGATTTCGAGTGTATATTTGCCGTACATGGCATTGAACAGATCCTGATCAGGCAAAATCAACTCTATATCTCTGCTCTCGTTTACGGTTTTGATTATTTCATCGGCATCGACTATTTTTCTTGCTTTTGCAAGATTCATAAGGATTACTCCGGTATTAAAATACGAGTGGTCCGTATCGAGACGGATTTTATTTATATTGTCTGTAAGATTCCCGACAATCGCATGAGATGCCGCAGCATAAAACTTCCCTTCAGGGAATTCCGTTTCCCAAAGGCTGTCCAATTTGTTTATAACCAGAGTGTCCGGATCCAAATATAAAATTTTGTCCAAGGTTTCCGGTAAAACCAAAGGCGCCATGAGCCTATAGTACATGGATCGCGGGTATCGTTTTGTTATTTTAGCATCCTTGAAATACTTTTTCGGAATACAAATAGGCTCGAATTTTGCTCCATATACCAAACAAAAATGAATCAAATCCCGTAGTTGCTTTTCCTCAATGCCGTCATGAATCAACCAAAAAGTAGTGTTTTGCTCCGGGTTGTTGATCATAAGCGATTTTAGCATGGTTTTGAACGGTGGAATATAATTTTCATCAAACGTAACCAATATATCCATATTCTTCCTCCAACTAAAACATCAGGGTGAGGATATAGTCCGTATATTGGGAGGCTCTCTGAAATTCTTTCTGTACATGTCGGTCTTCCAGGATAGGATCATCATTGGATGGGGCTGGACGGCAGGTTTTACCGTTCGGCTCTTGACTACCGTTATACCAGAAGCAGACAAATATGTCAAGGGCGGCCCGAAACGGTCGTTCATTTTCCCCTTGACGGTTCTGGCTGCTTCTGGCACCAGTCCGGCAATCTTCCTTCGTACAGAATCGACAATTCGCTGTATACCTTCCCCCGGTTCCGGATCGGCATAGTCCATTTCTTCATCGCCCTAAAGGTGGATAGATACAAGGCTTTCGCAGCGCTGTGTCACTGGGAAATACGCTGCACTGACTGTTCAATCGGCGATGGGTGGAATTGAGGCTCTCTATGGCATTGGTGGTGCAGATCGCCGTTCGCACATCACCGGAAAACTTGAAGGTCGGGCCAACAGCGCCCCAGTATTTCCTTGACGGTCCCCCCGAGCAAAGAAAATCGCCCCACGGAAAGTGGGAAGGGGGCGCATGCGGAAACCGGTCCCAGGTTACGCCTTTTGTACCAGGGCGTCCCGGCCGCGGTTGGCCAGGGCGCTGAAGAGGGCGGACAGGATGGCGGCGACGGCGGGGACGAACATGGCGGCGACCAGGGAGACGTTGGTCAGGGAGCCCATGGCCAGGGGCGTTACCATGCGGGACAGGCTCATCAGAAGCATCATCACCGCTGTGGTCAGGGAGGTGCGGTCGGCGTTGCCCAGGGCCGCTTCCCCCACCAGTACGGGGAGACAGGGCCCGCTGAAGAGGCCGAAGAGGCCGCAGGTTACCGCCATGCCCATAGCGCTGCCTCGGGCGATGCCTACCATCAGCAGGATGCCGCTGACGAGGGCGCCCACTGCCTGGGCCTTGTGGGCGGGGAAGGGCAGCCTGGGCCCGAAGATGCGGCTGAAGGCAGTGGTGATCCAGTAGAGGGACAGGCAGACCGAGCCCAAGGCGGCGTCCTCAAAGCGCACGCTCATGTAGTGGACGATCCAGTTGACCAGGCCGATCTGGGCGGCGGCGAAGCAGATGCCCGCCAGGAGCAGCAGGATGTTCCGGCTGCTTTTGAAGTACGACCTCAGCATGGCCCTTGAGATGGGCTGTTCCAGGGCTGCCGTGGGCACGTCCGCCTTCTTTCGCACCGACAGTGCGATGACCGAGAAGATCAGGGCGATCAGCCCGAAGAGCAGGGCGCCGATATAGTAGGCGCTGCGCCAGCCGCCCCAGGCCAGCACGTGGTTCAGCAGGATGGGCACGATGAGCCCGCCGATGCCGAAAAAGCCGTGGACCAGGCCCAGGTATTTGGCGCTGTCCCTTGGGTACAAATCCACCATGTAGCTGTTCACATAGGTGTCCGTGGTGCTGTATGCGATCCCCAGCAGCAGGCAGCTGGTGAGGAGCATGGAAAAGCTGCCGGACAGCCCGCCGAGAAGGATCATAAGAGCCTGCAGAAAGCTGCTGACGATGATCAGCCATAGTTTGTCGACGCGGCCCTGGAACAGGGGGGCCAGGAAGAGGGGCAGCATAGAGCCCAGATTGATCATGCTGCTCATGAGTCCCTGGGACGCGCCGGTGAGGGAAAAGTGCTGGACCAGGGGAACCATGCATACGTTAATGATGTTGAAACTCATGGCGTATCCGAAGATGAGAAAGAGGATGCTCCAGGTCAGGATGGTGCGGTGTTTGTTCATGAATGGCTTCCTCCGGCCGGTGGTTTTGCTTATGGTTCCGGGGCGGTCTCCATGTGTCCGAAGGCGACTTGGGGCATCTCGCCCAGGGTATCTCTGGCGTTGACATAGCGTACGCCGTTCAGGATCACCCGCTGGATGTGGGGGTTGTAGTATGTGGGAAAGGATTCGTGGCCGGGCCGGAAGTAAAAGCACTTGCCGAGGCCCCGGCGCAGTACAAAGCCGCTGCGGAACACTTCGCCCCCCTTGAACCAGCTGAGGAAGACGAGTTCGTCGGGAGCGGGGATGTCAAAGGGCTCCCCATACATTTCCTCCTGGTCCAGGACGATGCATTCGGGGATGCCCCGGGCGATGGGATGGGCGGGCTCAATGACCCAGATCCGCTCCCGGGCCCCGTCCTCCCGCCATTTCAGGCGGTTGCTGTGGGTACCGCACAGCTTTTTGAAGGGCTTTGAAGCGTGGGAGGCGTGAAGGAAGATGACGCCCATGCCCTCCAGGGTCACCCGGTCGCATACCCGCTGCACCATATGGTCCGAGACCTCGCCGTGGGCGATGTGCCCCCACCAGATCAGCACGTCGGTGTCATCCAGCACCGCCTGGGTCAGACCGTGCTCCGCATCGTCCAGGGTGGCATACCGTACCCGGATATCCTCCTGGGCGCCGAGGGCGTTTCCGATCACTTTGTGGATGCCCTCCGGGTACACGGCGAGGATCTCGGGCCAGTCCCGATCCTGCCGGTATTCGTTCCAGATGGTTACGCGGATGGATGCGGACATTTGGACCCCCTCTTTTCAGGCAAACAGCTCTTTGGCCATGGCGTACAGCTTCTTGTATTTCTGGTACTTCGCCGCATAGTGGGCGTGGCTCGCGGCGTCCGGCGTGAACTTCTTCGAGAAGGAAATCATCTTCTTCTGGGCTTCGGGGATCGAGGCGTAGCGGCCCATCCCCACATAGCACAGGATGGCCGTGCCCAGGGTGCCCGCTTCTTTGTTTTCGGGGAGGTAGATGTCCCGGCCGAAGATGTCGGCGCGGATCTGCATCCACAGGGGGGAATTGCTGCCGCCCCCCACGGTGATGACTTTTTCCACTTCCACCCCGCATTCTTTCAGGCACTCGATGTTCACCATCATCTCGTAGGTCTCGCCCTCCAGCAGGCCCCGGAACAATTTGCCCCGGTCGGTGCCCAGCCGGAGGCCGGCGAAGACACAGGGGGTGTTGCCGTCCATGTAGGGGGTGCCGCTCCCCGCCAGATAGGGGAGGACGATCAGGTCTGTGGGCTCGGAGGGGGCCTCCTGGTTCAACAGGGCATAGGCGTCTTCCCGCTCCGCGATGTCCTTGGCCAGGGTGTCCCGGAACCACTTGACCGCACAGCCGCCGGACACGTTGAAGGCATAGGTCACGAAGCGGCCGCTGTCCAGGTAGGGCACCAGGGTCAGGGAGTTGCGGATCAGGGATTCGTAGTCCAGCCCTTCGGCGCTGAGCACCGCGGTGATGCAGTCGGTGGTGCCCATGCCGTTGGCGGTCTCGCCGGCTTCCCAGGCGCCGCTGCCCATGACGGCGGCGACCTGGTCGTGGCCCGCAACGATCAGCTTTACCCCGGTGCCCAGGCCCAGTTCTTGGGCGATGGCGGGGGAGACCTCTCCCACGGTGCTGCCCCCGGGCACGGCCTCGGGCAGCATGGCCCTGTCGAGCCCGGCAAAGGCCAGGGCCTCGTCGATCCAGACCTTGTCAAACACGTCGAACATGGCGCTGCGGGCTGCCAGGGAGTAGTCGCACTTGTGGGCGGCGCCCAGCTTGTAGGTGATGAAGTCGGCGATGAAGCAGATACGGCGCATCTTTGCCATAAGCTTTGGGCAGTGCTTTTGCATCCAGCGGATTTTGTAGATGCCGAACATGGGATCCACATAGTGGCCGCACCGGGCGAAGATGTCCATCTCGCTTCGCAGGGCCAGGTATTCCGCGCACTCCTCGGCGCCCCGCTTGTCCATGTAGATCATGGTGTTGCACAGCACTTCGTCCCGTTCGTCCAGGCACACGAAGGATTCCCCGAAAGAGGTCACCGAGATGGCTTCGATGTCGGTCCCGGCCTTCCCGGCGCTCTCCCGGATCACTTCCAGGGCGCCCTTGAGCAGTACCCTGGGGTCGAGTTCGTACTGTCCTTCCGCCGGGCAGAGCAGATCGTATTCCCGATAGGCATGGGCGATCACCCGGGCATTGTCATCCAGCACCGTGCTTTTGACGCCGCTGGTCCCCACGTCAAGACCGATAACTGCCATGTGTATAAACCTCCTATGTCACTAAAAAAAGGGGGGCTGCCGCAGCAACCCCCATGGGGTGAGAGGGATTATTCGTCCTCTTCCTCCTCGAGCTTGACGCTCTCCACGATCTTCTTGGCGTCGGCAGCGGGCACCTCTTCGTAGCGCTCAAAGCTCATGGTGAAGGAGCCGCGGGCCTGGGTCATGGACCTCAGGTCGGTGGCGTACTTGAACATCTCCGCCTGGGGCACCTCGGCGATGACCAGCTGCAGGCCGTCCTTAGGCTCCATGCCGATGATGCGGCCGCGGCGCCTGTTCATGTCGCCGATGATGTCGCCCATGTACTCGTCGGGCACCAGGACCTCTGCGCGGTAGATGGGCTCCAGCAGCACGGGGTTGGCGCCGGTCAGCTGCCTGAAAGCCAGACGGGCAGCGGTTTTGAAGGCCATTTCGGAGGAGTCAACGGAATGGTAGGAGCCGTCATGGAGTTTGGCGGTCAGGCCCACCACGGGGAAGCCGGCCAGCACGCCCTTGAGGATGTTCTCCCGCAGGCCCTTTTCCACCGCAGGGATGAAGTTGCGGGGGACGACGCCGCCCACCACCGCGTCTTCAAAGATGAAGTCGGTGTTGGTGGGATCGTCGTTGGGACGGAACTCGATGACGACGTGGCCGAACTGGCCGTGGCCGCCGGTTTGCTTCTTGTGGCGGCCCACAACGTCCACCTTTTTGCGGATGGTCTCGCGGTAGGGGATCTTGGGGTCCTGCAGGAGGCACTCGGCGCCGAACTTGGAGGACAGCTTCCTGCTGACCACTTCGAGGTGCATTTCCCCCAGGCCGCTGAGCAGGGTCTCGTTGGTTTCGGGATCTTTGTCCAGGCGCAGGGTGGGGTCTTCCTCCTGGAGGCGAGCCAGGCCGGAGAAGACCTTGTCTTCTTCCCCCGCCTTCTTGGCGTACACGGCCATGGAGATGCAGGGCTGCGGGAACTCGATCTCGTCGAAGCGGACGGGATCGGCGGCGTCACACAGGGTGTGACCGGTGTTTGCGGACTGCAGTTTGGACAGGGCGCAGATATCGCCGGCGACCACTTTCTGGGTGGGGTTCTGCTTTTTGCCCCGCTGGATGTAAATGGAGCCCGCCTTTTCGGCCTTCTCCGCATTGACGTTGTACAGGGATACGTCGCTTGTCAACACGCCGGAGGTGACCTTCAGCAGGGACAATTTCCCCACGAAGGGGTCGGCCATGGTCTTGAAGACGCGGGCAGAGAAGGGCTGGTCGACGTCGCAGACGCGCTCTACTTTGGCTTCGGTCTTGGGATCGACGCCGGTGAGGACGTGGCCCTCTGGGGAGGGCATCAGGTCCACGATGTTGTCCAACACCTTGGCTACGCCCACACGGGTGAGGGCAGAACAGCACACCACGGGGACCACGGTGCCCTCGGTGATGCCCTTGCGCAGGCCCTTCATGGTGTCTTCCGGGGAGAGCCCCATTTCTTCGAAATACTTTTCCATCAACTCGTCATCGGCGCTGGCGGCGGCTTCCATGATCTGCTCGCGGCAGGTTTCCACTTCGTCTTTCATGGAATCGGGGATATCGATCTCTTTCAGGGTCTTTCCTTCGCCGATGTACGCTTTATTCTCCAGCACGCAGACCACCCCGGTAAATTGACCCTTTTCGACGATGGGCACTTCGATGGGCGCGATGTGGGTGCCGTACTTGTCGATGAGGCTCGTAAGCGCCTTCTGGAAGTTGGCGTTCTCACGGTCCATCTGGTTGATGACGATCAACCGGGCGGTGCCCATCTTGTCGCACAGGCTCCAAGCTTTCTCCGCGCCCACGTTGAGGCCGGAGACGGCGCCCATGGTGATGACGGCGCCTTCGCACACGGCGAGGGGGCCCATCATTTCGCCGGCGAAATCGAAGTAGCCGGGGACGTCGACCAGATTGACTTTGGTGCCCCTATATTCCAGCGGGGCAATGGCTGCGGAAATGGAAATCCCGCGTTTCGTCTCTTCGGGATCGAAGTCGGTGGTGGTGGATCCGTCCTCGACGCGGCCCTGGCGGTCGATGGTGTCCGTTGCATACAGCATCGCCTCAACCAAGGTGGTCTTGCCCTCGCTGCCATGGCCTATGACAGCGATGTTGCGGATGTTTTTTGTGCTGTAGTCTTTCATAACCCAGTATTCCCCCTGTTCGTTATTGGCCGCGCGCCGCGCCGCTGATTGCACCAAAGCGCTCGGCGATTACCGTTCGTTCGCGCAAATACCTATCCTCCATTTTACCAGAAATTGCCCGGCTTGAAAAGGCTTTTCAGGCACAAAAAAAGGATATTTACATGATTTCAGCGGGGAAAACCGTCAAGTTCCCCCCGCTGGCTGTCAATCCCCTCAGAAATCACTGTCCGGCAGGGCAAACAGCTGCTCCATGGCCGCCGTTCCCTCGCTGCCCGTTGTGAAGAACTTTACGGAACCCGGGCCCGGACCCAGGGCGTCCCGCTCCGTAAGCTTTTCCTTTAGCTTCAGGGTGGTGATCATGCCGCCCTCGTACAGCACGGCATGGGGGAAGCGCCGGGTGATGGCGCTGTTCAGGAAGGGATAGTGGGTGCAGCCCAGCACGATCGAGGTGATGGGTTCTCCCCGGAAGGGAGCCAGCAGTTTGTCGAGGTGGGCGTTTAAGGCGGGCGTATCCAGCTCCAGGCGCTCGACAAACTCCATCAGGCCCGGACAGGGGAGCAGCAAGGCGTTTTCCCCGTATCGGGCGTTCAGGCGCTGGAACTTTTCCTGGCGGATGGTGGCCGCGGTGGCCATAACCAGGATCTTGCCCGGCCGACCCGCAAGGGCCGCCGGCTTCAGGGCAGGCTCGATGCCCACCACGGGAATGGGGAGGGCCGCGCGGAGCGCCTCCTCAGCCGCGGAGGTGGCGGTGTTGCAGGCGATGCAGACCGCCTTGACCCCCATGTCCACCAGCTTGCCTACGCAATTGCGGGTGAGTTCCAGGATCTCGGCTTCGGGTCTGTCGCCGTACGGGGCGTTTTGGGTATCCCCCAGATAGAAAAAAGATTCATCCGGCAGCTCTTTGACCAGGGTCCTCAGCACGCTGATGCCGCCGAGCCCGGAGTCCATGACGCCGATGGGCCTTGGATCCATGGGGATCGCCTCCTATAAAAAGCTACTCAAAGTATACCCCGCCCCTCCCGGCTTGTCAAGCAAAGGCCGCCCGAAAAACGGACGGCCCGGAAGCTGATCTGCAATTTAGTCTGCGAAACTGTCGAAGTACCCCTGCACCAGCACGATGGGGGTGCCCTTGTCGCCGCTGCCGCTGGTGAGATCGCACAGGGAGCCCAGGAGGTCGGTGTAGCGGCGGGGGGTGGTGCCCTGGGAGGCCATGCTGCCTACCAGGGAGTCCTGCTTGTGCTGTATGGCTTCCCGCATCATCTCGGCGGCAGCATCGGCATCCGTATCCTTGAACCGGGTGTCTGCCAGGTGCTTGAGCTTCAACTCGCTGGGGGTACCTGCCAGGCCGCTGGTGTAGCCGGGGGAGACCACCGGGTCCGCCAGTTCCCAGATCTTGGCCACCGGATCCTTGAAAGCGCCGTCTCCGTACACCATGACTTCGATGGTTTTTCCCGTCTTTTCCTTGAAGAGGCGCTGCACGTTTTCCACGAAAGCGCCGCAGTCCCGGGGGAAGAGCTTGATGGTATGCTCGTCGGCCAGGTTGGAGCCGTACAGGCCATACTGGGGGTTGTACCCGCTGCCGTTCACCGGCGCGTTCAGGACGTCCGCCATGGAGACCGCGATGCGGGCCCCGGCCTCTTTCAGGCGGCGCACGGTGCGGTCGCGGGTGTGGACGTCGCAGGCGAGGACGCAGTCTGTGTGCTTGAGCATCTCCCGGGGATCGTTGGCCAGGAAGATCTCCGCGTTTGGCGCGATCTCCCGGTACATGGCCACATAGTCCACGCCGGTAAAGGGATGCAGCACTTCCTGGCCGAAAAGTTCCCGGAATTTGGCATGGCTGAGCACGTCCCGGGTGGGGTTGATGTCCTGTTCGTCCAGTTGATCGTAGGAGATCAGGGGGTTGCCCACCTCATCCGCAGGGTAGGCCAGCTGTATGTACAGCTTGTCCAGCCCCATGGAAATGCCCTTGAGCAGCATGGAGAACCGGTTTCGGCTGAGAATCGGGTGGATGATGCCGGCTTCTCCATCGGGAAAGAGCGCGCGGACCGCAACGGCGATCTGCTCCAGCGTGGCGTAGTTGCCCTGGGTACGGGCCAGGGCGGACTCGGTCACGGCCACCACGTCCCGGTCATGCAGGACAAAACCCTCGCTTTGTGCGGCGCGCAACACGCACTGAACCGTCAGTTCGGCCAGATCATCTCCGAGCTTGAATATGGGCGCACGGATGCCACGGGTTACGGTGCCAACGCATCTCATCGTATTGCCTCCATCTTCTGTAACCAGAATTACAATTCACTATAGCACATCCGGCGCCCGCATGCAAGCACGCGGGCGCCGATCCGTTGAATTTATTTCGCATCGGGAGGATCCTATCGCGCGATCTGCCGGGCCACCAGGTTGTCTACACAGTACATGCGGCGCAGCTTGGGTTTTTCGATCTTTCCCGTGGGATTGCGGGGCACGTCGGCGAAGATGATCTCCCGGGGCCTTTTGTAGCGGGGCAGGGCGGCGCAGAAGGCATTGAGTTCCTCTTCGCTCAAGCTGTACTCCGGTTTTACCTCTACGATGGCGGCGGCGATTTCTCCCAGCCGGGGGTGGGGAAGGCCGATGACTGCCACGTCCTTCACCGCTTCGTGCTTGCGGATGAAGTTTTCAATCTGCACGGGATACAGGTTCTCGCCTCCGGTGATGATGACGTCTTTTTTCCGGTCCACCAGGAAGATAAAACCGTCCTCGTCTTCCATGGCCATGTCTCCGGTGTACAGCCAGCCATCCTTGAGCACTTCATCGGTGGCGGCCTTGTCGTTGTAGTAGCACAACATGACGCCGGGGCCCCGGACGATCAGTTCGCCCACGTCGCCGGGTGCCACATCCCGTCCCTCTTCGTCCACGATCCGGGTCTCCCAGCCGTAGCCCGCTTTTCCGATGGCGCCCACCTTGTGCACGTTTTCCACGCCCAGGTGTACGCAGCCCGGCCCGATGGATTCGCTGAGGCCATAGTTGGTGTCGTACTGGTGGGTGGGGAACTTTTGCAGCCAGCGCCCCACCAGGGAGGGAGGCACGGGCTGGGCGCCGATGTGCATCAGGCGAAGCTGCCGGGTTTGCAGTTTGTCCAGGTTGACGTCTCCCCGGTCGATGGCGTCCAGCAGGTCCTGGGCCCAGGGCACCAGCAGCCACACGATGGTGCACTTTTCCTGGGAGATGGCATTCATGATCCACTCCGGCTTTGTGCCCTTGAGGAGGACGGCGCGGCTGCAGGAGACCAGGCTGCCGAACCAGTGCATCTTGGCGCCGGTGTGGTACAGGGGCGGGATGCACAGGAACACGTCCTCATGGGTCTGGCCGTGGTGGTTTTGCTCCGTCAGGGCCGCGTGGGTGAGGGCCCTGTGGGCGTGAAGGATGGCCTTGGGGAAGCCGGTGGTGCCCGAAGAGAAATAGATGGCGCCGATGTCGTCCTCGCACAACTCCACCTCGGGGGCATGGCTGGAACAGTAGCGGATCATGTGGTCAAAGCTGTCCGCAAAGGTGGGGCAGTCCTCCCCGATGTAGAAGAGGTGTTTGACCTTGGGGATCTGGCCCACGATCTCTTCCATGCGGCCCACGAACTCGGGGCCGAAGGCCAGCATGGAGGCGTCTGACTTTTCCAGGCAGTAGCGGATCTCCTCGGCGGTGTAGCGGTAGTTGAGGGGCACGGCCACCGCGCCGGCTTTCAGGATGCCGAAGTAGATGGGCAGCCATTCCAGGGAGTTCATGAGCAAAATGGCCACCTTTTGCCCCTTCCGGCAGCCCCTTGTCATGAGCAGGTTGGCGAAGCGGTTGGCTTTCAGGTCAAAGCCGCGCCAGGTCATTTCCCGGCGGAAGGGCTGGCCCGGGATGGGCTGCATCAGGGAATATTCCCGCCAGGTGATGCGGCTCTCGGGTTCGAAACTGGGATTGATCTCCACCAGCGCTATTTCGCTGGGGTGCGTCCGGGCATTGTCTTCCAAAAATCGCGTGAGCATGATGAGCATTCCTCCTTACATGGATTTGGTTTTGGAGGCATAAGAAAATCCTCCGCAACCTGGTTGCAGAGGACGATAAGCATCTTACCGCGGTACCACCTCTATTGCCGGCTTTCGCCGACCCCTTAGGTACATACATACCTTATCCCTGTCACGGGAGAACCCGGCGCAGCCTACCGGCCAAAGGCTTTGGGTGCGCAGCTCCTGGGATGTATTCAGCCGGGACACCCTGCCGCCTCGCACCACCCGGCGGCTCTCTTGGAGGATGCTTGTCCGCTTACTTCTTCCCCGTCATCGCCTCTGAACAGGATTATAAGGGGAGACGAGGATTTTGTCAAGTAAAATTATAGGAACAGCAGATTGATGAACCCCATGATAAATCCGAGGACGGCGCCCAGGTACACGATGGCCTTTAGTTCCCGCCGCATGACCCCGAAGGCCGCTTCCTCGATTTGGGCGGCGTCCAGGGAATCGATGCGCCGCTGGACGATCTTGTCGATTTTTGCGGTGCGGACCATTGCCTCCAGGTGGTCTCGGACGATGCCCTCGTACAGGGCGACGACCTTGTCCACGATGCGGGGGAACCGTTCTTTGTAGGGGCCGATCAGTTCGCACACCGGATTGTCCAGCAGTTCGGCGCTGATGGCCTCCATCTGCCCGGACACAAGTTCCGGCCCCTTGTCTTCGATCTGCCGGTCCACGATGCCCGTGATGGCATTTTCCAGGCTTTGTAAGATCTCGTTCACCCCGATGAGCTTGAACAGCCCTTCCAGGGCGTGGAGGCCCTGCAGCTTGACCCGGGCTTCGTCGGTGACGCTGCGGGCGATGGAACGGCCAATCTCCGCCTGGACCAGCTTGTCCATCAGATAGACGCCTCCGCTTACCCGTACCCGGTCCACGTAGCGGTCCAGGCGGTCCGGGGGCATGCGCTCGAGCAGCAGCTCCCGGAGGGTCGCTTTTTCCTCCGTCATCCGGTCCAGGAAGGCCAGGGTCCCGGCCCGTACCTTGTTCAGCGCCCGCTGGGACAGGGCCTCTTTCATGAGTACTTGGGCGGACAGCAGCTGCCCGCTCACCACGTCCCCCAGGGACTTGGCCAGACGATTTTTCTGGGCGGGGATCAGACCGGGGGTGAAGGGAACGTGCCACTTGCCGATGTAGATCTCCTTGTAGGGGTGGAACAGCATGCGGATGGCCAGATCGTTGGTGATGTATCCGATGACGGCGCCCAGGACAGGGGGCAAGATGTACTTGATCATATCGCAGCCTCCTTTTCCTGCAGTATAAAGCACCCGTGTGACAGGGGGATGGACGCGGGGTTGATATTGGGTTATGCCGGAATGGCGGGGAAGAGGGGGGTGGATTGGGCTGCTGGATAATCATGCACAATATCTGTTATAAAAAGCGGGGCAAGAATGAATTCGGCACTGATGTCTTACTGTTTTTGAATGGTCATGTGCTTTGACATGTTCATCATCTAGGTATATCAA
>JAAYOH010000029.1 GCA_012520375.1 Clostridiales bacterium
AAATAATATATGATCCGTATTCTTGCTCATCCATAAAAAGCTTATCCCTGTCAAAATGAATGGCACCTGCATGATTTGCCACATCATATACAAATACCACACATGCCGCAAGTTCTTTGCTGTTATCCTTATAATTATAATCAAAGTATCTTTCCTCTAAATGGTTACAGCTTTATTCTACCGAAATAGACTTACATAACACGCACAAGACATCTCCGGAAATGAATTGCATTTTCGTTTCAATACCATCCGCAAGTTCACTGATAAAAGATTCTTCGAAGGCTTCACGCGCAATGGTTTGAACCAGCTGGTTATACAAAAACCCGCTTTGCTTCTCCACTACCTCTAAACCGTAGATCCGCGGCGAAGGTCCCCAGAAATCACAGCTCACCATCTGATGCGCATACACGCCGCGATAGATCATTCTGCGCTTCTTGCCATCATCAGATTGAAAGAACAGCATAAGTTCTTTATGCCCATAGTCGAAAGACCATTTTTCACAAACGGCATCATGAAGTATTGCCATCAAGTCGCCGATGGACGTCGGAACATTGTTTCCCATAAATCATCACCTCATTCTAAGTACTTCCATGGTTCGCTGCTCATATTGCCGAAGAACAGAGAATTCGACGGTTCGGGTACGGCGTCTCCCGGCCAGTAGTGTCCTCCTTCAAGATGGCTGTTATTCATTGATGGAAGCATTACATGGTAATGAGAGCTATTTTTAGTATCGTAATCCCATTCAAAAATAGAAGTCTTCGTGAATGGGATATTCTATTTGATCACTATTGGACTGTTCGCTCCAATGGGATAGACATTAGCGATCAATCCAAAAGGATGAAAGTCAAATGGACTTACAGGGAAGTATTCCTGTTGTGGTTGCGGCGTAGGCGAAGGCGAAACAGTCGGAGTTGGTGACGGTGCGGTTGTCGTCTCGGCTTGGGTTTTCGTCTTTGTTTTTGTTTTGTTTCTCGATTTGTTGATATGTTTGAGAATCTCACCGTATGCCAATATGCCTAACGCACCAATGATACAGATAATATCTCCAACCGCATACGGGCCATCTGCCTGAGCAGCTCTCAAATAAAAGTCATATGCGTCAGTAGGAGTGTTACCAGAGGCATCGCTTCGACAAATTGGATCACTTAGGCAATACCTATAGAGATTATGCGTTTTTAAGCCAGCAAACTCCCCAATTATGCTATCCGCATTCACGAACCGCCCGACCAGAGGGTTGTAATAGCGGCTGCGCAGGTAGTACAGCTCCGTTTCCTCATCGTAGACGTAGCCACGATAGCGGAACGGGTTGCGATTGCCCAGTGTCGCTGCCAACGATCCAGTAGTGGCAATTGGCTTGCCCCATGCATCATACTTGTATTCTACCACGAGACTACTGGCATTATCAACGATTCCGACGATATCTCCCTGTAAATTGTGCAAGTAAGTATACATCATGCCATTATACTGAACCTTCACAGGCCTGCACTGTGCATCATAGAAGAAGTGGAGGCTGTCGCTACCGCAGGTCAGATGGGTAACAAGTTTGCCATGCAGCGTGTAATCGACCGTGGTAGTCCCGCCGTTCTCGGTCACAGTCTTCTGCGTGCGCAGACCGTCATGATTATACTTGAACTGCACAATCATACCTGACTTACTCATCTGCCTTAGCTGCCTGAGCTGCCTGCCGGCGCCCCAGGTATACGTCCACGTACCGTCGTTGATCGGGTTGCCAATGGCGTCGTAGGTAATGGTCTGGCCGTTGTAGGCGGTCAGCTTGTCCTTCCAGTTCGTATCGCCGTAGCCATATGGGATGGTATCCAGGGCCGTACCGGGATCCGCGTTTGTGGTGAACGCGTGCTTCACCTTGCTCAGGATGTTCCCGCAGCGGTCGTAGTTGTGCACCCATGTGGTTTCGGAACTGCCGGCGGCCTCGTCATGCGGGTCGTTTACGCGGGTAAGCTGACCCAGCTTGTCATATTCATAAGTGGCAGTCAGCCCATCCCTCGTCTCGCTTACGATGTTCCCGCAGTCGTCATAGGCATAGCCAAAGGTCATGACGGGAGCCGCTGCAGGCCCGTGCGTGATGCCCTCCACCAGCGAAGTGGTCGCGCCCGCGCCGTAGTTGGTATCGCCTTGCACGAAGGTATAGGCCGTGCCCAGCGCCGGGATCTCCGTCACCGCGATCTCCCTGTCCTTCTTTCCCGCAACCTTGGTGATCGTCGCCGTGCCCCGCTTCACGCTGGCTACACGGTTCACGCTGTCGTAGACGTATTCCACGCCGTGGATCCAGCTGCCCGGTTCGTACGCGATCTACGCGGCGCGGTCGACCCTGCCGTAGTTGTGTTCGGCGGAATAGAGAGTGCTTCCCTGGAAACAAAGCATGCGTTCTCCTTTGCCGTTGTCGTGGAGGATGGGTCCGCTGCACTATTTCACACAGTTTTTTCAATAGATGCGGGCATTTCAAAGCCTTTATTTGGTATACTGATTGGATACAAAGGAAGTTTGCCACGGCGTGGAAGGAAGTGAAGGAACATGAACAAAAAATTGATGTTGGGCAACGAAGCCATCGCCCGGGGCGCGTGGGAAGCGGGGGTCAATGTGGTGTCCTCTTACCCCGGGACGCCCTCCACCGAAATCACCGAGTATTGTGCAAGGTATCCCGAGATCCATACCGAATGGGCCACAAATGAAAAGGTGGCCACGGAAGTATGCGCCGGCGCCAGCGTGGCGGGGGCCCGGGCCATGTGCTGCATGAAGCACGTGGGGGTCAACGTGGCGGCGGATCCCCTGTATACTGCAGCCTACACCGGGGTGAACGGCGCCCTTGTGCTGGCGTGCGCCGACGACCCCGGGATGCATTCCTCCCAGAACGAGCAGGACAGCCGCTATCATGCCCTGGCATCCCAGGTGTTGATGCTGGAACCTTCAGACAGCCTGGAGTGCAAAGAATTTACCAAAGCGGCGTTTGAATTGTCCGAGCGCTTTGACACCCCGGTCATGGTGCGCACCACAACCCGGGTGGCCCATGCCAGGAGCCTGGTGCCCTTGGAGCCCCGCCGGGAGGCGCCCATCAAACCCTACGAAAAAAATGCGAAAAAATATGTTATGATGCCTGCCATGGCGCGGTCCCGCCACATCGCGGTAGAAGAGCGCATGAAGGCTGCCGCCGCCTACGCCGAGGAATGCGAACTGAACAAGGTGATCAAAGGGGATAAAAAGCTGGGGGTGATCTGCTCCGGCATTTCTTTCCAGTACGTGCGGGAAGCGCTGCCCGAGGCGACCGTGCTGAAACTGGGCATGGTCAATCCCCTGCCCAGGGGGCTGATTACCGACTTTGCGCAGACAGTGGATCGCCTGGTGGTCATCGAAGAGCTGGAGCCTTTTCTGGAAAATGCCATCGCCGCATGGGGCATACGGGTAGAGGGAAAAAACCTCACCGGCCTGCAGGGGGAATTGTCGGTGAACAAAGTCCGCCGCATCTTCGGAAGGGAGGTTCCCGAATGCACCCTGCCCGGGCAGATCCCGGGCCGTCCCCCGGTGATGTGCGCCGGTTGTCCCCACAGGGGGCCCTACACGGTGCTCAGCCGTTTGGGGTACCGTGTGACCGGCGACATCGGCTGCTATACCCTGGGGGCCCTGCCCCCCATGAGCGCTCTGGACACGACCCTGTGCATGGGGGCGTCCATCGGCATGGCCCACGGTTTTTATCTGGCCCGGGGCGAGGAGTTTGCCAGTCATACCGTGGCGGTGATCGGCGACAGCACCTTCCTGCACTCCGGCATACCCTCTTTGCTCAGCGCCGTGTACAACAAAAGCCGGCTGACCCTGTTGATCCTGGACAATACCATCACCGCCATGACGGGGCACCAGCCCAACCCCAATACCGGTTTGGATATCCACGGCCAGGAGGCGCCCCGTGTGGACCTGGCCGAATTGTGCGGCGCCCTGGGGGTAAAAAGGGTGCGCAAGGTGGACGCCTTTGACCTGAAGGGCATCGAAAAAGCCCTGAAAGAAGAGAGCGCTGCCCAAGAGGTGTCGGTCATCATCGCCCACAGGCCCTGCGTTCTGTTGAACAAAGTGCGGGAGAAGCCCTTTGCCGTCGATCCGGAAAAGTGCAGGGGCTGCCTGGCCTGCATGAAGCTTTCCTGCCCGGCCCTGGTCAGGGGAGAGGGGCGCAAAGTGCGCATCGACGCCGTCCAGTGTGTGGGATGCGGCCTGTGTGTAGACAGCTGCAGATTTGGCGCCATCGGAAGGGAGAAGGAGAAATGAAGGCAGATATCGTGATCATCGGTGTGGGCGGCCAGGGGACCCTGTTGGCCAGCCGCATTTTGGGCGCCTTGGCCATGGAAATGGGGCATGACGTGAAGGTCAGCGAGGTGCACGGCATGAGCCAGCGGGGCGGAAGCGTGACCACCTATGTGCGCATCGGCGATGATATCCCATCCCCCATGGTGGATACCGGGTCGGCGGATTATGTGGTGGCCTTTGAACAGCTGGAGGCGGTCCGGGCCCTGCCCTACCTCAAAAAGGGAGGCACCTTGATTGCCAGTACCCAAAAGATCGATCCCATGCCCGTGATCAGCGGCGCCTGTACCTATCCGGAGGGCCTGCTGGACCTGCTGAAAGAGCGGTCCGGCCGCTTGATCGCGGTGGATGCCCTGGCCCTGGCCCGCCAGGCAGGGAGCGAACGGAGCGTAAACCTGGTGCTGCTGGGGGCTTTGAAGCAGGTGCTGGGGGGAGATGAGGAAGCCTGGCAAAAGGCCATTGCCGCCTGCGTAAAGGAAAGTTTTCTTGCCATGAATCTAAAGGCATTCGCCCTGGGCGCGGCATGCCAGAAGGAGAAGAGAGCGTGAGAATGCGGGAATGCCGGATCTGGGACCGGGAACGGGAATGCATGGACCGGGAGGCGCTCCGGGCGCTGCAGGGTGAACGGCTATGTCAGACGGTGAAGCGCGTGTATGACAACGTGCCCATGTATCGAAAGAGGATGCAGGAAAAAGGCATCCTCCCGGATGACATCCAAAGCGTGGAGGACATCAGGTACCTGCCTTTCACCGACAAGCCGGACCTGAGGGATGAGTTTCCCTACGGCCTCTTTGCGGCGCCCAAACACGACATCGTGCGGATCCAGGGTTCTTCCGGCACTACGGGCATGCCCATCGTGGTGGGTTACACCCAAAACGACGTGGATGTGTGGACCGAGATGGCTGCCCGATCACTGACCATGGCGGGTTGCGGCGTCGATGACATCGTCCAGGTGTGCTACGGATATGGCCTTTTCACCGGGGGCCTGGGTATGCACCAGGGCGCCAGCAGGATCGGCTCCATGGTCATCCCCATGTCCAGCGGGAACACCAGCCGCCAGATCGACATTCTGAGAAGCCTGGGCACCACCGTCCTGTGCTGTACCCCCTCCTATGGGTTGTTGATCGCCGAGACCATCCTGGAAAAGGGCATCGACCCCAAAACGCTGAAACTGAAGGCAGGCACCTTTGGCGCCGAGCCCTGGAGCGAGAAAATCCGGGAACGGATCGAAACGCTGCTGGACATCGACGCCCTGGACATCTACGGTTTGACGGAAATGGGGGGGCCCGGGGTGTCCTGCGAATGCCTGTTCAAGCAGGGCATGCACGTAAACGAAGACCACGTGATCCCGGAGATCATCGATCCCGAGACAGAGGAGCCCCTGCCCTATGGGGAGAAGGGGGAACTGGTGTTCTCCACCATCACCAAAGAAGGGACGCCCCTTTTGCGCTACCGCACACATGATCTGTGCCGCCTGACCGATGCACAATGCGAATGCGGGCGCACCACGGTGCGCATGGACCGCATCATGGGCCGGACCGACGACATGCTGGTGATCCGGGGCGTGAACGTGTTCCCCAGCCAGATCGAGAACATCCTGATGAGCATCCCGGGGGCGACGCCCCATTTCCTGCTCACCGTGGACCGGGTGGGCCCCACAGATACCATGGAGATCCAGGTGGAGGTGACCAACGAGATCTTCGGAGATACGGTGGCTTCCCTGCAGAACTTCAGCAAGGTGATCAAAGAACGGGTGAAGTCCACTTTGGGTCTTTCCGCCGTGATCAAACTGGTGCCTCCCAAGTCCATACCTCGCTTTGAAGGCAAGGCCAGACGGGTGACCGACCTAAGGAAATTGTGACCGAAGGAGCGCTTGTGGTATACTATGCATGAGAACGGGGGGCGTATACGATGTACATACGGCAGGTCTCGGTATTTCTTGAAAATGCCAGGGGCGCTTTGGCCAAACTGACCCGGTTGTTTGCGGACAACGGCCTGGATATGATTGCCCTGTCCATTGCGGAAACGGAGCACTACGGCATCGTCCGCTGCATCGTTTCGGATACGGACAGGTGCATGAACGCATTGCGGGACGCCGGCTACACGGCAAGGCTCACAGAGGTGCTGGCGGTCTGCGTACCCGACCGGCCCGGCGGCCTGTGCCATGTGCTGGAACTGTTCAGCGAGAACAACATTTCGGTGGAATACCTGTATTCCATGGTGCGTTCCAACGGCGACCATGCCCTTTTGATCTTCCACCTGGACGATCTGGAAAAGGGGACCGGTCTTTTGCTGGAACACGGAATCAAGATCATCATACAGGCGGAAATTGAAACCCTATGATGTATCGACCGACGCGGATGGAGGTCTCCTGCGGGCAACTCCGGAACAATTTCCGGGCCATACTGCGGTACCTGGATGGCCGGGCCCGCATGATGGCGGTGGTGAAAGCAGACGCCTACGGGCACGGCGCCGTGACGACTGCCCGCATCGCCCTTCAGGAGGGCGCGGACCATCTGGCGGTGGCGCTGGTGGAAGAGGGCATTGAACTGCGCCATGCGGGGATCCGGGCGCCCATCCTGGTGCTGGGGGGCGCGTCCCCCGAGGGCATCCCGGCAGCCCTGGACAACGACCTGACCCTGGCCCTGTACGACAGAGAACTCCTGGACCTGTTGCAAGCCCATGCCGCCGGGAAGGACACCTTCGCCAAGGTGCACCTCAAGATCGATACGGGGATGAATCGGGTAGGGCTGCTGCCCGGCGAGCCGCTCCAGGCGATGCTGAAGGCCCTTGAAAGCTGCCCCAACGTGCGCCTCGACGGGGTATTCACCCATTTTTGCGCCGCGGACAGCGATGCCGGGTTTACCGCCTTGCAGAACCAGCGTTTCCTGGAAGCCCTGGACATGGTGCGGGCTGCGGGGCACGATCCCATCGCCCATGCGGCGGCCAGCGCGGCAATGCTTGGCGACAGCGCCCTGTGGCACGACATGGTGCGTCCGGGCATCGTTCAGTACGGCTGCCAGGGAGATGCCTTGCTCCCGGAGGTCAAACCCGCCCAGCGACTGGTGACAAGGCCCATGCGCCTCATGTGGATCGAACCGGGGGATACCGTAGGGTACGGCAGGACGTTCACTGCGAAGCGGCCGACCCTTGTGGCTACCCTGCCCATCGGCTATGGGGACGGGTATCCGAGGCTTTTGTCCAACAAGGCATGCGCCCTGGTCCATGGCAGGCGGGTTCCCGTGATCGGCCGGGTGTGTATGGACCTGATGATGATCGACGTGAGCGATGTGCCCGGTGTGGCCCTTCGCGATGAAGTGGTCTTGATGGGGGAACAGGGGAGCGAACGCATCACCCCGGATGAATTGGCCGGTCTTGCAGGGACCATCCCCTACGAGATCATCCTGGGTTTCAGTGCCCGGGTACCCAGAATTTATCCGGATCTCGAAAAGGCGTAAAGCAAAGGAGTGTTTTGATTCGTGATCAAGCAGGGGCTTAAACTTGGGGCCGGCGCCCTGGTGACCTATTTCATCTCGGCTGTCTTATGCATGACGCTGTTGGTCGAAATGTCAGGGAAATGGTACGCGCTGCAAGTCATCCTGAACCTGGTGTTCTTCGGTCTGATGGCCCTGCTGATGTTCCAGAGCGGCGGCAATGCGGGGGAGAAGGCATGCACCGTAACGGCTACCGTAGAGCGGATAAGGCAAGGGGGCCGCGAGCCCGACCACAAGGTCCTGGAAGGCCGCTTTGACAAAAGAGTGGCGCTGATCGCGTTTTTGACCTGTGCTTTGCCCCTGCTCATCGTCGCCGGGGTCAACCTTGCGGTGGAACCTTATTATCCGCCGGTCCTGGTGGACCCGAACGCCCCAACCGTGGAAGAGATCGCCCAGCAGTACATCGAAATGAACGATGAAGAGCGGGCGGCTTTCGATGCCCGGATCGCCGGCGAGCAAACCCCCACCAACTGGGTGAACGTGGTAGCCCGTGTGGCGAACATGCCCTATATCAGCGTATTTTCCCCCATGGGCATGAACCCCCACGGCCTGAACTTGCTGTTCCTCCTCTTTGCCGTTGTCAGCGCGCTGCCCGCACCCATCGGGTATTTGTGCGGCCCGGCGCTGCGGAAAAGGAAGCTGATCAGCATCGAGAAGGGCAAGAAGCGCAAGATGAAAAAGCTCAAGGTACACCAAAAACCAAGACAACCCCAACCCCCCAAGATGGAGGTTTGATCCCGTATTTTGATCTGTTCCGGGACTTGTGCCGTGGACGAAGATATGATAGAATAAACGATGGGAGGGTCATGTGCCTTGCGGATCATTGCCGGAGAGGCGAAGGGGCGTAGGCTCTTTGCCCCTGAGGGGCGGGATACACGGCCCACCGCCGACCGGGTGCGGGAATCCCTCTTTGGGATCCTGTCGCCCCGGTTGGAGGAAGCCAGGGTGCTGGACCTCTTTGCCGGGTCCGGTGCGCTGGGCCTGGAAGCATTGAGCCGGGGCGCAAAGAGCGCGGTCCTGTGCGACCGGGCCGAAGCTGCGGGGCGGGCGATCCTGCGAAATGTTTCCCTCACCGGTTGTACCGAAAAGGTGCAGCACCTGCGCTGTGATTGGCGCGCGGCACTGCGGCGACTGAGGGGGCAGAAATTTGACCTCGTATTTCTGGATCCGCCTTACGATGAGCCGGGTTTGTATGCCCAAGCCCTGGAAATGCTGGGTCAAATGGATCTGCTGGGAGAGGATGCCCTCATCGTCCTGGAGCGAACAGTCCGGAAAGCCCCACGGATGCCCGACGGTTTCCGAGTCTGTGATAGCCGGAGGTACGGGGATACGGCGATCGACTTCGTTCAGAGGGAGGGCAAACCGTGCGCTTGATCTATCCCGGCTCCTTCGATCCGCCCACGAAGGGACATATCCACATCGCCCGGCGGGCTGCCGCCTTGTGCGGCGACCTGGTGGTGCTGGTGATGCGAAACCCGGGCAAACCGCTGCGCCTTGAAACGGAGCAGCGGGCCGCCCTGCTCGAGCGGTGCCTCGTTGGCACGCCGGGGATACGGGTGGAATGTGGAAGCGGCCTCTTGGCGGATGAAGTGAGGCGCCTTAAAGGGCAAGCCATCCTCCGGGGCCTCCGGGATCAGGGGGATTACGCCGCGGAGAAACGGGTGGCGGACGCCTTTCGGGCGGTGTTCGATATCGAGACCTTGTTCATGCAGTGTGACGCTTCTTTGAGCCACATATCCAGCAGCCTGGTCCGGGAACTGCTTGGGCTGAAGGGGCCGGCGCAGGCGCTGGTGCCCGAAGAAATCTTTGACGATGTTTGGAAAGCATATTGCCCCGAGGGGCAGTTGAAAGGGGAATTACGATGAATCACGAACAGGAGCATGGCTTTCATATGGATCCCCGGCAGGAAGCGCCGGCGAACCCTGAGGAGCAGAACGACCCTTCCTATCAGCAGATCCCGGAGGACGACCATACCCACCTGATGACCCTGCTGGGCTATCTGGAGGATGCGTTCCAACACGGCAGCGTCATGCCTTTGACCGGCAAGCGCCTGGTGGACACCCAGATGTGCATGGAGATTCTCGATGACGTCCGCGGCAATCTGCCCCTGGCCATTCAGTACTCTGAGCAGGTATTGCGGGATCGGGAGAATATCCTGGAGAGCGCCGAGCGTACGGCGGCCAACAAGCTGAAGGCCGCAAACGTGCGGGCGGATGCCGCCATCAATGATGCGGAGAAGCGCAGCCAGACCATCATGGAAGAGGCGCAGGCCAGGGCGGAGAAGATCATCGGGGACGCGGAGATCAGGGCCCGGGCCATGATCGACCAGAACGCCATCAAGATCGCTGCACAGAACGAGGGCAGGGCCATCATCAACGAAGCCCGGGCAGAAGCCAACGAGCGCCGGCTCGCTGCCAGCGCCTACGGCGAAAGCCTGCTGATCAATGTGGAAAAAGAACTGCAGCGGGTAGCCGAGATGGTACGCCAGCGCCGTCAATCCATGAACAACGAACAATGACCGGAGGTTATGGGACATGACGATCCGTGAACTGAAAGAACAGGTTTATGAAGCCAATATGCTGCTTCCCGCCTATGGGCTGGTGACCTTCACCTGGGGCAACGTGTCCGCCATCGACCGGGACAGCGGCCTGGTAGCCATCAAACCCAGCGGCGTGCCCTACGAGGGCATGCGCGCCGACCAGATGGTCGTGCTGGACCTGGAGGGGAAAAAGGTAGAGGGCACCTTGAATCCCTCCTCGGATACGCCCACACACCTGGTGCTGTACCGAGCCTTCCCCGAACTGGGCGGCATCGTGCACACCCATTCCACCTTTGCCACCTCTTTTGCCCAGGCCGAGTTCGATCTGGATTGCTTCGGGACCACCCATGCGGACTACTTCTACGGCGCGGTGCCCTGTACCCGCATGATGACGGCCCAGGAGATCGATGCGGACTACGAGAGCCATACGGGCCATGTGATCGTAGAGACCTTCAAAGAGCGCGGCATCGAACCCCTGGCTACCCCGGCAGTGCTGGTACGCAAGCACGGCCCCTTCACCTGGGGCACAACCCCGGCCAAGGCGGTGGAAAACGCCGCCGTGCTGGAGGTATGCGCTCAGATGGCCCAGCTGATGTACAGCGTCAATCCCCATACGGAGCGGGCGCCCCAGTGCCTGATGGATAAGCACTATTTCCGAAAACACGGCGCGAACGCCTATTATGGGCAAGGCTGACAGACCCTTTGTCGATCTGCACGTCCACACATGGTACTCTGATTCCTCGCTATCGCCCCGGCAGGTGGTGGAGGAGGCAATCCGTAGCAGGGTGGGCGTGTTTGCTGTCGCCGACCACGAAGGCTTTGAAGGCAGCGTCCAGGCGGGGCGGCTGGCGAAGGATGCCGGGCTTTTGTGCATCCCCGCAGCCGAACTGGAGTGCACCTGGGAGGGCGTGCAGCTGCACATTCTTTCCTATGGAGCGGATCCATCGGACCCGAGGCTGATGGGGCTTGCTGCCCGGAACCGGGAGATCCTGGACGGAATGAGCGACACCTTGATCGAGCGCATGATCCCGGAGCATCCAAAGCTTTCCCTGGAGGGGTTCCGCGCGTTTTCCCACGACAGGAGCCTTGGGGGCTGGAAGGGGTTGCATTATCTGCACAGCATGGGGGTGACCCGTACCCCAAAGGAAGGGGCGCACCTATATGCAAGGTACGACGTACTGTATGAAAATGCAGGGTTCCCCGACTTATCCACCCTGCTGGACGCCATCCATGGAGCGGGAGGGAAAGCCGTCCTGGCCCATCCCGGCTACACCCTGAAGGCCTTGGATGAAGATGAAATGGAACACAGAGTCCGGGAACTGATCGACTGGGGGCTGGACGGGCTGGAGTGTTATTACCCGCTGCACGACGCCAAAATGACCCGCTCCTTCCGCTCCCTTTGCCTGGAGAAGGATCTGCTCATTACTGCGGGCAGCGACTGCCACGGCTCTTTTGGGCGCACCCGGGTCGGGGAGATGGATATCACCCTGGATCAAATCAGGCTGGAGGGCCTGCCAAATTGGCCATCGGGGAAAGGCGGCTGATGATTGGCTGCCAGGGGGCTGTTTGGGCTCCAGGGATCCAGCATGCGTGTAAGCAGTTGCCGGGCACTATGGCAGAAGGGAGGAATGGCTGAATCATGGGATATCAGGCCTTGTACAGGACGTGGCGTCCCACTTGTTTCGGGGATGTGGTGGGGCAGGAACCCATCGTGAGCACCCTGGCCCATCAAATCGAAAGCGGGCGCATTTCTCACGCCTATCTGTTTTGCGGCACCCGGGGGACGGGAAAAACCACCACGGCCAAGGTATTCGCCCGGTCGATCAACTGCAGCAACAGGGGAAAGGGGGCAGAGGCCTGTGGAGCCTGTCCTGCCTGCCTGGCCTTCGAGGACGAAGGGAACCTGGATATCCAGGAGATCGACGCTGCCAGCAACACCGGCGTGGACAATGTCCGCAGCCTGATCGAGTCCATCCGCTTCCCGCCCGCGGTGGGCGCATACAAGGTGTACATCATCGACGAGGTTCACATGCTCTCCGCGGCAGCCTTCAATGCCCTGCTGAAGACATTGGAGGAGCCTCCCGAGCACGCCGTCTTTATCCTGGCCACCACGGAGCCCCATAAATTGCCGATGACCGTGCTGTCCCGCTGCCAGCGCTTTGATTTCAAGCGCATTTCCGCCGAAGTGATCATTCATCGGCTGAAAGTCATCCTGAAGGGCATTGACCGCAGGATGGAGGAAGAAGGGCTCGCCATGATCGCCCGTGCCGCAGAGGGCGGCATGCGGGACGCCATTTCCCTGATGGATCTCTGCCTGTCCTCCCGGGAGGGGGAACTGAGCGGGGAACATGTGCGGGAAGTGCTGGGGATATCGGACGGAAGGTTTGTGTTCGATTTCGTCCAGGCCCTGCTGGATGACCGGGGAGCCCAGGCCCTTGAGATGGTGGGCAACATGATGGAGAGCGGCCAGGATCCCGCCGTCTTCACAAAAGAGGTGATCGCCCACCTGCGGGCCCTTTTGCTTGCCCAGTTTGAAAAAGAACCCGGCACACTGCTGGAGACCACGGTGGAGGATGCCCGCAGGTACCGGGAACAGAGCCAGGGCGTGCCCAGGGAGGCCATCCTGCGCAGGCTGGACATCTTCCTGTCTGCCCAGGGAGAAATGCGCCTGGCATCCCAGCCCAGGACCATGCTGGAATTGGCCGCCGTCCGGGCCTGTCATCCCGAACGGGAGGACACGACCGACGCCTTGATCGAGCGGTTGGACAAGGTGGAAAAGGCGCTCCGGGAGGGTGCGGTCGCCATCCGGCCTTCTCCTCCCAAAGACCCGAAGGGAAAAAAGGAGAAAAAAGAGGATCCCCCGCCAAAGCCCGCTGAAAAGCCCAAGATCCAGGGATCCCCGGAACTGGAAAGGCTCTGGCAAAAGGCCATGGAGCGCGTGAAAGAACGGGAGATGTCCCTGTATAGCCTCCTGATGAAGGGGGAAGTGCGGTTGATGGCCCTGTCCGATGGAATCGCACGGCTCCAGCTCGCCCTGAACAAAAAAATGTTCCTCGCCCTGATCGAAAAAGAAGAAAAAAAGGCGATCGTGGAACGGGCCCTCTCGGAACTGGTGGAAGCACCTGTGACGGTACGGTTCGTGGTGGAGGGGGCTGTTCCCGCAAATGCCCATAAAGCGCAGGATCACAGCATGGTATACGAGACCTTCGGAAGGGATAAAGTGGTCCTGGTGGACGAATAGCGGAGGATGCAGGATGCCAAAAGTTGTGACCGCAGCGATCGTCGTGCGGAACGGACGGGTGCTATTGACCCGGCGCGCTTCCGGCCAAGCCCAGGAAGGGTACTGGGAATTTCCCGGCGGCAAGCTGGAGACTGGGGAAAGTGAGAGGGCCTGCCTGGAGCGGGAACTTTTCGAGGAGTTGGGCATCGAGGGGGTTGCGGGGGAACACCTGGTGGACAGCCTGCACCGCTATGCAAGTGGAGAGATCCTGCTGAAGGCTTATCTTTTTCGTTGGACGAAGGGCGAGATATGCCTGACGGTGCATGACAAGGTTGCCTGGGTGCACCCCGAAGACCTTGAGGTGTACACCCTGGCGCCGGCGGACCTGCCCATTGCCCGGGCCGTGGCTGCCCGCTTTGGCAACACGTCTTCCGAAGAGCGTTCTCCATGATCCCCTGGCCGATCCGGGAGGCTTTTGTTTTTACATGAATCTGGTATAATGGCAAAAATCTTCCGGAAGGGGGGATGATCCGATGGTGAAAGCTTGCGGCGCCGATGTGTACGTCCAGCAGCAGGGCACGGGAAAAAACCTGTTGCTGCTGCACGGATGGGGCGGAAAATGCGAGAGCTGGGCCCATGTTTTGCGGGACCTGCAGCAAGATTTCGCCATGACAGCCCTGGATTTCCCGGGTCAGGGCGGAAGATCCTCGGATCCCCCTGAGCCCTGGGATGTCAGCGCTTATGCGGAGATGACATTCCAGGTCCTGAAAGAGCTTGGGATTGCCCGTACAAGCATCGTGGCCCACTCCTTCGGAGGGCGGGTTTCCCTGGTGTTGGCGGCAGAGCACCCGGAACTTGTGGACAAAATGGTTCTGACCGGCGTCCCCGGACTTCGGGTCCCGCCTACGCCAAAGCAAAAGCTCCGGTCCTGCCTGTACAAAGGCTTGAAGGCCCTGGCGGAGTGCGGGATGACCCGGAAGCTCTTGGGGGAGGAGCGGGCGCACTCCTTCAGATGCAGGCTGCAAGAGCGCTTCGGCTCCCGGGATTACCGCGCTCTGTCTCCGGAGATGCGAAAGACCTTCTCCAAGGTGGTCAGCCAGGACCTGAGCGGATATCTGGAGCGGATCGCCGCGCCCACCCTGCTTTTTTGGGGCACCAAGGACACGGCGGCACCCCTGTGGATGGGCCAGGAGATGGCGCGCCGCATTCCGGATGCGGGGCTGGTGGTACGGGAAGCAGGGCATTTCGCCCACGAGGAATGGTACACGGACTTCCTGGCGGTGCTGAAGTATTTTTTATCCTTGTCGTGATTCTGTGTGAAAGATGGGGGCTTGCATGGGGTTCATTGATGTAGGGGCTGCGCTGGTCGTGGCTTTTGTATGTACGTCATACAGCAGATACTACCTGCACATGCTGCAGCTGGAAAGCTATCAGCTGGATGGTTATCGGCGCTGGATGGCCAAACACAGAGAGAAAATGCTGGGCTGGACCCTGAACGTAGGGGTACTGGCCAGCGTAGCCAATGTGGCCCTATGGCTGATTTTGAGCATGTTCTTGGGCACGGACGCCGCGGAGGGCGTAGCGACCGTCATCACCTTGATCGTCTTTTCCGCCGTAGCCATGCGCCTGTTTGTGATCCAGTACAAAGTACCGGAAAAGAAGCCTTTTGTGCTGACGGCCCGCATGAAGCGCCTGTACAGCGCTCTGGCCTTGATCGCTTTGGCTGTGAGCCTGATGCTTGCGTACCTGGGGCTCCCTCCCTTCCTGCTGTTCATCGGGGTGCCATACCTGGCCTTGGTGGCCGGCTTTGTGATGGGGCCCATCGAAAGGCGGGTGAATGAATATTATTTGAACGACGCCAAACGCAAGCTTGAGGGTCGGGCCGATCTCATCAGGATCGGCATCACGGGCTCCTACGGCAAGACCTCCACCAAGTTTATCCTGCAGGCCATCCTGTCGGAAAAATTCGATGTGCTGGCGACTCCCTCCAGTTTCAATACCCCCATGGGTTTGACCAGGGTGATCCGGGAAAGGCTGGAAGATCACCATCAGGTCTTTCTGGCGGAAATGGGCGCCCGGCATGCAGGGGACATCGCCGAGTTGATCGACCTGGTGCATCCGACGTACGGGGTGCTCACCAGCGTGGGGGAACAGCACCTGGAGACCTTCGGGGATATCGAGACCGTTGCAAATACCAAGTATGAGCTGTTGGAAGGACTGCCCGCCGATGGCGTCGCCTTTTTCGCTGCCGACGGCGGGTGGTGCGATAAACTGTTCGCCCGGTACGAGGGGGAAAAGTATCGCGCCGGCCTGAGCGGCGGGTACCTGTCCATGTACGCGGAAGAGATCCAGGTGGGCAGCTTTGGAAGCCGGTTCATCCTGTGCGATGGGGAGGGGAACCGCGTGCACTGCCAGACCAGGCTTCTGGGGCGGCACAACATCCAAAACATCGCGCTGTGCGCCGCGGTGGCCAGGCGCCTGGGCCTGGGCATGGAAGAGATCGCCCGGGGGATTTCCAAGGCCCAACCCGTGGAGCACAGGCTGCAGTTGATCCCCGGCGCAAGGGACATCACCATCATCGATGACGCCTTCAATTCCAATCCGGTGGGAGCCAGCGCAGCCCTGGAGGTACTGAACGCTTTCCCGGGCCGCCATCTGATCGTTACCCCCGGCATGGTGGAGCAGGGGAAGAAGGAATGGGACATCAACTATCGCTTTGGCGTTCAGCTGGCTTCGGTGTGCGACCTTGCGATCCTGGTTGGGCCAAAGCGCACAGAACCCATCCGCCAGGGAGCGCTGCATGGAGGCATGGCCAGGGAAGACGTGATCTCCGTGGCCGACCTCAGCGAAGCCACCGCGGTGCTGGGCAGGGTGGGCAGGAGCGGAGACGTCGTCCTGTTTGAGAACGACTTGCCCGACAACTACAGCGAATAATCAGGATCCGGAGGAGAAAGACATGAACGCATTGAACGTAGCCGTCCTGTTCGGCGGCCGCAGCTGTGAGCACGACGTATCCATTATTTCGGGCATGCAGGCTGCCCAGGCCTGTGAAAAGGCGGGCTATGGGGTGGTACGGGTATACATCGACCGGGAAGGACGCTCGCAGGCCGGCGAAGCCCTGAAGGACATGGCCTTTTACAGGGAGTATGACCCGGAAAAAACATGCCGCGTGCTGCCCTTGGAGGAAAAGGGCAAGCTGTTGCTGGCCAAATACCCCTCGAGGAAAAAGAGCCTGCTGGGGGCGGGGCTGGTGGAAGTGGCGTTGTGCGATGTAGCTTTCCCCGTCATGCATGGCATGCACGGAGAGGACGGGACCCTGCAGGGGCTGCTGGAAATGCTGAATGTGCCCTATACCTCCGCCGGCGTGCTGGGCAGCGCGGTGGGCATGGACAAAATTGCCATGAAAATGCTGTTTACGGGCTGCGGTTTTCCCGTGCTGCCCTCCCTGTGGGTGGAGCGGGACGAATGGGAAGAGGATCAGGCGGCCGTCCTGCAAAAACTGGAAGAAACGCTGCCCTATCCCATGTATGTGAAACCCGCGAACCTGGGCTCGTCCATTGGCATCAACCGGGCGGATGACCGGGAGAAACTGATCCATGCCCTGAACGTGGCGGCCTCCTATGACCGGCGCATTCTGGTGGAAAGGGGCGCCAAGGACTTCAAAGAGGTAAACTGCGCCGTGCTGGGTTACGCGGGAGACGTGAAGGCCTCCATCCTGGAAATGCCGGCCCACTGGGACGAAATGCTCACCTTTGAAGGGAAATATCTGCAGCAGGGCAAAGGAAGCGGCAAGGCGGGCATGGCGGCTCTTGCCCGGCAGATCCCCGCGCCCATCCCGGAGGAACTGACGGAGCGCATCCGGGATTTGTCCTGCAAGGTGTTCCGGGCCATGGACCTGAAGGGCGTTGTGCGGATCGATTACATTCTGGAAGGGGACCAGCTGTTCCTGAATGAGGTCAATACGATCCCTGGTTCCCTGGCATTTTACCTGTGGGAACCCGTAGGGATCTCCTTTGCGAAGTTGATGGAGATCATGGTGGAAAAAGCTTTCGTCGCCTATGCCGACAAACAAAGGAACGTATTTTCCTTTGATTCCAATATCCTGCAAGCGCAGCTGAAGGGGAGCAAAGGCGCGAAAGGCGCGAAAGTCTGATGACATAAGGGGGGGAGGATGCCGATGCTGAACGCCTGCTTGCTGGGCTGCGGCGGCAGTATCCCTCTGCCCGAAAGGCCCTTGACCGCTCTTTCTTTGACCACCTGCGGGCGCTCCGTGCTGATCGACTGCGGAGAGGGGACCCAAGTACAACTGCGGGCTTACAGGCGGAGCCTGTACGACATCGAGACCATTTGCCTGACCCACTACCATGCAGACCACGTGGCGGGCCTTCCCGGCTTGCTCTTGTCCATGGGCATGTGCGGCCGCAGCGAGCCCGTTACCCTGATCGGCCCGGAAGGGTTGGAGAGGACGGTGGCGGGCCTGAGGGTGGTGGCGCCGGAATTGCCTTTCCCCTTGCGCCTTTTCACCTTGAAGGGGGAGCTGGAGGAGGTTGACATGGAAGGCTACCGCATTGGAGCCTTCGCCGTGAACCACCGGGTACCCTGCTATGGCTATACCTTGACCATCCCCCGCCGGGGCCGCTTTGACGCAGAGCGCGCCCGGCGCCTGGGCATCCCCCTTCCATACTGGCGTCGGCTCCAGCAAGGGGAGAATGTGGAAGGATTTGCTCCGGAAGATGTGTTGGGCCCGCCGCGAAAGGGCATCAAGGTGTGTTACTGCACCGACACAAGGCCCTGCCAGGCCATTGTGGAGCAGGGCAAAGGGGCGGATCTGATGGTGCTGGAAGGGCTGTACGGCGCGGAAGATAAGGCAGCTTCCGCGGCGCAAAAGATGCACATGACCATGTCCGAAGCCGTCGATCTCGCGGCCCAGGCGCAGCCCTCCATGCTGTGGCTTACCCATTTCAGCGTGGCCATGCGGGACCCGGCGCAGTACCTACCCGGACTCAGGCAGATTTTTCCCCACACCGTGGCGGGAGAAGCGGGGATGGAAGTCCATTTCACCTTCCAGGATGATTAAAGCCCCGGGCGCCAGTGAGAGCGGCGTCCGGGGCCTTTCAATTGGATATCAATACACGATGATTTTCGTGTGCATGGGACAATTGGTATAGACCCACTTCGCGTCTGCTACCGACAAGCGAACACAGCCGTGGGAAGCCCTTCGCCCCAGGTTGCGCACACTGGAGGAGGTCACCCTTCCCCCCCGGGATCCGTACAGCACCGAGTGGAACATGATATCTCCCTGGATGTAGAAGGCGTACTGGGCCCAGCAGTGGAAGTCCTTGAAGTAATGCCACCGGGCGCCGGGACCGGTGCTGGCCTGGTAGGTGCCCTTGGGGGTCGGCGTGCCTTTGGCCCCGGTAGAGCATTTCATGGTGCGCACCAGCCGGGTATAGTTTTCTTCCGCATCCGGGGCATAGGCATAGACCCGCTGGTCCTTGGTGCTGACCTTCAGCACATAGGGCTTCAGGGCGGGCCGGGCATTGCCAGAGAAGAGCAGGGACAGGGTCTCCGACCCTGCGACGCCATCCGACGACAGGCCGTTTCGCTGTTGGAAGGTCCGCACCGCTTCTTCGGTTCCGTTTCCGTAGGAGCCGTCCGGGGGGACGAAAAGGTATTCCAGGCTCTGGAGCCTGCGCTGGATCCGCTTCACGTCCGGGCCCGCATCCCCATGGCGCTTGGGGGCAGGCACTGCGGGGAAGCCCGGACCAAAGAAGTCGTCCAGCAGGATGGGATCCGCGATCCCGTTCTGGGAAATGGTATCGTCCCCCGCCGGGGCCGTAGATCCCTCGGCTTCATCCTCCCCGATATCCGGGGGAGCCGTCGTTACGGACGAGGGAGTTTTTACGACGCCTATCTCCTGTACGTAGGCCTGCAGTTCCTTTACTGCCGTATGGGTTGCGTTTCCGTAGTCCCCGTCCGGACTCCCCTTCATGAAGCCAAGCAGGATCAGGCGCTGCTGCAATTCCCATACCGTATCCCCGGCGTCTCCCTTTTTCATCAGGGGGCGATCCGGGGATTTGGCGGTTTCTGAAAACAGGACGCGTTGGGTAGCTTCATCGGCAATGCCGTTTTCTTCCAGCCCGTTGTAGTACTGGAAGATGGTGACGCCCCGCCGGGTATCCGCGCCGTAGTCCCCGTCGATATTGCCAGGCAGGCAGCCCAGGGCATCCAGGCGGTTTTGCAACCGGGTGACGGCGGCCTTGTCCGAGCCCTTGCCCAAGGTCCTTGGGATCAGGGGGAATTCATCGGAATACAGCCGGATGAGCAGGGGCAGGTCGGCTATGCCATCGATGGGGGATGTGGGGGGCGCCGGTGTGCCGGCAGGTTCCTTCCCCTCTGCAGGCTGTGGGGGCGTATACAGATCCTTTTTGACTGCCTCCACCGCGGCAGCGGTGATCTTGCCGTACTGTCCGTCCGCCTCTCCCGCCAGGTATCCCAGCAGGATCAGGCGCTCCTGCAGTTTGGTCACTGCCGCGCTGCGGCTGCCCCTTGTGCTTTCCTCATAATAGGGGGCGGTGACTTCCAGCAGGGTCAGGGTGCAGGAAGGCTTTTGCGTTAAGGCTTCATATGCGGCCAAGAGAGACTTTGCCATCCCGTCGGTATCCGATACATCGGTCGTGGCGCGGGCCAACAGGTCTTCCAGCATGTGTCCCACGGCATTCCAGTCCTCATCGCCCAGGGGCTCGGGGGCGGAAAATGAAAAGAGGACCCTGGCGGACAGCCCCTCGGCATATGCGCTGGTGTATGAGAAATCCTTTGTGTTTTCTCCCGCGGCATCAGCCAGGACGATCCTGGTGCGCACCGGCGCCGTGTATCCCTCCACATGGGTGTGCTGGGGAAGGGGCTCGGCAAAAGCGGGAAGGGAAAGGAGGATCAACAAGAGAAAGAGGAACAACCGAAGGGAGACCCGTTTGAACACGTACAATCACATCACTTTCTTTACAATGAGGCAACAGCCTTTAGACGACTTTTGGCCGCTCCGGGTTGCGGTTGCCGTGATAAGGCTGTGTGAAAGATAGGGACAGAGGGGATGTCGGTGAGGGGCAAAAGAGTATGGAACTTCAAGCCAGGTACGGGATGCGACAGATCGCGGCCGACAAAATACAGCACGGGACCCATGCCGTATGGGCATCGGTCCCGTGCCCTATGGATAGAAAGCCCTATTTTTCCGCGTCCCGTTGCCGCAATTCCACCCGGCGGATCTTGCCGGAGATGGTTTTGGGCAGCTCTTCCACAAATTCCACGATGCGGGGGTACTTGTAGGGGGCCGTGGTGTGTTTGACGTGATCTTGCAATTCCTTCTTCAGCGCCTCCGTGGGTTCATAGCCCCTGGCCAGTACGATGGTGGCCTTGACCACCTGGCCCCGCACCGGGTCGGGTACGGCGGTGATGGCCGTCTCTACGACGGCGGGATGCTCCATCAGGGCGCTCTCCACCTCGAAGGGACCGATGCGGTAGCCACTGGATTTGATGACGTCGTCGGCGCGGCCCACATACCAGAAGTAGCCCCACTCATCCCGCCACGCCAGGTCCAGGGTGTGGTACAGGCCGTCGTACCAGACGCTCCTGGTCCTTTCCTCATCCCGGTAATAGCCCATGTACATGCCGATGGGCCGTTCTTTCCGCACCCGGATCACGATCTCGCCCACCTCGCCGGGCTGGCAGCTGTTGCCTTCCTCGTCGATCAAGTCCACGTCGAACAGGGGGGAAGGCTTGCCCATGGAGCCGGGGCAGATCTTCATCCAGGGGAAGTTGCCGATGGTGACGCACAGCTCGGTTTGACCGTAGATCTCCCGCAGGGCGTGGCCGGTGAGTTCCAGCCACTTGTTGTACACCTCGGGGTTCAAGGGTTCGCCGGCGATGGAGCAGTGTTTGATGTTCGACAGGTCGTATTGTGACAAGTCCTGCTGGATGAAAAAACGATAGATGGTCGGGGGGGCGCAGAAGGTGGTGACCTTGTACTGTTCGATGATCTTCAGCAGGTCGTCCGGTACGAACTTGTCGTAGTCGTAGGCCATGACGGCGCTGCCCGCCATCCACTGGCCGTACAATTTGCCCCACACAGATTTGGCCCAGCCCGTTTCGCTGACGGTGAGGTTCAGGCCCCCGTCCGGGCATCCCTGCCAGTACACCGCGGTCTGGATATGGCCCAGGGGATAGGTGTAGTCGTGGATCGCCATCTTGGGCATGCCGGAGGTGCCGGAAGTGAAATACAGCAGCATGGGGTCTGTGTTTTCGTTCAGGGGTTGGGGCCGGGGGAATTCGGGGGACTGGGCGGCCAGTGCGGCGTCGTAATCGGCCCACCCTTCCCGGGCGCCCCGCACGATGAGGGTATGTTTAAGGGTGGGGCATTTGGGCCGGGCGTCATCCGCGCAGGAAGTGAAATCGCTCTCTGCGGTGGCCAGGATCAATTTGATGTCCGCCGCCTGGACCCGGTACACGATGTCTTTTTCCGTAAGCAGGTGGGTGGCGGGCACGGCGATGGCGCCGATGCGGTGCAGGCCAATGATGGCGGGCCAGAACTGGTGATGCCTTTTCAGGACCAGCATGACGGTATCGCCCTTTTGGATGCCCAGGGAGGTGAAAAGGTTTGCGGCCTGCATGGAGAGCCTGCTGATCCGGGCAAAGGTGAAATCCTCCTGTTCCCCCTGGGGGTTGCACCAGCGCAGGGCCATGGCTTCCGGCGTCTCGGCAGCGAGCCGGTCCACCACGTCATAGGCAAAGTTGAAATGGGGCGGAGCTACGATGCGAAAGTTTTTTAGAAAATCCTCGTAGGAGCCGAATTCGTCCTGTTCCAGGTATTCCTTGTATAGTTGCATGCTGCGTCCCTCCTCTATTTGATGACCACGGCGATGAAACGGGCATCCCCTTCAATGCCATACATGGCATGGGGGAGAGACGAATCATAGTAGATGGAATCCCCGGGGCCCAGGTATACGTCGTTGCCTCCCAGTTCGATCTTCAGGTGCCCCTCCAGGACATAGTCCAGTTCCTGTCCCTCGTGGCTGTGGGCCGTCTTGCCGCTGGTGATTCCGTCGTCTTCCACCGTGACGATAAAGGGCTCCGCCTTTTTGTTTTTGAAGTTGTAGGCCAGGTGCTGGTAGCGGTAGGCCTTGCGCCGTTCGAAGGCCAGGCCTTTGCCGCTGCGGGTGAGCACATAGCCCTTGAGCTTGGGGCTTTCCCCGGTGAGAAGATCCGAGATGTCCACACCCAGGGTACCTGCGATGTTGAAGAGATGACTGAAAGAAAAACTCTTTTCGCCCCGTTCGTACGCCATGTATTCCTCCAGGGGAATACCGCTCCTTTGGGCCACTTCTTCTTGACTCAGCTCATGGATCTCCCGGAGGTCTACGATACGGGTAGCGACATTTTGAATGTTGTCATACATGGTGTGAGCCTCCTCTCAAACAATTTTATCGATAGTATATGCTTTGCCCTTTTCTGTCAAGCATAGCGCGGTAAATTATGAAGCGGCGGCAGATCATGCCGGGGCAAAGGGTGAAAACCTTAACGAATCACCGTTGCAATTGCTACCCCATGGTTGTATAATAGGATCATCAATATACCTGTAAGGAGAATGTACGTGAGCAACAGGGGATATAGCAATCATAGGCGCCGCCGCCTGCGGGTGACGGGCAGGTTTTATGCGTTCCTGACCATGCTGGTCGTCGTCGTGGTCTTTGTCGGGGTCCTGATCAGCCGGGGCGGCTCCAACAAGGTGGATCCCCAGGCTCCCTCCATCCAGCCCATCACCATGACAACGCCCACGATCCTCACCGCGCCCACTCCGGCGCCCGCTGCACCCGCAACGGTGCCGGATCCTACTTCTCCCGAGATCGCGCCGGCGCCCGTCACCGACTACCCCATGACAGCCGAACCCGGGGCGGCGGAAAGCGCCATCGGCGCCTATGACGCCTCGGAAGAGGACGAATACGAGTTGATCTCCGAGGAGGACAAGGTCAAGATCAAGGATCTTTCCGTGACCCAGGGCCTGGATCCCGCCTGGTACAACATCCTGCTGCTGGGCTCCGACTCCCGGAACATCAACAATGTCAAGCGCACGGACACCATTATGATCGCCTCCATCAATGCCAATACCGGCAGGGTGAAGCTGGTTTCCATCATGCGGGACCTGGTGGTGCAGGCAGAAACCAAGAACGGCAGCAAAAAAGACGTCAAGATCAACGCCCTGGTGAACCTCGGCGGGGTCAACCTGCTGATGAAGACCATCAACGAATTGTTCGGGCTGAACATCACCGAGTACGCCCTGGTGAACTTTGCCAGTTTCCAGAAAGTGGTGGATATTCTGGGCGGCGTGGAGATCGACATCACCGCAGAGGAAATGGAGCAAATCAACATTTCCCTGGGCGAGATGGCCAAAGCGGCGGGGTACGATCAGGACTACTACCTGGCCAACCGGGATGCCCTTTCCCTGAAGGTGTACGGCCCCAAGACCAAACTCACGGGCATTCAGGCCCTGGGCTATGCCCGGATCCGCCACGTGGGCGCCGGAGACTACCAGCGAACCGAACGGCAGCGGAACCTGCTGGACGCCATCCTGCGCAAAGTGCAAAGCGATGCGGGGTTTGTCCAGGTTTCTCAGCTTGCCTACTCCATGTGGGGCGAGTTGAATACTAACATCGACATCACAAAAGCCATCGGCCTGGGTTTTTCGGTCATCAAAAACGGCGCAGTAAAGCTGGACCAGACCTGGCGCATCCCGGGCACCAGCACATCCTTTAAAAGCGAGAAGCGCGCGAGCCTTGGCTCCGCCCTGTACGATTGCGATTTCGAGCACAATAAGCAGATCCTGTACAACTTTATCTATGAGACGTGAGGCCTGACTGCACCATAGCGCATGGAAAGGAGCATCATCATGGACGTACCCAAGACAATGAAAGCCCTGGTGGCACACAGTGCGAACAACTATTCCTTGGACGAGATCCCGGTGCCGGTCCCCGGCGACGGGGAAATGCTCATCAGGATGGAGGTCTGCGGCATATGCGCCGGGGACGTGAAGGCCACCCATGGAACGGCCCGCTTCTGGGGCGGCGAGGGCAATCCACCCTACTGTGAGGTTCCCTTCACCCCGGGCCATGAGTTCGTAGGCCGGGTAGTCGCTATGGGGAAAAACGTAGCCGGGAATTTCAAAGTGGGTGACCGGGTGGTGTCCGAACAGATCGTGCCCTGCGGCGAATGCTATTATTGCAGGCGCGGCTGGTACTGGCTCTGTGGTCCCCACAATGTGTACGGCTTCAAGTACTACCTGAACGGCGGCATGGCGGAGTATGTGATCCTGCCCGCGGGGTCGCGGAATTACCATGTGCCGGATTCTTTCACCACCGAGCAGGCGGCCCTGATCGAGCCCTTTGCCTGCTCCCTGCACGGGGTCCGCCGGGCCAACGTTACCGTAGACGACGTGGTGGTGGTGGCGGGCGCCGGGACCCTGGGCCTGGGCATGGTGGGGGCCCTGCGGCTGCGAAACCCAAAGAAGCTCGTTGTGCTTGATTTGAACGACATGCGCCTGGCCAAGGCCAAGGAATTCGGCGCGGACGTACTCCTCAACCCCAGCAAGTGCGATTTGATCCGGGAGATCAACAAACTCACCGACGGCGTGGGCTGCGATGTGTACATCGAAGTCACCGGACACCCCGACGCGGTCCAGCAAGGCCTCGACATCATCCGCAAGGGCGGCACCTTTGTGGAGTTCTCTGTGATGAGCGGTTCCTCTACCGTAGACTGGTCCATTATCGGGGACAGCAAGGAACTCACCATCGTGGGCAGCCAGCTGAGCCCCTACTGCTACGAAACCGTCATTTCGGACATCGAAAGCGGCCGGATGCCCACGGCGGGCGTGGTCACCCATGTGTACCCCCTGGAGAAATGGGCTGAAGGTTTCCGCATGGCCCAGACCCAGGAATCCATCAAAGTGGTGCTTACCCCCTAAGGCCCCGGGATCAGTTCTGTCCCGCATCCCCTAAAGGATGCGGGATTTCCATGAATCCAGTTCAGGAGGGATGCCGATGGACGAGAAGGACAAGATTATTTTTCAGCAGCTGGATGTGATCCGGCAGATGTCCGAGCATAATATCCGGCGGATCAGCGATGATTTCTGGAGCGTGCCCAAGGAAAGGGAGCCATCAAATTCTTCTGAAACAAAATCCCCCGCAAGGCCTGGGGTCTGCAACGCCCCGGTGGCGTCAACGGAAGAACGGGAACCGCCGGAACGTATCGAGGATCTGAAAAGCGAACTGGATGGTTACATTGGACTTGCCCGCATCAAGCGCGAGGTCAACAACCTGATCAACCTGGTGACGGTGTACAAGCTGCGGGAAGAGAACCAACTGCCCAGTCCCGAGCTCTCCCTGCATATGGTTTTTTCAGGGAACCCGGGCACGGGCAAGACCATGATCGCCCGGCTGATGGCCAGGATATACAAAGCCCTGGGCATCCTCTCCGAAGGACAGCTGGTGGAAGTGGACCGCAGCGGGTTGGTGGCGGGTTATGTGGGACAGACCGCCATCAAGACCAGGGAAGTCGTGGAGAAGGCCAAGGGCGGCGTGCTCTTCATCGACGAGGCCTATGCCTTAACCCAAAACCGGGGAGAAAATGATTTCGGGCAGGAGGCGGTGGACACCCTGCTCAAGGCGATGGAAGATTATCGGGACGATCTCGTGGTGGTGGTAGCGGGTTACGACAATCTGATGGATCGCTTCATTCATTCAAACCCCGGCCTGGAATCCCGTTTCAACCGTTTTTTGTATTTCGATGACTACAGCCCCGAGGAGATGCTCGCCATTTTCCGGATGCAGTGTGAAAAGGGATGTTACAGGCTGGGCCAGGAAGCAGAAGAAGCCGTAGCGCGGTACATTGAAGAGCAAAACACGGACCCGGTGTCATTTGGCAACGCACGGGGCGTCCGGAACCTGTTCGAGCGCGTCCTGGTGGAACAATCCAACCGCCTGGCTGGCCTGGAGGCCCCCGACCGGGAGCAATTGATGGAAATAACCAAAGAAGATGTGGAGGGCGCCAGACAGCAGGACCGCCTTGAAGACGCCCGCCCATCCAAAAGATGAGACAATTCCAGCGGATCGGAAGGAGAAAAACATGCAGCGCACAGGATTTGACAATGCCCGGTATCTCGAGACCCAGTCGGCACATATACGTGAGCGCATTGAAAAGTTCGGCGGCAAACTGTATCTGGAGTTTGGCGGCAAACTGTTTGACGACCACCATGCGGCCCGGGTACTCCCTGGTTTCAACCCCGACAGCAAGGTAAACATGCTGGCCCAGCTGCAGCATGACGTGGAAATCGTCATCGTGGTGAACGCCGATGACATCGAGAAAAACAAGATACGGGGCGATCTGGGGATCACCTACGACCTGGACGTGCTGCGCTTGATCGACGCGTTTCGGGACAAAGGACTATTTGTGGGCAGCGTGGTGCTGACCCGGTTTGCCGACCAGCCATCCGCGATCCTGTTCCAGGAGCGGCTGCGGGAGCTTGGAGTCCGGTCCTATCGCCACTTCACGATTGACGGATACCCCTCTGACATAGACCACATCCTGTCCCCCCAGGGGTACGGACGAAATGATTTTATCGAAACCACCCACTCCCTGGTGGTGGTCACTGCTCCGGGCCCCGGGAGCGGCAAGATGGCCACCTGCCTCAGCCAGCTGTATCACGAGCATATCCGGGGCACAAGGGCGGGCTTTGCCAAGTTCGAGACCTTCCCCATCTGGAACCTGCCCTTGAAGCATCCGGTAAACTTAGCCTATGAGGCGGCCACTGCGGATCTCCACGATGTGACCATGCTGGATCCCTTCCACCTGGAGGCCTACGGGGAGCGGACGGTGAATTACAACCGGGACGTAGAGATCTTTCCCGTACTGGACGCCATGTTCCAGCGCATATGGGACACATCTCCCTACAAGTCCCCCACGGATATGGGGGTCAACATGGCGGGAAGCTGCATTCACGACGACAAAGTGGTGAGCGAGGCTGCCAACCAGGAGATCATCCGCCGTTATTATGCCGCCCGCTGCGCCAAAAAGCAAGGGCTGACCCTGGGGAACGGAGAGATCGACAAGCTCAAGCTGGTGATGAGCAAAGCGGGCATCAGCGAGGCGGACAGGCCCGTCGTGGCGGCTGCGCTGACCAAGGAACGGGAAACCGGACTGCCTGCGGTGGCGCTGCAACTGCCAAACGGCCAGATCATCACCGGGCGAACCAACGAGCTTATGGGCCCTTCGGCGTCGGTATTGCTGAATGCCCTCAAAGCCTGTGCCCGCATCGACGACAGTCACAAGCTGATTTCCTCCGAGGTCATCGTGCCTATCCAGGACCTCAAGGTAAACCATCTGGGCAATCATAACCCCAGGCTGCACACCGATGAAATCCTGCTGGCCCTGTCCATCTGTGCGGTGACCGATCCCGTGGCGGAACTGGCCATGGAGCACATGTTCGACCTGAAGGGATGCGAGGCTCACGCCTCGGTCATCCTCTCCCAGGTGGATATGCGGGTCTTTAAGTCCTTGGGCGTGAACATCACCTGTGAGCCCAAGTACCAGTTCCATCGGCTGTACCACAAGTAAGTGGCGGTCAAATACGACAGGAGCGCAAACGCACAAGCGCCGATCGCCCATCCTGAATGGGAAGAAAGGAGTTTGATGAGGTTTTATCTTGCATCCGAATCGGATACCCTGGCCTTGGCGGATCAAATCAGCACCCTGCTGCAGCCCGGGGACACGGTGCTTTTGAAGGGCGACCTGGGCACGGGGAAGAGCGTGTTCGTGCGCCGGGCAGCCCGGGGACTGGGGGTGAAAGGGCCCATGCCCAGCCCTACCTTCACCCTGATGCAGTGCTACAAAGGGAAGATGCCCTTGTGCCACTTTGACCTGTACCGGCTGGAGGACGCGGAGGAATTCTTTGAAGCGGGGCTGGACGAACCCTTGGGACGGGATCTGTGCTTTATCGAATGGCCCATGGATGAAGTGGACATACCAGCACCCTGGATCCAGCTGGAACTGGCGCACATGAACGGGCCGACGGAGCGGAGCCTCGAGGTTCAATGGAACGGACTAACGGAGCAGCGGGCACGAAAACTGCGGGAAATGCTCCGGGCGTGGGAGATGTGACATGATTATCCTTGCGGTGGACAGTTCGGGCCCCGTGGTCAGCGCGGCGGTATCCAAAGAGGACAAAATATTATATGAGGCGGCGGCCAACTGCGGATTGACCCATTCCGAGACCATGCAGCCCATGATTGAGCAGGTGGTACGGGGCGCGGGGATATCTCCCGGTGAAGTGGACCTTTTTGCCTGTGTGACCGGGCCGGGCTCCTTTACAGGGGTGCGGATCGGCGTGTGTGCGGTGAAGGCCATGGCACAGGCCTTGGACAGGCCCTGTGTGGCTTTGAATGCGCTGGAGGTGCTGGCGGCGGGGAAGTACGGATTTATCGGAACCATTTGCCCCATCCTGGACGCCAGGCGGGAACAGGTATATGCGGCAGCTTACAGCTTTTCCGAGGGCGAAGTGCCGAGGATTGTCCTGGAAGAAGATGCGCTGCCCCTGCTACGCTATCTGGAGAAGATCCCGGAGGGAAGACTGCTCTTTGTGGGGGACGGGGTGCCTGTGCACAAGGAAAAGATCCGAGGGATCCTCGGCGAGCGGGCCCTGTTCAGCCCGGACTGCACCGGGCAGCTGCGCTGTGGGGTCGCTTGCTATTTGGCAGCGCGGAAACCAACCTGCGATGCCATGGCCCTGGCGCCCCTGTATCTTCGAAGGCCCCAGGCAGAACGGGAGCGGGAGGCGCGCCTCCACGGCGGGAAAAATGTCTGAATTGAAGACGGCCGTCATGGCCCCGGAGGACGTGGATGCGGTCCACGAAATCGAAAAGGTGAGCCTCCGCGAGGCTTGGACGAAAGAGGCGCTGTTCAAGGACCTGACAGAAAATCCATGCGCCCGGTATCTGGTCCTGAAGGAGGACGGGGTGCCGGTCGCCTATGCGGGGGCCTGGTTCGTCATCGACGAGGGGCATATCACCAATGTCGCCGTGCGCCCTGACAAGCGCAGGATGGGATACGGTCAGAAGATTGTCAGCGCCATGATGCAACTGGCGGCGGATACGGGCATGGGTTACCTGACCCTGGAAGTGCGGGCGAGCAATCAGGCGGCCCGGGGGCTGTATCGCAAGCTGGGCTTCACCGAGCTGGGCAAGCGAAAGCGCTATTACGAGGACAACGGCGAGGACGCCCTGATCCTGGTGTGTGACAAGCTGCCGGAAGCAAACCCGGAGAATGACCCCTTTTTACACCACGAAACGTAACCCGGCTCACTCGCTGACGCTGAAAAGCAGACTGCCGTAATTGGGATAGGGCCACAGCTTTGTGGGTATGAGGGGTTCGGCGCAGTCCACAAGATCCCGGAGCGTTTGCATGGCGGGCCATACGCGGGCACGATACTCCGCCGCCGTCCGGGCGTCGGATAACGCCTCTCGAAGCCTGCTGGCGGCCACGTCGATCCGTTCTGCCAGGTCGGACAATTTTTCGCACAGGGCGCTTTCCACGCTGCTTTTCACGCCGATCTCTCTTTTGACGTGGACATCTCCTGCCAGCTTGGCGGAGTAGGTCAGAATGGCGGGCAGGATGTCCCGGTGCACCATATCCAGCATGGTGAGGGCTTCGATGTTCATCACCTTGGCATAATGCCCCAGATATGTCTCCTGGCGACTGTTCAGCTCGGCCCGGGTGAACACCTTGTGGCGCTCGAACAGGGCCACATAGGCCTCGTCGTTCATATGGGACAGGGCTTCGGCGGAGCTGGGCCAGTTGATCAGGCCCCGGCTCTCTGCTTCCCGGGTCCATTCTTCCGTGTAGTTGTTGCCGTTGAAGATGATCCGCTTGTGGGCGCGGATGGTCTCCCGGATCAGGGTGTTCAGAGCGCCTGTGAAGTTCTTGGCTTTTTCCAGTTCGTCCGCAAAATCTTTCAGTACGTCCGCCACCGCGGTATTCAGCACGATGTTGGGGCCGGCTACGGAGAAGGAGGAACCCAGCATCCGCAGTTCGAACTTGTTCCCGGTAAAGGCAAAGGGGGAGGTTCGGTTGCGGTCGGCGGTATCCCGGGGGAAGCGCGGCATGCAGTTGACCCCAATATTCATCTCCATCCGGGGTACGCTGTTATAGGTCAGCTCGGATTCCAGCGCAGAAAGGATGGCGGTGAGTTCTTCTCCCAGGGACATGCTCATGATGGCGGGGGGCGCCTCGTATCCACCCAGGCGATGGTCGTTGCCTGCGCTGGCGGTGCTGATGCGCAAAAGGCCCTGGTACAGGTCTACCGCTTGGATCACCGCGCACAAAAAGAGCAGGAACTGGGCATTGTCGATGGGGGATGCGCCGCTTTCCAGCAGATTGATGCCGGTGTCGGTGGCCATGGACCAGTTGTTGTGCTTGCCCGAGCCGTTGACCCATTCAAAGGGCTTTTCGTGGAGCAGACAAGCCATGCCGTGCCGGGCTGCGATCTTTTTCATCAGTTCCATGATGAGCTGATTGTGGTCCGTGGTGACGTTGGCAGAAGCGTACACCGAGGCCAATTCATGCTGGGAGGGTGCGGTCTCGTTGTGCTCGGTCTTGGCGGGCACACCCAGTTTCCAAAGTTCTTCGTCCAGTTCCCGCATGAAAGCGGCGACCCGGGGTTTCAGCACCCCGGAATAGTGGTCGTCCAAATCCTGTCCTTTGGGGGGACGGGCGCCGAACAGGGTGCGGCCGGTGTAGATCAGATCGGGACGCCGGCGGAACATCTCCTGGTCGATGAGAAAGTATTCCTGCTCGCTCCCCACGGTGGCGGTGACCCGGTGCACATCGCTTTTTCCGAACAGCCGGAGGATGCGCAAGGCCTGTACGTTCAGGGCTTCCATGGATTTGAGCAGGGGCGTCTTTTTGTCCAGGGCCTCCCCGGTGTAGGCGCAAAATGCCGTTGGGATACACAGGGTCTTGTCCTTGATAAAGGCATAGGAAGTGGGGTCCCAGGCGGTGTAACCCCTTGCTTCGAAGGTGGCCCTTAGCCCGCCGGAGGGGAAACTGGAGGCATCGGGCTCGCCGCTGATCAGCTCTTTGCCCGAAAATTCCATGACCACCCCATCTCCCTGGGGATGGATGAAAGCCTCGTGCTTTTCCGCCGTGATGCCGGTCATGGGCTGGAACCAGTGGGTGTAATGGGTAGCGCCCTGTTCCACCGCCCAGTCCTTCATGGCAGAGGCGATGATATCCGCAAGCTCCCGGGTAAGGCTTTGCCCGGCAGCCAAGGTGCGTTTAAAAGCCTTATAGGTTTCATGGGGCAGGCGATTTTGCATGACGGAGTCATTGAAGACCCTGGAACCAAAGATGTCCGGCATTTTGTTCATGAGAATATCTCCCTTGACAAACGATAGAACCATTATAGAGAGAAGGAATTTGCCTGTCAAGCATCCCTCGCGTCGAATATAACCCGATTTTACTTTACTTTGTGTAAATCGTGGCTTATACTATGCATATAGCAAGGGAAGGAGCGCAACAAAATGCCTGAGTGCCTGGTCCGCAGTTTATTCCGGGAAATACCCGAACAGGATATCCCCCAGCTTACCTTGAAAGGCTGGGTGCGCACAATGCGGGAGAGCAAAAGCTTTGCCTTTATCGAGCTGAATGACGGCTCTTTTTTCAAGAACCTGCAGATCGTTTTGGAGGAAGAGAAACTGCCTGGTTATCGGGGATTGGTCCGACAGATCGGGGTGGGCGCGGCCATCAAAGCCACAGGCGCCCTGGTTCTGACCCCGGACATGCCTCAGCCCTTTGAACTGAAAGCCGACGACATCGAGCTCCTGGGAGCCAGTCCCAGCGATTATCCCCTGCAAAAAAAACGTCACTCTCTGGAATACCTGCGCACCATCGGGCATCTGCGCCCCAGGGCCAACCTCTTTCAATGCGCATTCCGCATCCGTTCCCTGGCCGCCCAGGCAGTGCACCGCTACATGCACGAACGGGGTTTCCTCTACGTCCATACCCCCATCCTTACGGGTTCAGACTGTGAGGGAGCAGGGGAGATGTTTCAAGTGACCACCCTGGACCTGGACAAGGTTCCCGTGACCCAGGAGGGCGCGGTGGACTTTGACAAGGATTTTTTCGGAAAGCCCGTGTCCCTCACTGTTTCGGGGCAGCTGAATGCCGAGGCCTTTGCCCTTGCTTTCCGCAACGTCTACACCTTTGGGCCCACCTTCCGGGCTGAGGAGAGTTACACGAGCCGGCACGCCGCCGAGTTCTGGATGATCGAGCCCGAGATCGCCTTTGCCACCCTTGCAGAGGATATGGACCTGCAGGAGGACATGGTGAAATATCTGATCGACGCTGTCCTCACCGAGGCGCCCGAGGAAATGGATTTCCTGAACAAGTTTGTGGACAAGGGCCTGATCGACAGGCTGAAGGGCGTCCGGGATGCCGACTTTGCCCGGGTGAGCTACACCGAGGCAGTGTCCATCCTGGAAAAGAGCGGTGCGTCCTTCGAGTACCCGGTTTCCTGGGGCTGCGACCTGCAGACCGAGCATGAGCGCTACCTCACCGAGAAACACTTTGGCAAGCCGGTCTTCGTCATCGATTACCCCAAGGAGATCAAGGCCTTTTACATGCGCATGAACGATGACGGCAGGACGGTGGCGGCTGCGGACCTGCTGGTGCCTGCCATTGGGGAATTGTGCGGCGGCAGCCAGCGGGAGGAACGGCTGGAGGTGCTGGCCGGGCGGATCCGGGAAATGGGTATGGACCCCGAGGACTATTGGTGGTATCTGGAACTGCGCAAGTATGGAGGCTGCAAGCACGCCGGTTTCGGGATGGGTTTCGAGCGCCTGATCATGTACCTCACCGGCATCGGAAACATCCGGGATGTGCTGCCATTCCCCCGCACCACCCGAAACTGCGATTTTTAAAAGGATCACACGACCCATAACCGACAGTTCGAAGCCCTCCTGTCGCTAAACAAAACCAGGTTCCGTCTGACTGCGGGGGCACGATGCTCCCGCTTTTTTTCTGGAGGTATTTATGAAAAACACTACGCGGCTCACCCGTGCCGCCTTGGTTGCCGCCTTGTACATCGCCATCACCCTCCTGTTTCAGCCCATCAGCGGCTTTTCCGGACAGTTTCAACTGCGGATATCCGAAGCCTTGACCCTTCTCCCTGTCCTCATGGAGGAGGCTGTGCCCGGGCTCTTTGTGGGGTGTCTGCTGGCCAACTTGTTGGGGGGCGGGACCCTGCTGGATATCCTCTTCGGCTCCCTGGCCACCCTGGCTGCTGCCGTATGGACGCGGAAACTACAGGGGAGGCCTGTGATGGCGGCATTGCCTCCGGTACTCGTGAATATGCTGGTGGTGGGCACGGTGCTGGCCTTTACCCTGAAACTGCCCTGGCTTCCCAGCGTACTGTGGGTGGGCCTAGGACAAGCAGCGGCTTGTTATGGGCTGGGCCTGCCCCTCGTCCTCTTGATCCTGAAGCGAAAACCGCCCATCCAAGACACATACTTGAAATAAATTAAATAAATAAGTCAAAAACCATTGACAACGAAATAGATTTGTAATATAATCAGCCTAAGAGAAATTTCCTTAGGAGGGCTGATTATGGACTGCGATCCTGTTTATAAGGGAAAAAAGACCTTTCTGTCCCTTTTCATCATCCTGATGCTTCTTCTTTGGCTTCCCTTGACGGCTACCGCAGCTATGTACAAAGTTGCCAAAGGATGCAGGATTTATACTTCCGTCGGCAAAGGCAGCAAGGTGTTTGCCACGCTGAAAAAAGGCGACACCATCACGGTGGAAGCTGTAAAGGGAAAATGGGCACAGGTGAAGAAAAGCGGGAAGACAGGCTATGTGCAAAAAGTTTTCCTGAAAAAAACCAGGCAAAAGGTCGCGTCCAAGAAAAGTGCCTCAGGCACACGGAGATCGTCCATGCGCAGTATCCAGAACCGATTGAACGAAAAGGGATACCTGGACGCCTCTGCCGTGACCGGAAAGAACAATGCCTCTACCATGAAGGCCCTACGCATATTCCAGATGATGAACGGCCTTCGAGCCACGGGAAAGGCCAACAGCATAACGGTGCGAAAGCTCATGAGCCCTTCCGCCAAAAAACGGGGGCGCGTGAACTACGACAGCTGGTCCAAATGCGGCATCAGCCGCCACCTGAAAGACGGAAGCTGCGCCACAGTGGTAGACATGGCCACAGGGCGACGCTTCGCAATCCGCCGGGTAGGGGGCAGCGAACACCTGGATGTGGAGCCCAAACGGGCCTCGGATACCGCGATCCTGAAGAAACTGTACGGCGGCAACTGGAGCTGGGACAGCCGGGCAATCCTTTTGATCGCCGGCGGCCGGTACTATGCAGCGGCCATGAACTCCATGCCCCACGGCACCCAGATCAGCAGAAGCAACAACTATCCCGGGCATTTGTGCATCCACCTGAAGGATAGCCGTACCCACGGGACCAACCTGACAAACACGGCACACCAGGCCAATATCAGAAAGGTCATTCAGTATTTTACATGACAGGTCCTTGATTCAGGACAGGGTGGCTCGTGCCGACAAGGCGCGGGCCGCTTCTTTCGACATAAGAAGCCGTCGATGCATGGGATTTGCCAGTAGAAAGGGTGCTTATGGGGCCGAGGCAGGATGGAGAATGGCTGTGACGGGGCCTCCGTGATCCTCATATAACGAACGCCCTGCCAGATTGCCCTTGTTCTTTCCGTGCCGGATTGAAGCTACTTTGCTCATGAAATGCATGCCCCGTGAAAGAACAGGGCGGCGGCGCAGACCAGCTCAAACCCCTGGAGGAAATACCCTGCCAGGTCTCCGGTTATACCGCCAAATTGCTTCCGCGCCATCCGCCGGAACCACAGGGTGAAAAGAGCGCCCGTTCCCAGGAGGATCGTACCGCCCGCCCGGGCACAGAAGAGAATGAGCAGGGCGTACAGTATCGCCTGAAGGAGCAAACCGATCCGGACGCGCTTTTGATGAGAAGAGCGGATCAGGTCGTCCGCCATGCCGCCCGACCGGGCGCTGGGCAGGGTGAGCAGGTTGAGGGCGCTGAGACAGCGGGACAAGGCATAGGCCGGCACCAGGGCCCAGAGGGAACTCGCCTCAATACCGGACAAAAAGGCCGCGTCCAGCAGCAAGTAGGCGCAAACGCCCATCACGGCAAAAGCCCCGGTGTGGCTGTCCTTCAGGATGTCCAGACGCCGCTCCACCCCCTGGTTGCAGGCCAGGGCATCAAGGGTATCCATCATGCCGTCCATGTGGATGCCGCCGCTGACCAGCAAGGGGATCAGGGAGCCAACGGCCCCCACAGGGAAAGCGCCGAGGGAAAAATGGGCGGCGAACCGCAGCCAGGCCGAAAGGAGCGTTCCCGCGATCAGGCCCACGATGGGGAAAAAGCACAGGGCATAGCGCTTGTTCTCCCCGATGTATGCCACCTGGGGACACGGCAGTTTGGAATAGGTGGACAGGGCGATGCAAAGGGAGGCAAAAACGCTTTTCATGATCCCTCCGAAAACCTTTTGTAGGCGCTTATTTGGATATCCTTGAAAGTACTGCCGCTTTTGTACACGGCCAGGGCCATGTCAAGCATGGGCATCACCGTCACAGCCCCTGTGCCTTCCCCCAGGGCCATGTCGGCATACACAAGAGGCCTGAGCCCCAGGGCGTCCAAAACCAGGCGGCCCGCAGGCTCCCGGCTGACATGGGTGGCAAAGAGGGCATGTTTGGCTCCGGGGCATACCAATAGCGCGACCAGGGCGGCTACCCCCGAGATGAAGCCGTCCAACAGGATCGGGACGCCATACCGGGCGCCCCCAAGGCAAACGCCCGCCATGGCCGCGATGTCGCAGCCCCCCAACTTGTGGAGCACGTCCAGGGGATCGTTGGGATCCAGATCGTTTACCCGGATGGCCTCGTCAATCACCCGGATCTTGTGCCGCAGCTTTTCCGGGGGGAGCCCAGCCCCCCGCCCGGTCATCCGTTGGGGTGGCATGCCCAGAAGGACCGAGGCCATGGCGCTGGAGGTCGTGGTGTTGCCGATCCCCATTTCCCCGGTGGCGATCAATCGATCCCCCAATTCTTTTCGTTCCCGTACCAATTCCATCCCTGCACGGATGAGCGCAAGGGCCTGGCTTTTCTCCATGGCAGGGCCGCGGGAAATGTCCCGGGTGCCCCGCATGATCTTTCGGACCAGGATCCCGGGATGATCAACCTCGGCCTCCATGCCCACGTCCACCGGGATTACCCGGGCGCCGGCGACCTCCGCCATGCGGCACACGTTGCCCCTGCCCATGGCGATGCTGCGGGCCACCGCCGCCGTCACCGAAGCGTCCGACTGGGTCACCCCCCGGGCCACCACGCCGTTGTCGGCGCACAGCACCAGCACGCTTTTGGGGTCCAGGCACACTTCGTCCGTTCCCGTCAGGCCTGCCATCCGGCAAATGATGTCCTCCAGCTGACCCAAACCGTTCAGGGGTTTGGCCACCCCGTCCCACCGGGCCCTGCATCGGGCCATGGCGGCTTCGTCGGGGATCCTGGGCGTACACAGCGTTTCGTACACGGGGCAAGGCCTCCTGTTTCCATGGTAATGTCCCTTTGAATTTGCTCTCAGTATCGGGGCAGCGTTTCCACCGCCCTGCCCCAGGCTTCGATCACTTTGTCGCACCAGGCGTCGAAGACGGGATCCGGGATCTGGCGGTCCAGGTGGGAATAAATATAGTCGATACAGCCCCGGACCCCCTCTGCAAAGCGGATGGTGGCGCAGTATTCGGGGACGGCGCGTTTGATCTTGCTGTTGTCAAAGATCACCGTGTTGGATTTGTCCCCGACCAGGGAACCCCGCTTGTCGGGCCACAGGAGGCCAAGGGTTTCGCTTGCGATGTGCACCATTTGAACTTCTTTCTTCAGGGCGCGCCCCACGCATCCGTAAATCTGGTTCCAGGTGAGGCTCTCGTCGGAAGTGATGTGGAAGGTCTCGCCCAGGGCGTAGCAGTTGCCCATGAGCCCTACAAAGGCCACGGCGAAATCCCGGCTGTGGGTCAGGGTCCACAGGGTGGTGCCGTCTCCCGGCACGATGACGGGCTTGCCCTGGCGAATGCGCTCCAGGTTTTGGAAACTGCCCTTGGTTCCGTTGAAAGCCAGGGGGACGCCGCGTTCGCAGTAGGTGTGGCTGGGGCGGATGATGGTGATGGGGAAACCGGCGTCGTCGTAGGCTTCCCGCAGCAGCTTTTCGCAAGCAGCTTTGTTGCTGCTGTACAGCCAGTAGGGGTTGTGCAGGGGGGTACCCTCGGTGATCCAGGGGGAAGAGAGGGGCTTCTGGTAGGCAGAGGCCGATGAAATGAAGAAGTACTGGGCGGTTCTGCCGGAAAACAGGCGGATGTCCCGGGCGACGTCTTCAGGGGTATAGGCGATAAAATCCGCCACCACGTCGTAGCATTCATGGCCCAAAAGGGCGCGAACCGCCGCCTCGTCGTGGATATCGCCCCGGATCACCTTTGCGCCTTCGGGCACGAAACTCGAGGAGTTGCCGCGGTTGAACAGGGTCAGGTCCCAGCCCCGCTTAATGCAGAGTTGGGAAATCTCTGTGGATATGGTGCCGGTGCCGCCAATGAACAGTGCTTTCATGGAAAAGTCCTCCTTCTCTTATGCTTTTTTCGTTTTGATGGTGGCTGCATAGGCGCTGTTGATCAGGCCCAGCAGGGCAGAGAGCATGAACAGGGTCTCGATGCCCAGGGTCTGCCAGATCCACCCCCCGAAGAGGGCGATGAGGATGGTAATCATATGGTTGACCGAAATGCCTGTGGAGAGGGTGGCGCGCACCTCGTCCGGGTCGTCGGAGATATCCTGCACATATACGCTGGAGGCCATTGCGGCCAGGGAGATGACAGAGTCCAGGATGTAGTTGATGCAGCATACGATGTAAGCAACATTCCTGGGAAAGAGATGATGGGCGAAACCGTAAAAAAAGCACACCACCACCAGGATCAGGGTGTCTGCCACCATGACGGTCTTGTAGCCGATGCGGTCGATGATGCGGCCCACCACCGGGGCCAGCAGGAAGCCTGCCACGGCAGCCAGGGCCAAGAGAAAGCTGATGGCGGCGGTGCGGGCCCCGTAGAACAAGATGAGCACATAGGGACCGAAGGTGAAAAATACCTGCTTGCGGGCGCCGTAAAAGATCTCCAGCATGTAATACTTGGTGTACTTTTTGCGAAAATAGAAGCGTTTTCGGTGGGGATCCGTCCGGCTGCTGCCCTTGAGGCGCATGGCAGTGGCCACGCTGCCCAGGGTGATGAGGGAAGCGATCCAGAAAAAAATGCGGAAGGAAGAACCTTCGGGCACAAAGAGGAAGGCCACGATGATGACGATGAGTCCCGCCAGGGAGCCGATCTGGTTCACGGCGCTTTGGACGCCCAGGGCTTCGCCGCCCCGCCCGGGCAGGGCGTATCCCAGGGTCAGGGTGCTTTTCATGCCCAACTGGATGTGCTCGCCCAGGGAGTACAAGCTGACGGCCATGGTGACCAGGGCCTTTTCCGGGGGGACGGCGGAGATCATAACCATGCCCCCCAGCATGATGAGGGAGCCGATTTTGTACAGTCGCTCTGCAGAGAATGTGTACAGCGCCGCCAGGATGAACACCAGGAGAAGGCCCGGCATCTCCCGGAAAAACTCGGTGAGCCCCCGGTCGAATTCGTTCATGGTGACGATCTGCGCCAAATAGTTATCCAGGATCCCCTTGTACAGGCCATAGCCCAGGCTGGTGGCCAGGATGGATACCAGGAGCGCTTTATACCCCGACCCGGCCTTGAAAACAACCCCTAAGTTTCTCATATCCTTGTCCCTTCACGCATTGCCGACGGCATTTTGAAGCATAGACATGTGAACAAAAGGTATCACATGAGGGGGGCAAAGTCAAGCACTTTTCCATGGATTCCGTGGCGCAACACCCGGGATTGACAAGAGAAGAAGGCTTTGGTAAAATGTGCTGGGCGAATACAAGGGGATATCTGTGAGGGTTCTTGTGAAGGTTCGGAACATGACGGCGGGCAGCCCGCTGAAACATATCCTTGGCATTGCGATGCCCCTGATGCTGGGCAATATCTGTCAACAACTGTATACCGTGGTGGATGCCAGCATCGTGGGCAAGGGCATCGGCGTGGAAGCCTTAGCGGCCCTGGGCGCCTCTGACTGGTTCCACTGGCTTTTTCTCGGCATTGTCCAGGGCTTTGCCCAGGGTTTTGCCATCCCCATGGCCCAGGCCTTTGGAGCGGAGGATCATGGGGAACTGCGCCGGTACCTGGGCAGTTCCATTCTGCTGGCAGCGGCCAGCGCCGCCTTCGTTACAGGGGTTGCGCTCCTCTCGATCCGCCCCGTGCTGGAATTGTTGTCTACACCCATGGATATCCGGCCTATGACGATCTCCTACCTCACGGTGCTCTTTTCCGGAATCCCCATGGTGATGGCTTACAACCTGATGGCAAGCCTGCTCAGGGCCCTGGGGGACGGGCGGACGCCCTTGTTCGCTATCCTGATGGCAGCCTGTATCAACATCGGGCTGGACATCCTGTTTGTGATCGGATTGGGTTGGGGTGTCGCCAGCGCCGCAGCCGCCACCCTGATCGCCCAGGGATGCTCCTCTTTTTTCTGCCTGGCGCGGCTGAAAAGAATCAGTTTCCTCCGGCTCTCGAAGGAGGATATGAAGCCCGAGGCGGCCCGCTGCCGGAGGATGATGGGGATCGGCCTTCCCATTTCCCTGCAAAACACCGTCATTGCCGTCGGGGGCATGATCCTGCAGCGCTTCGCCAACCCCATGGGGGTGTCCTTCATCGCAGGGTACACCGCCACCAACAAACTGTACGGGCTGTTGGAGGTGGCATCCCTCTCCTACGGCTATGCCATGAGCACCTATGTGGGACAAAACCTGGGCGCCCGCAAGATCCACCGGATCCGGCACGGCGTACGGACGGGGGCGATCCTTGGGGTGCTCACCTCCCTCGCAATCGCCCTGTGCATGATCCTCTTTGGGCGAAACATCGTGAGCCTGTTCATAGACCTGAAAGCGCCGGGGGCGGAGGAGGCCGTACGCATCGCCTGCGAATACCTGACCATCATGGCCTCCTTTCTGCCCATCCTCTATTTGTTGTTCAATTACAGATCCAGCCTGCAGGGCATGGGGCACACGTTCATCCCCATGCTGTCCGGGGTGGCGGAGTTCATCATGCGGGTCGGCACCGTGCTGTGGCTGACCCGCTGGCTGGACTACCGCGCCCTGTTCTGGGCCGAGGTGTTTTGCTGGGCGGGCGCGGTGGCTATTTTATATCCCGGGTATTTGAATGTCATGCGGCGGATGTGGTATAATCCCGGGGAAGCGCCGGAGGAGTCAGCGAGGAACGAGACATGAAAAAGATCATCATCGCGGGGGCGGGCAGCTATATTGGGGACAAACTGGCCGCGCACCTTGAGAAGACGGGGGGATACCGGCTCACAGTGGTAGATCTGCAGCGTGCGGGCTGGCAGGACGAAATCGGGTTCTGCGACGCCCTGGTGCAGGTGGCCGGGATCGCCCACGCCCGGGAAACAAAAGAGAACGCCGCATTGTATTACAAGGTGAACCGGGACATGGCCTACGAGTGCGCCAAGCTGGCAAAGGCCAAAGGCGCAGTGCAGTTCATCTACATGAGTTCCATGAGCGTGTACGGCAGGACCACCGGGCATATCACGGAAGATACGCCCCTTCAGCCCGTGAGCCATTACGGCAAGAGCAAAGCCGCCGCCGAGGCGCTGCTGGGCGCCCTGGAGGATGAGGACTTCCGGGTAGCCGTCCTTCGGCCGCCCATGGTGTACGGGCCCGGCTGTCGGGGCAATTACCCACGGCTCAGCGCTCTGGCCCGGCGCCTGCCCCTGTTCCCGGCACTCGACCAGCAGCGCTCCATGGTGTACATCGGCAATTTGTGCGAGGCGATGCGGCTCTTGATCGACACGGGACAAGGCGGCCTCTTTTTTCCCCAGGACGCGGCTTACCACAATGTGCCCAAGCTGATGGTCCAGATCGCCGGCGCCCATGGAAAAAACCTGCGCCTTGTGCCTGGTTTTGGCGGGATCCTGGGGGTCCTGGCAGGACGGATCGACCTTTTTGGCAAGGTGTTCGGCTCCCTTACCTACGATATGGACCTCCCCGGTGCGCCGGGGGATTACCAGCTCTTTTCGAATGAAGAAGCTGTCCTTGAAAGCGAAAGGGGCGTCATGCCATGAATGTCCTGATGGTGCTCAGCCTGGGCTTTGACCGGCCCGGCCCTTCCCTGCACCTTTTGAGCGCGGTGATGAGGGGGCTGGCAGCCCGTGGAGACCGGGTGCACGTCATCCAGAAATTGAGCGGGGGAGACGGGCCGGGCATCCCGCCGGACGTCCTCGATACGGGCCTCGTCACCACGGTGGGCATTGACATGCCCGTAGTGGGGAAAAACAACTTTGTCGGGCGCTATGCCCAATCCTTGGCCTATGTGCGCCGGGCGGCCAAGGCCATGGCCGGCAGGTACGATCTGGTGTATATCCACTCCTGCCAGACCCTTGCGCCCCTGGTGCGGGCGGCCCGGCGGCGCTGCCCGGGGGCTAAAGTTTTGGTGAACGTACAGGATATCTTTCCCCTGAACGCGGCAGCCATCGGGGTGATGAAAAAGGACGGCCTTCCCTACAGGCTGTTTGCCGGCGCCCAGGCCCGGGCATACCGCCGGGCGGACGGGATCATCACCCTGTCCCGCGACATGCAGGAAGTGCTGGCAGGGGAGGGGGGCCGGGCGATCGAGGTCATCCCGCCCTGGACCTATGACGACGACCTGCGGGCCGTGCCGGAGGCGGAGAACCGATTCCTTCGGGAGCATCCGGAGCTGACGGGCTTTTTTCGGGTGGTATACGCAGGGAACATCGGCCAAATGCAAAATGTGGAGATCGTGCTGGAGGCCGCCGGACACCTTCGGGAACGGGAGGATATCTGCTTCGTGATCGTGGGCGGAGGGGCGCGGACGGAAAAACTGCGGCAGAAGGCAGAGGATATGGGACTACCGAATGTGCGTTTCTATCCCATGCAAAACGCGGACCGGGCGGTGGAAGTGTATTCCATGGCCCATGTCAACCTGATCACCCTGGCCCCCGGCGTGACCCGGACCGCGTTTCCCAGCAAGACGGCCATATGCTGTGCGGTGGCCCGCCCCATCCTGGCCGCTGTGGATCCCGGCTCCCACTATGCATCCATGATCCGCGGCATCCCGGGTACCAGGAGCGTGCCTGCGGGGGACGCCAGAGCCTTTGCGGAGGCGGTCACAGACCTGGAAGCAAAGAAGCGGGATTTCTGCCCCGAGGCCCGGGAACTGTATGCCCGGGAACTGGGCATGAAGAACGGCGTAGCCCGGCACCTTGCCTTTTTCGATCAACTGAAGGGGGATACGACATGAACATTCGCCATGGACTGCTGGCGCTATGGGAACGGTTGCGGCCCAGCGATATCCATCAATCCACCGTCCACAAGACCGCCCGGGTCATGGGAGGATGCCGGTTGGAGCGATCCACCATCGGGCGCTACAGCTATGCCGGCAGCGACGTGCGCCTGATCTGGGCGGATGTGGGCGCCTTTTGCTCCATCGCCGGGGGCGTGCGGGTGGGGGGCGGCAGCCATGCCATGCAGTATGCGGGCACCTCCCCCGTGTTCACCAAGGGACGAAACCTCTTGGGGATCAGGTTTGCGGACCTGCCCCACGAACCCTACGCCCGTACCCGCATCGGAAACGACGTATGGATCGGGCAGAACGCCCTCA
>JAAYOH010000030.1 GCA_012520375.1 Clostridiales bacterium
TATTTAAAACGCTTGAGCATGTCGTGGATCGCTTATGTGAGACGATTTGCAGATTGACCAATGATACTGTTCGTTCAATCACTGCTCGACAATGGATTGTTGATATATTTTAGATTGAGATTAGTATTAGATATTACATTCTTCTAATCAAAAGCCGCGGCAGATCCCCTTCCGCCGCGGCCATGTGGCAAAATTTACCTTGTCATCCGGATGACATTCCAGCTGATGGCAGGCAATTTGACCTTAAGCTTGCCATCCACCAGGGTACCTGCAGGTACTTCCACCGGGGATACGTTGTCGGGGTTTTCTTCGGTGTTGATCGCCTTCACGTCGTCGTGATGGAGCAGGATGTGCTGCACCTTGGACAGGCCCTCGAAGCCGCCCAGGTTCACGGTGAGCTCGGCGTCTTCTTTCATGTCCCGGTTCACTGCGAAAATGGTGAGTTCCCCGGCCTCGTCCATGGTGGCATGGGCGTCCACCACGGGCACGTCCTTGTAGTCCGAGCAGTCGTAGGTGGGGGTATCCACCACGGCGCGGAGAGAAGTGCCCCGGCCGTATTTCGAGCAATGGTATAAGGGCCAATAGATGGTCTGGGCCCAGGCGCCGCCGCCGTTCCGGGTCATGATGGGGGCGATGACGTTCACCAGCTGGGCCATGCAGGCGATCTTCACCCGGTCGGCCCGGCGCAGGAAGCTGAGCAGGATGCTACCGCACAGCAGGGCATCCTCGAAGTTGTATATGTCCTCCAGGATGGGCAGAGCCTTGCCCCAGCGGTCCTGTTTCCAGATCTCCTCGTCCTGCTGCCGGGAGTGGTACCACACGTTCCACTCGTCAAAGGACAGGTTGAGGGTCTTCTTGGAGCGCTTTTTGCCCTTGATGGCGTCGCAAATGGAGATCACGGTGTGGATAAACTCGTCCATGTCCATGCTGCGGGCCAGGAATCCGGGGGTGTCGTTGGTTGGGTTGCCGTAGTAGCGGTGCAGGGACACGTAATCCACGTGTTCGTAGCACTCCTCCAGCATCTCCATTTCCCAGGTGCCGAAGGTGGGCATCTCGCTGTGGGAGGAACCGCAGGCCACCAGTTCAATGGAGGGATCTACCCATTTCATGACTTTGGCAGCCTCGGCGGCCAGGCGCCCGTACTCCGTCGCGGGTTTGTGCCCCATCTGCCAGGGGCCGTCCATCTCGTTGCCCAGACACCACAACTTGATGTTCAACGGGTCTTTCGCGCCGTTTTTGATGCGCAGGTCGGACCAGTAACTGCCGCCGGGATGATTTGCGTACTCCACCACGTTCCGGGCCGCATCCACCCCCCGGGTGCCCAGGTTGATGGCGTACATCATTTCACTGCCCGCCTTCTTCAACCAGTGATCGAACTCGTGGAGGCCCACTTCGTTGGTCTCGGTGGTAAACCAGGCCAGGTCCAGCCGATGGGGCCGCTTTTCCACGGGACCCACGCTGTCCTCCCAGTTGAAACCGGACACGAAGTTGCCGCCGGGATAGCGTACCAGGGGCACGTTCAGGTCCTTCACCAATTGGGCCACGTCCTCCCGGAAACCCTGGGCGTCGGCCTTGGGATGGTCGGGCTCGTAGATACCGCCGTACACGGCGCGTCCCAGGTGCTCGATGAAAGAGCTGTAGATCCGGGGGTCTATGGGGGCGATGGTGAACTCTTTGTTCAGGATCATGCGTGCCTTTTTCATGTCGTCTCTTCCTTTCATTTTTGGTTGTCATTTCATGCTACTCAGGCCGTATGCGCAGGACATTGACCGAGTGGGGAGGCAGGTTCAGCTTCCAGCCGCCGAAGATGGGCTGTACCGCTTCGTCGTTGGCAAAGGGCCTTACATGGTCACGGCCGATGTCGTTGTAGTCGTCGGTAGAGCCCCCCATGAGGGTGGTCATCTCTGTCCTGCCTGTGCCCTGCATCCTCAAACTGACGGGGCAAAATGCGTCGGGGCTCTTGTTCACGAGGGCCAGCGCCACGTCTCCGCTCCCGGAGCAGCGGGTGGCCACCGCATCCACCATGGGAACATCCTGGCGCCCCTGAAGGCCGTCCACCGTGTGCAGGACGGGGACATCCGTGATGTGGGCATCGATGACCTCGTCCCCCATCAGGTTCACGTACATATGGAACACGTGATAGGTGGTCCTCAGCACGATCCCCTTTTCATGGGTGAAGATGGCGCCCCTTGTATTCACCGCCGGGGCAAAGTTTGCCATGCCTACGATATCGGCATTCCTGAGCAGGGTGTTCAGGAAACAGGCGGAGAACACCGCGTCCGCCATGGTATAGCTGGCGTTGATGTCGTTGTCGTCCCGGGGAGTGATGTATTCCCCTTTGTCCATGGGCTGATGCAAGGTGTGGGCGTTGGGATGATACCATCCCCGAAGGTTCCACTCGTCGAAGGCGATGCGGATCTTTTTTTCCAGTCCGAGGGCCATCAGAAGACCCCTGACCTTGCGGATGGAATCCTCCAGCTGGGCGGTATAGGCCATACAGCGGTCATAGCTTCCCAGGGCATTGGTCTGGTGGATGCTGTCCCAGTAGCCATGGATGGAGATCCATCGCAGGCGTTCCCCCGCCCGCTGCAACAGCCGCAGGTTCCAATCCACATCGGGAAGGGCCGCGGCGCTGAGCTGGATAGATGGGTCCACCCGCACCATCATCTTGGCGGCTTCCTCTACCATGAGGCTCCACTGGTCGCTTTTCCAGGCCCCGATCTCCCAGGGCCCGTAGTTTTCGTTGCCGATGGACCAGTATTTCACCCCGTGGGGCTCGGGGAAGCCGTTTTCGATGCGCTGTTTGGCGTAGCGCCCCTCAAAAGGCAGGTTGCAGTACTCCACCCAGTCGCTCATTTCCTCGGGCGTGCCCGTACCTGCATTGGTGCAGATGTAGGGCTCGCAGTCCAGCTTCCTGCACAGGCGGATGAACTCGTCGGTACCAAAACTGTTGTCCTCCTCCACCCGCCAGGCCTTGTTGAAGGTAAAGGGCCGGTCTTTCCCCACCCCGTCCTGCCAGTGATAGGCGGAAACAAAGCAGCCGCCGGGCCAACGGATGATGGGCACCCGGATGGCCTTCAAGGCCTCCAGCACATCGCTGCGAAAGCCCTCTTCGTCGGCAAAGGGGGAAGACGGGTCGTATATCCCGCCGTAAATCTGGCGATGGAAATGCTCAAGAAAATGTCCGTAGATCATTTTGTCCCGGCAAAACAGCACCCTTCCGGGATCAACGGTGAGCTGCATGGTTTCTGCCCCCTTTTCTTTAGAATAGTCGGATACCATAGGTGTTGCTGAAGCGCTGAGGATGGCCTTCTGGATGGCCGGGGTGGTGAAACAGGTCGTCGTAGCGGTTGGATGCGATGATCTCCCCGCCCTGTGCGAGGCTCAGCCTGGCGCTGCAGCGGATCCCCGCTGCAGGAGAAAGACCGATGGAACCGGCATGAAGGACGCTGTCGGGCGCCAGATCCAGGGTTTTCTCTCCCCGGGTCAGGGTCATGCCCTCGTCATCCACCACCGTCCAGCAAAGGGTCACGCAGGAGAATCCATGGCTGTAGTCGTTGATCAGGTGGATCTCCCCCGCTTCGTCGATGAAAAGACCCAAGGGCTGATTGCTCTCCAGGAAGGCGTCATAGCCCTTTTTGGGACAACCGTAGTAATCCAGGACACCGTAATAGCTCATGGGAGAACAATCCACCAGCATAAACTGGATGTGCCCCGAGGTGGGGGCATACTTTTTCAGACGGTATCCCTCGATACAGTACTTGAGGAAGCGGTATTGGTAATAACGCGCCGGATCCAGCTCTCCGCCCGTCTTGTTCCACCGGGCGATCACCTTGCGGCCCGCCGGGGACTGCCACAGGGCCCTCATGTCCGGGGGCGCGTCGAAGCCGAATTCGGTGTTGAATTTCTCCGGGGCCATATCGCTACGCAGGGTGTAGGGAGCCGGGCCGTCGATGGAACCCAGGTAGTTGTGGGAATCTCCGCTGTCCGGATCCTTTTCACAGTAGGAGCCCAGGATGAGGGGACGGTTCGGGTCCAGCCTGCGGGTCAATGCCATCAGCTGGGGACCGGGCTGTTCATACATGAAGGCATTGTTCCCGGCATACCTGCCCATATCGAGCTCTCCGTGCTGCACGGGCTCGTTCATGAGCACCCAGGTCAGGATGCTGGGATGGTTGTACAGGGCCCGGATCTCCTCCTCCACCAGCATAAGTGCCTTGTCGGTCCAGGCCTCGTCCAGGGGATGCACCCAGTTGAAATCTGTATCCTGCATCACGGCAATGCCCATTTCATCGCACAGATCATAGAATTCGGGCAGTTCCCGATGCACGTGTACCCGCACCATGTTGCAGCCGCCCTGCTTTAAGAGCTCCAGGTCCCGGCGGATCCGGCCCTTGTACATCAGGGACAGGTAGGGGTCGGGATAGTAGGAAGCGCCCCGGATGTACAGCCGTGTGCCGTTCAAGTAATAGGTCGTCTCTTTTTCCGTGCGCAACAATTCCACCTTGCGGAATCCGAACCGGACACACTGTTTCAGGTCGCCCACCCGGATGAAGGCTTCGTACAGCCTGGCGCCGCCCCGGTCCCAAGTGTTCCACAGGGCGGGTTGCTCCACCAGGCAGTCCAGGGCAAACTCCCGGGTCCCGGACAGGGAAAGCTCCTTTTGGAGGCGGGCAACTTCTGCCCCGGACCACAGCTCCCGGATACGAAGGGAAACGGCAGCCTCACAGGGCGCTTCCGCCCGGATCGGCAAGGCTACGCGCACGCGACCGTCGGGCAGGGCGTCGATGCGCAGGGGCCCCGTAAAGCACAGGTTCTGAAAGATCTCCAGGGATACGTCCCGCCAGATGCCCACCGGGTTCCGATCCCGGTGCAGCAGGCTGTCGCCGTGTTCGTAGGTACCCTTCAGCATGTTGCGCACGGTCATCAGGCAGCGGGATTCCTCCGGTGCGCCCACCCGCTCGAATTCCAGGGGCGACCACACCTTGAGGTACAGCACGTTCTCCCCGGCCCGCACCGGAGCGTCCAGGACAAACTCTGTCTGGTACCCTTCGTGGCTGCCCAGAAAAGCGCCGTTCAGGTACACCTTGCAGTAATAGTCCACACCGTCAAAGCGTAGCCGCGCCCGTTGGCCGGGCTTCAGCATCTCCAGATGGAAGGACACCCTGTACCACCAGGGTGCAGCGTTGTACAGCCGCATGGCGGGGTCGAGCTGGGGATCCTGGGACAGCATCACCTGCAGATGGTCCAGGGCCGGGATGTCTCGCCACTCGTCCATCTGGAAAGCTGCCCCGCCGGGATAGGATGCGTTGGCTACGGTGGGGTCATAGCAGTCCTCATAGATCCGGTACTGTTCCCCCACATCGAAATGATCCTGAAGGACCTGCCAGCCCCGGTTCAGCTTGATCACCATGCACATTCCTCCTTTCGCCGCCTTACCCCTTGATGCCGCCGGCGGTCAGGCCGCTGATGAAGTATTTCTGAAAGAACAGGTATAACACGAAAATGGGCAGCACGGAGAACACCGCACCGGCAATCAGCAGATCGTAGTTGTTGCCGTAGGGGGTGATCAGGCTGGACAGGCCCACGGGCAGGGTGATCTTGGATTGGGAGTTGATGATGATCATGGGCCACAGCACATTGTTCCAACTGTTCATGCCCACGAAAATGCCCATGGCAGCATAGGACGGGGCCATCAGGGGCACCATGATCCGTAGCCATATGCCGTACTCGGTACATCCGTCCACCCGGCCCGCATCCACGAAGTCATGGGAGATGCCGCTCAGGTATTGCCGGAAGAAGAAGATGGCCAGGGAATTGGCGACGAAGGGCAGGATGATGCCGGCATAGGTGTTGATCAGCCTCATCTGGATCATCTGCTGATACAGGGGCAACAGGATGATCTCGAAAGGGATCATCATGGTGAACATGACCAGGGCGAAGAGGATGTTCTTTCCCTTGAAACGGTACATGGAAAAGCCGTAGGCCACGAAAGAGGTGATGGCCAGGGTGCACACCGTCTGGATGGCCGTCACCAGTACGCTGTTCTTGAACCAGGTAAAGTAGTGATTTTCCCCCAGGAAGAGGTTCCGGTAGCAGTCCAGGGTGAAGCGGTCCGGGTTGATGGTCAGCCGCAGGCCATAGGTAACGATGTCGGCGCCGGGCTGGAAAGAACCCACCAGGATGCAAATGAAGGGGATCAGCACGATGATGCTCAGGCCAATGAAGAACAGGGAGGAAACAGTGATGGAGGCGCGGCGCCGATTGCGGCTGCTGCCGGCAATCATTACAACAGCGTGATTCTTCGTCATTTTGATCCCTCCTCCTTTCTGAACATGCCAAACAGATTCAGCTGCGCCATGTTCACGATGAACACCACCAGGAGCAGGAACACGCCCACGGCAGCGCCGTACCCCAGGTTGTTCTGTTGCAGGCCCTTCCGGTACAGGTATCCCACGATGGTCAAACCGTTGTTGGCGATGGATTTATTGCCTTCATACAGCATGTAGCTCTCGATGAACATGGCCATGCTGCCATATATGGAAATGGTCAGGACGTAGATGGTGGTGGGCTTGAGCAGGGGCACCGTGATGTAGCGGAACTTCTGCCAGGCATTGCCGCCGTCGATGTCCACGGATTCATAAATCTCTTCGGAAATGTTCTGGAGGCCGGCCATGTAGTACATGATGTTGACGCCGGTCCATCGCCAGCAAGCCACCATGACCATGGCCATCATGCCCGTGTCCGCCCGCTTCATCCACTTGATGGAGGGCTGGCCGAACAGGTGCATCAGGCTGTTGAACAGGGAGGTGTCCACCTCGGAGAGCATCAGCTTGAAGGTGATGCCGGCCACCACCACGGAGGTCAGCGCCGGAATGAACAAAATGCTGCGGTACAGGTTGCGGAAGGGCAGCGCCTTCTGGTTGAGCAGGGTAGCAAAGATAAGCGGGCAGGGAACCAGCAGCAGCAAAGTCCAGAAGGTGTAGGTGATGCTGTTGGTGCAGGCCTTGCGAAACACGGTATCGCTGGCCAGCTGCTTGTAGTTGTCCCAACCAATAAAGGTGATCTGGCCGGGGAGCAACTCCTGAAAGCTCATCACAAAGGCGTTGACGATGGGATAGGCGAAGAATATGCCAAAGATCAAAATAAAGGGAAGGATGAACACATAGGGGGCGACCCGGGCGTCGTAGGGCAAGCTCCTCAGGGAAAAGCTGGAGGCTTTCTTCTTTTGGCTCATAGGGTTTCCTCCTTGCGGACGATCGTACCGGAAAGCGCCGGCTTCCCGATAGAGCGCAAACCCGGGGAAAAGCTTCCGCGGGTTTGCGCATCGCGTATCTGTTGCGCCTGGTTATTTTAGAAGGCAGCTGCTTCCTCCTCAGCCAGGACGGTGGCGGGATCCTCGCCGAACTCGAGGATGCGGGCCAGGAGAGAGGTCTTCAGGATGTCTGTGGCGATGGGCAGATTGGGGCTCACGTTGATGCCGGCGACCTCGTCCTTGATCTCAACCAGGATCTCGGCGGGCGTTCCGTATCTGCTGGCAAAGAAGTCCACCTGGTCGTTGGGCTGCAGGAAGCGCTCCTCGGTCCACAGGGCGGTACGGATGGGATCCCAGCCCATCTTCTCCCAGATGACCCAGCCCATTTCCTCTTCCAGCTTCATGAAGCCGATGAAGTCAATGGCCAGTTCCTTGTTCTGTCCCTGGTTGGTGATGACGGTGGCAGTGCCGCCCAGGCCGATGGAGCGCCACTGGCCCTCTTCCCACACGGGCAGGGGCTCGCACTGGATCTTGCCCCGGAGGTCCGGGCAGTAATTGGTAAAGCGCCCCATGTACCAGCAGGGATACAGCAGCACGCCCACTTCGCTGTTGTTCAGCACGGCCTTGGCGGAATCGGCGTCGGCGCCGTCCTCGGGCAGCACCATGGCCAGGCCCTCATCCAGCATCTTCTGCATATAGGTGAAGACCTGCAGGTTCTCCGGGGTATCAAAGGTGATGTTGCCCTCTTCGTCGATAAAGTCGCCGCCCGTGGGGCCCAGCATGGCGCGGTACACCCAGACATCGCCGGACTCCAGAGCCAGCATGGGCTTGTCGGTCTTTTCCTTCAGAACTTTGGCGGCCTCGTACAGGTCGTCAAAGGTCTTGATGGTGCTGGGATCGATGCCCGCCGCATCCATCAGCTCCAGGTTGTAGAAGGCCATGGAAGCGCCGCCATGGTAGCAAATGCCGTAGTAGTGGCCGTCGGGGCCGGCATAGATCTCCACGCGGGACTTCATGATGTTATCGAGCTGGGGCTCCACCACATGGTCGATCGGCTCCAGCTGGATCTCGCCCTTCATGAAAGAGCCGTAGTAGCCGATTTCCACGTCGCTGATGTCGGGTGCGCCGTCGCCGGATTGCAACGCCAACAACAGCTTGGTGTGCATGTCTTCGTAGGGATAGGTGGTGACCTGGACGTCGATCTGACGGTCGGGGTTCTTTTCGTTCCACATGTCTTCGGCGGTCTCGAAGAGCTCCTCATGCAGCTCCTGGAAAGTCCAGGCGGTCAGCACGGTGGGGCCTTCAGCGAATGCCGAAAGGGCTGGTAGAACCATCAGAAGGCACAGCAACAGGATCAGGGTTTTCTTCATCATGTTTCCCTCCATTCCATATTTCCATCCGGTCATGCCGGATTGGTTTCCTTTATCGATAATGTTATGGGACAAAATCCCCTGCCAATAAAAGTATAGCATTTGCCCCCGTCCCTTGTCAATGCTCTGGGCAAATTTCTTTGTTTGTGATGATTTTCAGCAGCTTGGCTGCAAAATTATATCTTTCCCCCAGGTCGTCACTTTATCGTTACCTCCCAGCTTGCCTTTGGCCCGCGCCTGTGCTATAATAGGATGGATTTTCGAAAGGATGTGGTCCGGTGAACGTCGACAGGCCGAAGGCGATCACCCTCAAGGACGTTGCCCGGTCAGCAGGGATTTCGGTGAACGCCGCCTCCCGGGCGCTTCGGGACATGCCCGACATCGGCGAGGAGACCAAGAAACGGGTGCGGCACATTGCCCGGGAACTGGGTTACCGGAAAAACCTGTCCGCTGTCCGTTTGAAGACCAAGCGCTCCCTGCAAATCGGGTTGGTGGTCAATGACGTGGCCAACCCTTTCATGAGCTTTTTGCTGCGGGGCGTGGAGCGGGTATGCATCGAGCACGGATACAGCGTCCTCCTGTCCGACGCCGCCCATAAGGAGAAAGCCGAAGACGACCGCATCCGGAAATTCATCGAGATCGGGGTGGACGGGCTGCTGTTCGTGCCGGTGGACCGCTCCCGGGATGGATACCTCCGGCTGCTGAAAGCCCTGGAGCAGAGCACGGTGCCCTACATCGTCACCGCAGCCTATCTGCCCGGGGTGGAGAGCAGCTACGTCGCCTGCGACGACGAGCTGGGAGGCTATCTGGCCGCGGAACACCTGTATGGGCTGGGGCATCGCCACTTCTCCCTGCTCTTTGGCAACCTGAACACTTCCCCCATGCGGGACCGGCGACGGGGTTTTGAGAAATACCTGACGGAAGTGGGGCTGGATCCCGCTTCTCATATCGCCTGTTGCACCCCTCCGGAGGGCGGCGACGATATGCGGGAGGCCGTCAAGGTGCTGCTCTCCACCCTGGACAAAAGCACCGCCGTGTTCTGTTACTGCGACAACGACGCCATGGACCTGTACGCGGCCCTGTATCCCCTCGGCATCCGCATCCCCCGGGATCTCTCGGTGGTGGGCTACGACGACATCCGCTTCGCGGAGTGCCTCTATCCGCCCCTGACAACGGTGCACTTGGGTCCGGAGATGTTGGGAGAAATCGCCACCCGGGAACTTTTGACCATGATCAAATCTCCCTATGAGAACGTGCAGGTGAAGCGCCAGATCGTGATCCGGCCTCACCTGGTGCTGCGGGGTTCCACGGCGCCTCCCAGGGAGGGGGCCATTCCTTATAAAGAAGTTTAAATGCATCTGGGAAGTGAGCCAAAGAGGGAGGACGGGCACATGTCAAGGCTGTGGGTACGCATCATGAAAGATCACAAGATCCGGGAAGACATTGCGGTACCTTGTGCCTGGGGCGAGCAGGAACAGGCCTTGCGGCAGGCCGCAGCGGCCCTGGAGGCCCCGGTGCCCCTGTGGCTGGGCAAGCACCAGCGGGAATTCGAATCCTTCCGCCACACCGTCTTCCTGCCGGATCACTTTGTGGAGGCGGTGGACTTCCACCGGATGGAGATCGAATACCTGGACGACAGCGGCAAGAAGCGCCGGAACAGCGACCCGCGCAACCAGTTTTAGGAGGCTCCATGGCCAGGATACAGGGAGACCGCATCGTCCTGCGGGAGTTTTGGCAGGAGGACCTGGAGGACATCCATAGCTGGGCGTGCGATCCCCGCACGGCTGCCATGTTGGGAGAGGTTTTCATCCGGCCCCGGACCCGGGAGCAGACCCAGGAGTACCTGGACAATCTGCTGGAGGGGGGCTCCGGGGCCAATTTCGTCATCGCGGACGGGGACAGCCTGAACTATCTGGGCCAGTGCAGTTTGATGATGGTGGACGGCATCGCCCGGAAGGCAGAACTTTCCATGGTGCTCCGGGAGGAATGCGCGGGGCAGGGCTTTGGCTATGAAGCGGGGCAGCTCGTGATTCGCTTCGCCTTTTTTCACCTGAACCTGCGGCGGCTGTGGCTGAAGGTCCTGGCGGAGAATGCCCGGGCCATCCGCCTGTACAAAAAGCTGGGCTTTCGGGTGGAGGGCCGGCTGCGGGAGGACAGCTTCCGGGCCGGGCATTACGAAGACGTGCTGGTCATGGGACTGCTTCGACAGGAATGGCATGAAGAAGGGGGAGATACCTGATGCTGTTTATGGGGCTGGACGTGGGCACCCAGGGAGTGCGCTGCGTGGTCGTGGACGAAAAAGGGAACGTGGCAGCCGCCAAGTCGGTGGTCTTTGAAAGGTTGAACACGGCAAAGGACCCGGGTTTGTACGAACAGGATCCAAAAGACTGGGAAAGGGCCATGGAGGAAGCCGTCACGGCCTGTACCGCGGCCTTGAAAGGGCTGGGCATCCCGGCGGAGGAGATCCGGGCCCTGTCCATCGACGGGACCAGCGGAACCATCCTGCCATTGGATGAAAACAACGCGCCCCTCATGCATGCCCTGATGTACAACGATCCCAGGGCCTCTCTCGAAGCCGCTCAGGTCCACGGCGCCATGGGCGCCCACGAAAAGAAACTGGGGCTATCCTTCGGCGCCTCCTTTTCCCTGCCCCGCATCCTGTGGATCCGGGACAACGCCCCCGCCCTGTACGAAAAGACATGTACCTTTGCCCACCAGGCGGACTACGTGGCGGGGCTTCTGTGCGGGGAGTACCGGGTGAGCGACTACTCCAACGCCCTGAAGACGGGCTACGACCTGATCGACGGGCGCTGGCCCGGGGAGATACGGGAGCTGGGCCTTGACCCGGACAAACTGCCGCGGATCCTGCAGCCCGGCGCCCCCATCGCCAGGGTTTCCCCGGAAGCCGCCGGGCGATTTGGCCTGGCCAGCCGCACCTGGGTCACGGGGGGCTCCACAGACGGCTATGCCTCTGCTCTGGCGGCGGGAGCGGTGCAAGCGGGAAGCTGGGCCTCCATCATCGGCACCACCTTCGTGCTGAAGGGGGTCACGAAGGAACTCGTCATCGACCCCAACGGCTCCAGCTACAGCCACCGGCTCCCCTCGGGGGAATGGCTGCTGGGGGGCGCCGCCAACATCGGCGGACGCTGCCTGAACGCCTGCGCGCAAGGCCGCCCCTTCGCCCAGTTGGACCAGGAGGCGATGGCCCTGGTGCCCACCGGGGCCCGCTGCTATCCCCTCACCGGCCGGGGCGAGCGCTTCCCCTTTGTGGATCCCGGGGCGGAACCCTTCTACCGCGGGGACATCTTGGGGGGCAAGCTGTATCCCGCCCTGTTGGAAGGGGTGGGCTTTGCGGAGCGCCTGGCCTTTGAACGGATGATGAAACTGGGGTGCCCGGTGGGGGACACGATTTTCGCCACCGGGGGCGCCTGCCGCAGCGATGTATGGCTGAAAATCCGGGCCAGTATCCTGAACCGGCGGCTGGCGGTGCCCAGGGTGGTAGATGCCGCCATGGGCTCTGCGCTGCTGGCGGCATCCGGGCACTTCGGAAGCCTGAAGGCGGCGGCAGCGGCCATGATCTCCTTTGACAAAGAGGTGGAACCTGAATCCGCCTGGGTGGCGCCCTACGAGGAAGCCTACCGGGCCTTTGAGGCGGACTGCGCCAAGCTGTACAGAATGGAGGGCTGACATGAGCATTTTCAAGGACTGCGATATCCGGGGCATCTACGACAAAGAACTCTTCCCGGAGGACGCCTATCGGGTGGGAAGGGCCCTGGCCCGCATCACCCGGGGGGGCAGCTTCTGCGTGGGCGGGGACGTGCGCCTGTCCACCCCGGTGCTCAAGGCCCGGCTGATCCGGGGCCTGCTGGAGGGGGGCTGCGCCGTCCGGGACCTGGACACCATCGCTACCCCCCTGATGTACTACGCCCTCACCTATCTCCCCGTGAAACACGGCGCCATGGTCACTGCCTCCCACAATCCCGCCCAGTACAACGGCATCAAATTCATGCTGGAGGGCGACCCGGTGACCCGGGAACAAATGGCGCAGCTGAAAGAGCTGGCCCAAGAGGAAGCCGCGCCGGCCGCGCAGGGGTATTTGGTCCCGGAAGATATCCTTCCCCCCTACCTGCGCAGCCTGCAGGCCCGCTTCGGCAGCGATCCCAAGGGCCTCATCATCGTCGTGGACGCGGGGAACGGCGCCATGAGCCACATCGCTCCCAAGGCGTTCCGGCACTGCGGCTATCGAGTGACAGAGCTTTTCTGCGAGCCCGACGGCACTTTTCCCAACCGCTCCCCCAACCCGGCAGAGTATAGCAACCTGGGCGCCCTGCAACAGGCCGTCCGGGAAGAGGGCGCCGGGTTTGGCGTGGCCTTCGACGGGGATGGGGATCGGGTGGTATTCTGTGACGAAAAGGGACAGGTGATCAAGAATGAGCGGGCCCTGGCCCTCTTCGTCCGGCAGCTGCTGAAGGACGCTCCAGCCCCCGTGGTGTACGACCAGAAATCCTCCTCGGTGGTACAGCGGGAGATCCTGAAGATGGGCGGCACGCCCGTGCCGGAGCGCAGCGGCCACACCTTCATCAAACGCCGCTTTCTGGATCTCGGCGCCCCCCTGGCGGGAGAGGTCAGCGGACACTTCTTTTTCGGGGAACTGGGCTATGACGACGGCCTGTACGCCGCCCTCTTCATGGGGGAGATTTTGGAAGCCCTGGGGCAGCCTTTAAGCGAGGCGCTACGGGACATCGTATGTCCCCCCATCACCCCGGACATCCGCATCTTCTGCCCCTATGACAGACAAAAAGAGCTCCTTTGGGCCGTGGAGCAGGGTTTCCCCGAGGGCACCATCGACAAGATGGACGGGGTCCGGGTGCAGCTTGAAAAGGGCTGGCTCCTGGTGCGCAGCTCGGTCACCGCCGAGCAGATAACCATCCGGGCTGAAGGAGAGAGCGAAGAAGCGCTTCATGCCATCCTGGAGAAACTTCGCGGGGTCCATCCCCTGCTGGCCTCCCTGCCCGGGTAGAAGCGCTGTTCACGGAAAATTCGCCATTATAGGCTTTATTTGCGGAACAGGCTTTTGCTATAATGGGCGCATCTTTTTGGAGGGATACACGATGATCAAGAGAGTACAGTCCGATATGAATTTCGTGGAACGGGAGATAGAGGTCGTCTCGTTCTGGCAAGACCGGCAGGTCTTCAAAGCGTCCGTTGAACAGCGTGAGGGGTGCAAGCCCTTCACCTTTTATGACGGCCCCCCTACAGCCAACGGAAAACCCCACATCGGACACATCAAAACCCGGGCCATCAAAGACCTGATCCCCCGGTATCAAGCGATGAAGGGGAAAAAGGTGCTGCGCAAGGCGGGCTGGGATACCCACGGCTTGCCGGTGGAGCTGGAAGTGGAAAAGCAGCTGGGCCTGGACGGCAAAGAACAGATCGAGGGCTACGGCATCGAGCCCTTTATCCAGAAATGCAAGGAATCCGTCTGGAAGTACAAGGGCGAATGGGAGAAAATGTCCGATCGCGTGGGCTTCTGGGCGGACATGGAAGATCCCTATATCACCTACACCGACGACTACATCGAGTCGGTGTGGTGGAGCCTCAAGCAGATCGCCGACAAGGGCCTGTTGTACAAGGGCCACAAGGTGGTTCCCTACTGCCCCCGCTGCGGCACGGCCTTGTCCAGCCACGAGGTCTCCCAGGGCTACAAAGAGATCGAAGAACGCAGCGCCGTGGTGCGCTTTGCCGTAAAAGGGCAGGAGAATACCTGGCTGTACGCCTGGACCACCACCCCCTGGACCCTGCCCAGCAACGTGGCGCTGTGCGTCAATCCGCAGGATCCCTATGTCCGGCTGCTTCATGAGGGGCGCACCATCATCATGGCCAAAGCCCTGATCGCCTCTGTGCTGGGAGAGGATGCCCAGGTTGAAATCCTGGAAGAAGTGTCCGGCAGCGCCCTGGTGGGCATGGAATACGAGCCCCTTTTCGACTTCCAGAAGGCATTGGTGGACAAAAAGGCCTGGTTCGTGGTGGCGGAAGACTTCGTCACCATGACCGACGGTACCGGCATCGTGCACATCGCCCCCGCCTTCGGCGAGGACGACGCCCGGGTGGGCCAAAAAAACGACCTGCCCTTCCTGCAGCTGGTAGACGCCAATGGCTGCATGGACAAGGCCACCCCATGGGCGGGGCTCTTCGTGAAGGATGCGGACAGGCTCATCCTGGAGCACCTTGAAGAAGCGGGCCTGCTGGTAAAGACGCCTTCCTTCGTCCATCAGTACCCCTTCTGTTGGCGCTGCGACACCCCCCTCCTCTACTACGCCCGGGCTACCTGGTTCATCGCCATGACCAAGGTACGGGAGCAGCTCATCGCCGCCAACCAGGCTGTGACCTGGTATCCCGACAACATCCGGGACGGCCGCATGGGCAATTTTGTGGAAAACGTCATCGACTGGGGCCTGAGCCGGGAGCGCTTCTGGGGCACGCCCCTGCCCGTATGGGTGTGCCAATGCGGGCACATCCACGTGATCGGGTCCCGGGCCGAGCTGGAAGAACTGGGAAAAGACGTGCCCCATGATCTGGAACTGCATAGGCCTTACATCGACCGGATCACCATCCCCTGCCCCGCCTGCGGCGGCTGTATGCACCGCACCCCCGAGGTCATCGACTGCTGGTATGATTCGGGCGCCATGCCCTTCGCCCAGTGGCACTACCCTTTCGAAAACGCGGAGATCTTCGAGGAAAACTTCCCCGCCGATTTCATCAGCGAAGCCATCGACCAGACCCGGGGCTGGTTCTACACCCTGATGGCCATCGGCACCCTGCTTTTCGATCGCGCCCCCTTTGAGAAGTGTGTGGTGATGGGACACGTCCAAGATGCCGAGGGCCACAAGATGAGCAAGCACCTGGGCAACGTGGTAGACCCCTGGTCCGTGCTGGACGACCAGGGGGCGGACGCGGTGCGCTGGTACTTCTACGCCAGTGCGGCGCCCTGGCTGCCCACCCGCTTCTCCGGGGACCTGGTCAGCGAGATGCAGCGGAAATTCATGGGCACCCTGTGGAACACCTACGCCTTCTTCACCCTGTACGCCTCCATCGACGGCTACGATCCCGCCCTCAAGGCCGATCCAAAGGACTTCTCCCTGATGGACCGTTGGGCCCTGAGCAAGCTGAACGAATTGGTGCGCTTCGTGGACGAGGGGCTGTCCCAGTACAAAATCACCGAGACCGCCCGGGCCATCCAGGCCTTTGTGGATGAACTCTCCAACTGGTATGTGCGCCGCTGCCGGGAGCGCTTCTGGGGCAAGGGCCTTGAGGGGGACAAATTGGCCGCCTTCGAGACCCTGTATACCGTGCTGGTCACCCTGTGCAAGCTGCTGGCCCCCTATACCCCCTTCATGACCGAGGTCATGTACCGAAACCTGGTGGCGGAGCAGGATCCTTCCGCTCCCTGCTCGGTACACTTGTGCGATTTCCCCAGGGCGGAGGAGGGCCTGATCGACGAAGAGTTGACGAGGGACATGGAACGGGTCATCCAAATCGTTTCCCTGGGCCGCGCCGTGCGCAATACCGCGGGGATCAAGGTGCGCCAGCCCGCCCAGGCCCTCTACGTGAAGGGCGAGTCACTGCCCGAAAACCTGGCCGCCCTGATCAAAGAGGAACTGAACGTGAAAGAAGTGCCCTTCGTGGAGGACACCCGCGCCTTTACCAGCTACCAGCTCAAGCCCCAGATGCGCACCCTGGGCCCCCGCTACGGCAAACTGCTGGGCAAGATCGGCGCAGCGCTGTCAGAGGTTGACGGGGCTGCGGCAGTGGATGGCTTTGCCCGGGGGCTGCCGCTGCGGCTCACCGTAGAGGGGACGGAAGTGGAACTGGCGGAGGATGACGTGCTGATCCACGTCACCCAGAAACCCGGGTTCGTCAGCCAGTCCGAGGGAGAAGTCGCCGTGGTGCTGGATACCAACCTCACGGAAGAGTTGATCCGGGAGGGCTTCGTCCGGGAACTGATTTCCAAGCTGCAAACCATGCGCAAAGAGGCGGACTTCGAGGTCACCGACCGCATCCACGTCACCTACGCCTGCACCGACCGGCTGGAGGACGTCATCCGGGAGCAGGGCGAGACCATCAAGGCCGCCGTTCTGGCCCTCTCCCTCACCCGGGGCACGCCCGACGGCGTGGTGAAGGAATGGCCCATCAACACCGAAAGCGCGGTGCTGGGCATCCGCAAAGCCTGAGGGAAAGGACTTTTCCGGGCACAAATGAACAAAGGCGCTGCTGCGGTCCGATGGCTGTGGCAGCGCACCTTTTTGATGCGTTATTGGATAGCAGCCCCGGGAAAATCCGTTTTCCCATGGGCTTGACAATTGTGCCCGGACAGGGTACACTTTGGGCATGTGTAAGGAGGACGGCATATGGGACGACGCAAATATTCCGGACGCTTCTTCATGCTGGCGGGCGCCCTCGTGCTCCTTTTGTGGGCAGGGTACGAATTCTATGTCCGCATGGAAATGCTGGTCTGGTTCCTGAAGGGCATGATCCGCTCGGTGGTGGAAGAAAACAGAAACTTTTTCCACGAGATCCGCTACTACGATCCCAAGATGTTCTGGCTCACGGGCTTCCTGCTGGCCTGCGCCCTGTTCGCGCTGCTGGCTATCCTGCTTCGCAACCGCCCCAAGGCTGGGTACGTCCTGATCGCCCTGGACCTGGCCCTGATCTATGCGGGGGGAGCCAAACTGGGGCTGTTCGGCTTGGGCTCCGCGGACTGGCTGCAGACCCTGAAACTGCTGCCCCTGCTGCTCATCCTGGCGGGCAACGTGGTGAATCTGATCAGCTATTCCCTTCGCCGGCGCCGGCAAACGCAGCAGGATCGCCTTCCTGCCCCCAGCCGCTACGCCAGCGAGCGGAAAATGGCCCGGCTGGTGGAAATGCGCCGCCGGGACAGGAGAAGGGCATAATACCCCACCCTTTCGGGACGCAGATATCGGGAACGATCCCCCTTGATCTCGGAAAAGACAGGCAAAATCCATTCGGCGCCCCAGGCAGCTGTGCCCGGGAAAAGATGAGTTGCCGCGGACGCTATGTTCGCGGTAGTTTCATGTTTATCAACGTTTAGACCTCCTGGCGATCAGCCGGGGCGGCAGGAAGATCATCCGCTTTGAGGGCAGCTCCCGCTCCGTGGATACCGCGGCTTCGTAGAGGAGGGCTGCGATGTTCTTGGCGTTGTCCAGGTTCCGGTATTCCCGCTGGGCTGCCCGGATCTCCTTCAGCCGCTTGCCATCCCGGTCCATCAGGGTATTCACCACGGCAGGGAGGGACTCTGGACTGCCGCAAATAACCCCCAGGTTGTGGGCCACCATCATGGCGGGGTTGTCCGCCTCCTGGCCGGGGAGGGATCCGGTGATGATCAGGGGCAGGCCGAGCACCACCGCCTCCATGAGGGTGTTGGGAGAACCCCGGGCGATGAGCAGATCGCTGCGCAGCATGATCTCATGGACGTTTTCCACAAAGCCGTGGATGGTGATCCGGTCCGAAGCATGGGCCAGTTCCCTTCCCAGGATCTCCTGCAGCTTTTTGTTCCTGCCGCAGACGATCTCCAGCCTGCAGTTCACCTGCTGCAGAAGCGCCCCAGAGTAGGCCAGCAGGTTGCCGCTGCCCTCGCCGCCGCTCATCAACAAGCAGTTGACGGGACGGTCGCCCTGGTATATCGGGGTATCCGCTGCCCTGGCGGCGTCGCAAAACTGCGCCCGGGTGGGAAAACCGCAGATCTTCAGCTTTTCGGGGGGCATGCCGTGGCGGATGGAGCAGTCGTAAGCCTCCCGGGTGGGGCACAGGGTCAAGGCAGCCCGGGTGTCGCACCATGCGCTGTGGATGTTGATGATGTCGGCCTGCAAGGCGTACACGGGGATGTTCAGGTTGTAGGTCTCCAGGATATCCAGCACACTGCCATTGAAAAAGGGGTGCACCGTGAGGATGAGGTCCGGCGTAAAGGAAGCCAGGGCCTTCAGGAATTTGTCATGGATCATGGCGGCCATGGATTCCCGCAGGGTTGCGGGGTACTGGTTGATCAGGGCAAAGCCCCTCTTCCACAGTTCCCTGGCGTTCCGGGTGATGGGGCCGTACAGCTTGGACATACGGATACCGGCCTTCCCGATCAGCGCAAAGCCGTCCACCACTTTGTAGCGCACGTCTTCGTAGGCATCCAGCTGTTCGGTGAGCGCCTGGGCTATGGAAGCATGACCGTGCCCGGTATAGGTACTGGACAAAATCATTATTTTTTTCATGAAAGGTGTTCCTCCTCAAATGCTTTGCGCAGTGCTTCTCCATCATGATACAAGTATTATACAAAGTTTTGGGGGATTTGTGAAGGGGTAAGGCTTTATTCTTCCAGGAAACCTGCTATAATATAGGATGCACGGGATGAGCAATGGGTGCCGGAAAGGAAGTGGCCTATGAACACCGGGGTATTGGAAGCCATTTGTCGGAAGCGGGACGGAAAGGCCCTGAGTCCGGAGCAGATCGCCGGATTCGTCCGGGGCGTCACAGACGGAAGCATCCCGGACTACCAGCTGGGCGCCATGCTCATGGCCATCTACCTGAAGGGCATGGACCAGCGGGAAACGGTGGACCTTACCATAGAAATGGCCCGTTCCGGGGATATGCTGAACCTGGACGGCGTGGAAGGCGTCAAGGTGGACAAGCACTCCACCGGCGGCGTGGGAGACACGACCACCCTGATCCTGGCGCCCCTGGCAGCGGCCTGCGGCGCCAAAGTAGCCAAGATGTCGGGCAGGGGCCTGGGCCATACCGGAGGCACCCTGGACAAGCTGGAATCCATCCCGGGCATGTCAGTCTCCCTGTCCCCGGAAGCCTTTGTCCGGCAGGTCAACCGGATCGGCCTGGCGATCGTGGGGCAAACCGGCTCCCTGGTGCCCGCGGACAAAAAGCTGTACGCTCTGCGGGACGTGACGGGCACGGTGGGCAGCCTGCCCCTGGTGGTCAGTTCCGTCCTGTCCAAGAAGATCGCCTCGGGGGCCGACGTGGTGGTGCTCGACGTGAAGGCGGGCAACGGCTCGGTGATGCCCACCCTTGAGGGTTCCATGGCCCTGGCCCGGTCCATGGTGGAAATCGGCTGCCGCACCGGGCGCCGGTTCTGTGCCCTGGTCACCGACATGGATCAGCCCCTGGGAACCCACATCGGCAACGCCCTGGAAGTCAAAGAGGCCATTTCGGTGCTTCAAGGAGCTTGTGAAGGGCCGCTGAAAAAGGTCTCCCTGCAGCTGGCTGCCCGGATGCTCACCGGGGGCGGGCTGGCCCGGGACGTGGACGATGCCCTGGTCCGGCTGGAAGCCGCCATACAAAATGGGGCCAGCCTTCAAAAACTGGCGGAGATGATCCGGTGCCAGGGAGGCGACCCGAGGGTCACCGAGGATACGGATCGCCTGCCGGGAGCAAAAAAGATCCTCCCCTTTGAGAGCCCCTGCGCCGGATACGTCGCTTCCATGGACACCATGGCCCTGGGCAACGGAGCCCGGCTGCTGGGGGCGGGGCGGATCCGGCAGGAAGATGCGATCGACCCCGCCGTGGGGCTTGTCATGCGGGTGCGCCTGGGGGACCGGGTAGAAAAGGGGCAGCCCCTGCTGGACCTGCACCTGGGAGAGCATTCCGACCTCGCCGGCTGCACGCGGCTGCTGGAAGGCGCCTTCACCATCACCGGGGAAAAACCCGATCCGCGGCCCCTGATCCACAGCATCGTCGAGGGCCCGAAACAATAGGCGAGAATGCCGCCCGGAAAGAGAGGACGATCATGCACGCCATCAAGACCCTTTCCCTGTTCGACCTGACCCATACCCTGGCAGAGCCCCTGCTGTCGGATTTCCCTTTCCCCTGGCAGGTACTGCCGGAACTGACAGCCTTCATCCAGGCGCTGGGAGCCCGATTGAACGCGAAGGAATACGAAGAGGTCGCCGAAAGTGTCTGGGTCGCCCGGGACGCCCGTGTCGCCCCCAGCGCTCACCTGTCCGGGCCCCTGATCATCGGCCACGAATGCGAGGTCCGCCACTGCGCCTTCATCCGGGGCAGCGCCCTGGTGGGCGCCCAGGCAGTGGTGGGCAACAGCACGGAACTGAAAAACTGCATCCTCTTCGACCGGGTCCAGGTACCCCATTTCAACTACGTGGGGGATTCCATCCTGGGCTTTGGGGCCCACATGGGAGCGGGGGCTGTGACCTCCAACGTGAAGAGCGACAAAAAAAATATACAAGTACACCTAAGCGGGCACAACATCGAAACCGGATTGCACAAATTCGGCGCCATGCTGGGGGACCGGGTGGAGGTGGGCTGCAACAGCGTACTGAACCCGGGCACCATCGTGGGACGGGACAGCGTGATATATCCCACGAGCTGCGTCCGGGGCGTGGTGGAAGCGTGCCATATTCACCGGCAGGACGGAACCTTGATCAAAAGAAGGATGGAGGATCGATAACATGGGAAGACTCTTTGGAACGGACGGGATCCGGGGCATCGCAAACGACGGGCTGGGCTGTGAACTGGCGCTGAAGGTCGGCAGGGCGGCAGCGGCGGTGCTGTCGGGGAGCGGCAGGCGCCGGCCTGTATTCGTGGTGGGCATGGATCCCCGGCTGTCCTCCGACATGCTGATGATGTCCCTGACCGCAGGGCTGTGCTCCACCGGCGCGGATGTACTGCTGCTGGGAACCGTGCCTACCCCCGCCGTGGCTTTCCTGGTGGGCAAGTACAAGGCGGACGCAGGGGTCATGATCTCCGCTTCCCACAACAGCTACGAATACAACGGCATCAAGATCTTCGGGGGCGCGGGGTACAAGCTGGCGGACGAACTGGAGGAGCGCATCGAGGCCATCGTGCAGGACAGCCTGTACACCCCAAAA
>JAAYOH010000031.1 GCA_012520375.1 Clostridiales bacterium
ACTATCCCAGACAGTGTGACTAACATCGGAAAAAGTGCCTTCTCTAGCTGTAGTTCACTGAAACGCATAAACATCCCAGACGGCGTAACAAGCATCGGTGAAAGTGCCTTCTTTAACTGTAGCTCGCTAGTAAGCATTACTATCCCAGACAGTGTGACTAACATCGGAAAAAGTGCCTTCTCTAGCTGTAGTTCACTAAAACGCATAAACATCCCAGACAACGTAAAAAGCATCGGTGAAAGTGCCTTCTCTAGCTGTAGAGCATTAGTAAGCGTCAATATCCCGAACAGTGTGACTAACATCGGGGATCGGGTATTCTTTGGCTGTAGTTCGCTGATAAGTGTCAACATCCCGGATAGTATGACAAGCATTGGGGATGGGGCATTCTCTTACTGTAGCTTACTGAAAAACATCACAATCCCAGACAGTGTGACTAACATCGGAAAAAGTGCCTTCGCTAGCTGTAGCTTATTGAAAAGCATCAATATCCCGGACGGTGTGATATGCATCGATGACTTTGCATTCGCTAGCTGTAGCTCGCTGAAAAGCATTAATATCCCGGACAATGTGACAAGCATTGGGAAAAGTGCCTTCGCTGGCTGTAGCTTGCTGAAAAGCATCAACATCCCGGACAATGTGGCAAGCATTGAAAGCTTTGCCTTCGCTAGCTGTAGCTCAGTGGAGAAAATCACCATCACGAACAGTTTGACAAGTATTAATGAAGGTGCTTTCCTGGGGTGTAGTTCGCTGATAAGCATTAATATCCCAGTGAGTATAACAAGTATCGATAGCCTTGCTTTCGCCCTCTGTAGCTCACTGAGTACTGTTTATTATTCCGGCACGCAGAAGCAAGCAGAGAACATCGTCATTGATAGAGACAACGAGTGTCTCAAGAATGCCACCTGGGTATATTGTTCTTCCGGCTAAGAAAATTGAGCATGGGCGGTGCAGAGCATAAAAAACGCTCGGGCTTCACAGCGATAAGCACTCATTTGTAAATATGCACTTCTTTGTTGTTCATAGTGAACACGTTCATTCTACCATATGTCACTCATCTATATTGTACCTCAAAATCATGTTGGACACATGATACGGCTCGCGTGAAAGACACCAGCGATCCTGGTAACACCCTGATCATTGCTTCTTATAAGCCGTTAGTTTTCTTCCTTCTCATTGTTTTCCCCTCCCCTACCCCCGGTACTTCCCCGGAGGCAGCCCCACGATGCGCTTGAACACCTTGCTGTAGTAGCTCTGGTCCGCAAAGCCCACGGCCAGGGCGATGTCCGCCAGGGAGTCCCGTGTACTATGCATCAGGCGCTTGCTCTCCTCCACCCGGACGCGGCTCAAGTGCTCGTGAAAACTGACCCCCACGGTTTCCTGGAAGAGCCGGGAGAAGTAATTGGCGCTCAGCCCCACGTGGCCCGCGATCTCCTGCAGGGTGATGGGCCGCATGTAGTTGCGGGCGGCATAGCCCAGGGCGCTGCGGACGTAGGCGTTTCCCTTGTCCATGGGGCTGAACATGGCGTTCATGAAGCATTCCGCCAGGTCCTGGAGCAGATAGCACAATTCGTCGATGGACTGGCCCCGGCTGATCATGCGCACAAAGCTGTCGTTCAGCTCGTAAATATCCTCCGCCATGGCGCCCCCGTCCATGGCGACCCGGGACAGGAGGGTGGCAAGCTCCATGGCCCGGATGCGCACCCGCTCGATCCGCCCTCCCTCGCTGAACAGCACGTAGCCCAGCAGGTCGTTCAGCAGCCCCTTGACCCGGCGGGTGTCCCCGGTCTTGATCTCCCCCAACAGGTTCCGCTCCTTTTCCCGCAGGTAGTCCGGGTCCATGGCCTTTCCCTTCCCGTCGCCCTTGTAGCGCTGGATGCTCTCGTTGATGCGGGACTGCTGGAACAGGATCTCCCGGCTCCTTTGCTGCTGCACCCGTCCCTCCGGGAGCAGGGGCCCCAACAGGTACCGCACCAGGCGGCTCAGGTGACCCGCCCGGGCGGGCTCGATCACCGGTACTTCGTTCAGTTCGTCGTACAGGTCCAGGGCCAGGGCGGCGGGCATCGGGTAATGTTCCATCAGCCCCCCTACCAGGGTGCTGTCCGCCTGGCCCATCAAAAAGGGGCCCACCAGCACGCTGGCCAGCAACCGGTTGTGGTCCTGCAGGGAGTAGCAGATGTGGTTGAGCCCCGCCCGGCAGGAGAAGACATAGCTGTCCCCCGTGTCCAGCGCCCGCCTGCCCACTTTACGGTGCATCTCCCGGCACTCACCCTCCAGGAAGACCCGCTCTTTAAGCAGAAGGCAGCAGGCGGAGGGCTCCCCAAAGCTGCCCAAGGCCGCCCCCTCCGGGTCGATCAACAGCACAGGCAGCCCCACGCACACGTTCAAGGTGCGCAGGACATCGGAGAGTTTTTCCTCGGGAACCAGGGAAAGCAACGCGTTTTCCATGAGAATCACCTATTATTCCAAAATACCGTTGTTTATTACAATCATGTCCATGGTATTTGTATTATACTATAGTTGCATACAAAAAACAACAGGAGGGTACGCACATGGATCTGGATCTCATCAGCACAAAACTGCAAGCCGGGCGCGCCAAAGAGGTCAAAGCCCTGGTACAGCAAGCCATCGACGAGGGCATCCCGGTCCAGGACATCCTGGAAAAGGGCCTGCTCTCCGGCATGAGCGTCATCGGAGAGAAGTTCAAGAACAACGAAGTCTTTGTCCCCGAAGTTCTGGTGGCCGCCCGGGCCATGAACATGGGCGCCAGCCTGCTCAAGCCCCTGTTGGCCGCCCAGGGCGTCAAGGCCAGCGGCAAAGCCTGCATCGGCACCGTGAAGGGCGACCTTCACGACATCGGCAAGAACCTGGTCCGGATGATGCTGGAGGGCAAGGGCCTGGAAGTCATCGATCTGGGCACCGACGTGGATCCCGAAGACTTCATCAGGACCGCCCAGGAAGAGAATTGCCAGCTGATCTGCTGCTCCGCCCTGCTCACCACCACCATGAACGTCATGGCCGACGTGGTCAAGGCGGCGGAGAAGGCGGGCATCCGGGACAAGGTGAAGATCATGATAGGCGGCGCCCCCGTCACCGAGGCCTTCTGCCAACAGATCGGCGCCGACGCCTACACCCCCGATGCCGCCAGCGCGGCGGACCGCGCCGCAGCTTTCTGCGCCTGAATCTCAAAGAGGGGGCACACTGCATGAACGCCATCGATATCCTTTGGAAGGCGGCACAGCCCGGCGCGCGCCGGGCCCTGCCCATCCTTTCCTTCCCCGCCGTGGCCCGCATGGGCGTCACCGTGGAAGACCTGGTGAAGAGCGCCGAGCTGCAGGCCCAGGCCATGGCCGTCATCGCCCGGGAGACCGATACCCCTGCAGCCATCAGCCTGATGGACCTGTCCGTGGAGGCCGAGGCTTTCGGCGCCAGCGTCCGCTTCCACGTCGACGAAGTGCCCGCGGTGACAGGCTGCCTCATCGAAGACCTGGAGGGCGCCCAGGCCCTGGCGGTGCCCGATCCCGCCCTGGGCCGCACCGGGCTGTGTGCACAGGCCATCGCCCTGGCCAAGGCCCGGATCAAGGACAAGCCGGTGCTCGCGGGCATCATCGGCCCCTTCTCCCTGGCGGGCCGCCTGATGGACGTCACCGAGATCATGTACGCCTGCTACGACGAGCCCGAGACGGTGCACCTGGTGCTGGAGAAGGCCACCGCCTTCCTGACCGCTTACGGCCGCAACCTCATCCGGGCGGGCGCGGACGGCATCGTCATGGCGGAGCCCCTGGCGGGCATCCTCAGCCCCGACCTGATGGAGGAATTTTCCGCCCCCTACGTCGCCCAACTGGTGCAGGCCCTGCAGACCGGGGATTGCTGCCTGATCTACCACAACTGCGGCAACTCGGTGCCCCAGATGCTGGACCATATCTTCGCCCAGGGCGCCGCCGCCTGCCACTTTGGCAACGCGGTGGACATGGACAAGGTGTTTGAAAAGGCCCCGGAAGACGTGCTGTGCATGGGCAACATCGACCCGGCGGGCCAGTTCACCCATGGCACACCCGAGAGCATCGCCCACGCCACGCTGGACCTGTTGGCCCGATATGGCCACCGCAAAAACTTCGTGATCTCCTCGGGCTGCGACATCCCCGCCAATGCCCCCTGGGACAACATCAACGCCTTCTTCCAGGCCGTAGCAAAGCATAACAAAGAAGGGCAAACACCATGAGCCCCGGTGCATGGGAGCAGCTGGCCCTGTCCTGCGGCGCCGACAAGGCGGCGGTGATCCCCGGGGATCGGGTGGTCGTACATCCTTCCTTCCGGGAGATCTGCGAGAAGAACAGTTGCGGCCAGTACGGCAAGTGCTATATGTGCCCCCCCTTCGTGGGCGAGATAGGCGACCTGATGGATCGGGTGCGCGGCTTTCCCTACGGGCTCCTGTACCAGACCATTTCCTCCATCGAGGACAGCTTCGACTTTGAAGGGATGCAGGCGGCGAGCCGGGCCCACGTCCAAATGAGCCAGCGCCTGCTGGACGCCCATCGGGGGAGAACCAAAGGGGAAACGCTGCACCTGGCCAGCGGCGCCTGCGGCCTGTGCGAAAGCTGCGCCGCCCGCAGCGGGGAGCCCTGCCGCTTCCCGGACAGGGCGCTGCCCTCCATGGAGAGCTACGGCATCGACGTGTACAACACCACCAAGGACACCCCCCTCAAGTACATCAACGGTCAGAACACCGTCACCCATTTCGGCATCGTGCTGTATGGCGAGGAAGATCATGGCTGAACTCATACTGATCCAAAGCGGCCGGGCGCGGGCGATTCCTTTCGAGCCGCCCCGGCCATTCTCCGAGCTGTTGGCCTCGGAGGGCATCCACATGGCGCACCCCTGCGGCGGCAGGGGCGTGTGCGGCAAGTGCGCCGTCCTCTATGAAACGGAGGGCGGCGTTCCGGAGACAAAACTCGGCTGCCAGCTGGTCCTCACCGGGGACGCCCGGGTGACCCTGCCGGACAGCCGCGCCGCCAGCATCCAGCTGTCGGGCACTTCCTCCCTGCCCATCACCCTGTCCCCCATGAAGGGCAGGCTGGGCGCCGCCCTGGACATCGGCACCACCACCATCGCCGCCCGGCTCTTCCGTCTCGCCGACGGGCGCTGCCTGGGGGAGGCAGGCATGGTCAATCCCCAGACCCAGGCAGCCGCCGACGTCATGGGGCGCATCGGCTACGCCATGAAGAGCGGATCCGGCCATTTGCAGCGCCAGGTGCTCGGGGCCATCGAGACCCTTCTATCGGCTTGCCTCCCTTCGGAGCATAGCCGGGAGGAGATCGACGCCCTGGTGCTCACCGGCAACACCGCCATGCTGTACCTGCTCACCGGGCGGGATCCGGAGCCCCTGTCCCACGCCCCCTTCCAGGCCGACTGCCTCTTTGGCACCGCCTGTCAGGTCTTGGGCATCCCCGCATACCTTCCCCCCTGCATGAACGCCTTCGTGGGGGCGGATATCACCTGCGCCTGCCTGGACAGCGGCCAATACGACGCGGGGGGCATCTCCCTCCTCTGTGACATCGGCACCAACGGGGAGCTGGCCCTCCTGAAAGACGGCGTCCTCCGGGTATGCTCCACCGCCGCCGGCCCCGCCTTCGAAGGCGCCGGCATATCCTGTGGCTGCGGCGGGGTGGAAGGGGCCATCGACCGGGTATGGATCGAAGACGGCGCCCTTGCGTACGGCACCATCGGAGGCAAGCCTCCCATCGGCCTGTGCGGTTCCGGGCTGCTGGACGCCGCAGCCGCCCTGCTGGATCTGGGGCTGGTGGACGACACCGGCGCCACCGACCTGGACCGCCTGGAGATCGGCGGCGGCATCGCCCTGTTGCCCCGGGATATCCGCGCCCTGCAATTGGCCAAGGCCGCCATCGCAGCGGGGATCCGGACCCTGCTCCACGGCGCGTCCCTTGCCCCCGAGCAGCTTTCCACCCTGTACATCGCCGGGGGCTTCGGCGCCCATCTGAACATAGAGAGCGCCGTACGCATCGGCCTGATCCCGGCGTCCCTGTCCCAAAAAGTGCGGGTCGTCGGCAACGCCGCCCTGTCCGGCGCCTGCAGGCTGTTGCTGGAGGAGCCCTCCATCCGCCGCGCCCACGCCATCGCCGACAGCGCCCGCCATGTGAACCTTGGGGGCGACCCGGTGTTCAATGAATACTATATGGACGAAATGTTCTTTCCGGAATCCTGATGGTTGAAAATAGATGCCTTCCGCCATGACGGACGGCAGGGAGACAGGCAGTGGATCGCGGGTTTTCCCCTGCCCTATCGCGTCAGGCTGAAGGTCTCCTCCCCCACCAGCAGGGTCCCGTCCTCTTGCCATGCCATGGGGATGTCCCGGGCATTCTCTTCTTCCAGGGTCTTCAGCTGCCGGGGCAGGGGCCAGAAACTGCCGATGAAGACGTCGATCTCCCCCTGTTCCTGCACCTCCACCCGCCATTCCCCGGGGCCCTGTTCGTCCGCTTCCCGCTCCACCAGCCGGGCACACAGCCTTCCGTCGGGGGAAGGCGATTCGGCCATCACCCTTTCCCGGCCCACCGCGCTGTACAGGTAGTCGAAGCTCAACACGAAGATCAGGACGACGGCCAGGATCAGCCCCAGGACAACGGAAAAGATCTTCAAGGGCCCGGGAGCCGCCGCCCGGATCAGGATGACCAGCGCCCCCGCCATGGCTACGGCGATGGGCACAAAGCTCCAGGTCCAGGTCCCGAAGATGGCGATGTATGCCCCGTTTGCCGCCGCGATCACGGGCAGCAGCGCCGCCAGCAGGGAGGCCGCTCCCCCCAGCACCACCTTCTCTTTGATCAGGGAAACCGCCACCAGGGCGGATATCCCCATGATGGCCACCAGCAGGGCGGGCTCGCTGCGCAGGGTAAAGCCCATCCCCAGGGCCATGGCGGCTACCTGGCACACCGGGTAGACGGCGCACAGCAGCCAAATGATCCCAATCCATATCGAGAGCGACTTTTTCACCGGCATTTTCCTCCGTGATGTTGCTATTGTCCCTGTCCCCTTCGCTCCTCCCAGCGCCGCCGGATCTCCCCCTCCGCCCCCAGTTCCCCGGGCTCATAGTAGGGCATGCCCCCGGCCTCCAGGGGCGCGTAGTGCTGGGGGATGTAGTGGCCGGGGAAATCGTGGGGATACAGGTAGCCCTCCCCCGAACCGATGCGGGCAGCGCCGGCGTAGTGGGTATCCCGCAGGTGCACCGGCACGGGCTGGTAGCCCCCCTTTTCCGCATCCGCCATGGCCCGGTCCACCGCCATGACCACCGCGTTCGACTTGGGGCTCTCACACACCGCGATGATGGCCTGGGTGATGGCCAGTTTGGCCTCGGGCATGCCGATGAATTCCAGGGCCTGCCCCGCCGCAACGGCCTGGAGCAGCGCCATGGGGTTCGCCAGCCCCACGTCCTCGCTGGCGTGGGCGATGATCCGCCGCACGATGATGCGGGGATCGATGCCCGCCCGGATCAGCCGGGCGAACCAGGCCAGGGCCGCGTCGCTGTCCGAACCCCGCAGGCTCTTGCAGAAGGCGGACAGCATATCATAAAACATGGACTCGTCCATCTGCAGCACGGGCTGCTGGATGGATTCCTCCGCCACCTTCAGGGTCACCCGCACGGTGCCGTCCGCCTCCATGGGGGTGGAGCTTACCGCCAGTTCCAGGGCGTTCAGGGCCGCCCGCGCGTCCCCGTTGGCCACCCGGGCGATGTGGGCCAGGGCCTCCTCCTCGGCCACCGCCATCTGCCCGGCGCAGCCCCGCTCCGGATCTTCCAGGGCCCGGCGCATGGTCTGCACCACATCTTCCTGGGACAATTTCTCGAAGCGGAACAGCCTGCAGCGGCTGACGATGGCGGGCGTCATGGACACCATGGGGTTTTCGGTGGTGGAGCCGATGAAGCGGATGGTGCCCGCCTCGATGGCGGGGAGGATGGAGTCGGACTGGGCCTTGGACCAGCGGTGGCACTCGTCCAGCAGCAGGTAGGTGCTCTGGCCGTACAGCTTCAGCCGGTCCTGGGCCTCCCGGATCACTTCCCGCACCTCCGCCACCCCGCTGGTCACCGCGTTCATTTTCACAAAGGCTGCCCGGGTGCTCCCCGCCACGATGGCAGCCAGGGTGGTCTTCCCGGTGCCCGGGGGGCCCCAGAAGATGGAGCTGGTCAGGCGGTCCGCCAGGATGGCCCTGCGCAGCAGGGTGCCCTCCCCCACCAGATGCTCCTGCCCCAGGAACTCCTCCAGGGTCCGGGGCCGCATCCGGTCCGCCAGGGGCGCCAATTTCGTCGTGCCCATGGAAAAGAGATCCTCCATTTGACAGCCTCCCTTCCAGGATAAGGCAGCCGGGTCAGGCGACCCGGCTGCAGAAGTTTTTCTCAACGATGCTCAGACGCGCTTCCACATGACGTCCTTTTCGTACTGCCGGATCTGTTCCAGCCAGGCATCCCCCACGGGTACGCCCTGGGCCTGGCAGTAGGCATCCCACACCGGGGCGAAGGGCAGGGTCTTGGCTTCTTCCTGGAGGGCCAGCCGGGCGGTGTTGTCCCCCGCCAGTTCCGCCTGCAGGATGGCCTGGTGGGGCACCAGCAGGCTGCGCAGCAGGGCCTTCTGGGTATTGCGCATGCCGATGACCCAGGCCGCCACCCGGTTGATGGAGGCGTCGAAGTAGTCCAGGCCGATCATCACCCGATCGGTGTAGCCGTTGAACACGATCTCATCCATGATCCCCTGCAGGTCGTCGCTCAGGGTGACCACATGGTCGCTGTCCCAGCGCACGCCCCGGGTGACGTGGAGCTGGATCCGGGGCAGGTATTGGAGCACCGCGGTAAACTTGTCCGCGATCTGCTCCGTGGGATGGAAGTGGCCGGAATCCAGGGTGTACAATTTGCCCCGGCTCATGGCGTAGCCCATCATCAGCTCATGGCTGCCCACGGTGCAGCGCTCCACGCCGATGCCGAACAGCTTGGATTCCACCGCATCCAGCACCAGTTCGGTGTCCACGGACTTGTCCGCAAAGATCCGGTCCAGGGATTCCACCATCAGCCTGCGGGGGGTAGCGCTGTCCGCGGGGGTATCCTTGAAGCCGTCGGGCATCCAGAAGTTGTTTACGCAGGGGCAGCCCAGGGCCTTTGCGAAAGCCTGGGAGATCTCCCGGCTGCGCTTGCCGTGCTCCACCCAAAAATCCCGGATCCCCGCATCGGGGCTGGACAGGGTGAAGCCGTCCTTGACCTTTTCGTGGGAAAAGAAGGTGGGGTTCATGTCCAGGCCCACCCCGGCCTCCCTGGCCCACCCGATCCAGTTGGCAAAGTCCTCGGGCCGGTATTCGTCCCGGTCCGCTTTGCGGCCGTTCAGCTCGGCGTAATTGGCGTGCAAGGCCAATTTTTTTCGGCCGGGGATCATGGCCAGGGCCATGTCCAGGTCCTGCCGGATCTCGTCGCCGCCCCGGGCGCGGCCCGGATAGTTGCCGGTGGTCTGGATGCCGCCGGAGGCGCCCGCCCCCCCGTCCTCACAGCCCATGATGTCGTCCCCTTGCCAGCAGTGCATGGAGACGGGCAGCTTTGCGCAGCTCGCCATGGCCTCTTCTACGTCCACGCCTTTTTCTGCATACACCTCTTTCGCGTATGCAAGGCCCCGGGCCACTCTGCTCTCGATATCTGCCATTGTTCGCTCCTCCCCCATCGCAATTTTTCTTCATTATACCCGATTGCTCACCGCTTTTCAAGCTTTCGTGGTATAATTCATCCGGGGAGGGGATGTGTCATGGAAGAATTTTCCCGCAACGTACGCCTGATCGGTGAGGCCGGGCAGCAACGGCTCTTCGAAGTAAAAGTAGCCCTGTTCGGGCTGGGAGGCGTGGGGGGCCACCTCTTCGAGGCCCTGGTGCGGGCAGGCGTGGGGAAGTTGCTGGTGGTGGACGGGGACCTTGTGACCCGGAGCAACCTGAACCGGCAACTGCTGGCCACCTGGGACATGATGGGCCTGCCCAAGACCCTGGCCGCCCAGGCCCGGGCACGGGCCATCCGCCCCGCCTGCGTCGTGGAGGCCCGGCACTGTTTCCTCACCCCGGAAAACGCGGGTTCCTTCGATTTTTCGGGCTTCGACTACGTATGCGACGCCATGGACGACGTGCCCGCCAAAATTGCCCTGATCGCCCGGGCGCGGGATTTCGGCGTTCCCGTCATCAGCTGTATGGGTACGGGGAACAAGCTGGATCCGGGCGCTTTCCGGGTGGAGGACGTCGAAAAGACCAGCGTGTGCCCCCTGGCCAGGGTGATGCGCCGGGAACTGAAAAAACGGGGGCTCACGGTGAAGGCGGTGTATTCCACCGAACCGCCCCGGCCCTCCCGGGACGGGCAGCCCGGCCCCGGCTCCATCTCCTTTGTGCCCGCCGCGGCGGGCCTGGTGATGGCGGGGGAAATCATCCGCAGCCTGATCGGCGCGGGCGCCCCATCATGTGGAGCATGGCAGTATCGCTTGTAAGAGGTGTGCCCAAAGCAGCAAGCCCTCTCACGCCGTCCGCTCAAGCCACGGTGTAGACAGAAGCGCCATCCGCGCGTTGCCGCGATGGGATGGCGCTGCATTGCCCTTCTGATAGCTCGGCTTATAAGGCGTTGACGGCGGCTCGCACGATGGAAAGGCCCGCGGTATACCGCTCCATAAAGGCTTTGAAGCCCGCCACGTCCTGAGGATCCGGGGCGATGGTTTCTACCGACATGCCGGAAAACACCCGGTCATTCAGATAGTCTTCCAGGCTCATGCCCTTGCAGTCGGCGCGGTAAGCGGCCAGCACGGCCACGCCCCAGGCGCCGCCCTCTCCCGCGGTCTCCATGACGGATACCGGGGTATCAATGGCCGCCGCCATGATGCTCTGCCCCACGCCCTTGGTTTTGAACAGCCCGCCATGGCCGAAGATGTTGTCGATCTTCACCTTTTCCTCCCCCAGCAGGATCTCCATGCCGGTGGCCAGCACGCCTACGGAGGCGTACAGGTGGGTGCGCATGAAGTTGGCCAGGGTAAAATCGCTCTCCGGGGTGCGCACGAAGAGGGGCCTGCCCTCGCTAATGTCCACGATGTGTTCCCCGGAGACATAGTTATAAGCCAGCAGCCCGCCGCAGTCCTTGTCCCCCTCCAGGGCTTTGTTGTACAGCCGGCCGTACAGGGTCCCGGCATCCGCTTGGACGTCCATCAGTTCGCAGAACTCTCCGAACAAGCCCACCCAGGCGTTCAGGTCGGAGGTGCAGTTGTTTCCGTGGACCATGGCCACCGGCTTGCCGGTGGGGGTGGTCACCACGTCGATCTGGCTGTGCACCCGGCCCAGGGGCTTCTCCAGCACCACCATGCCGAACACCGAGGTGCCCGCGGACACGTTGCCGGTGCGCTGGGCCACCGCATTGGTGGCCACCATGCCGGTGCCCGCATCCCCTTCCGGGGGGCACAGGGGGAGGCCCGCTTCCAGATCCCCTGCGGGATCCAGCAGCAGCGCGCCCTCCTCCGTCAGGCAGCCCGCTTCCGCCCCGGCGGTGAGCACCCGGGGCAGGATGTCCCGGATCTTCCAGCCAAAGCCTTTGGGGGCGATCAGGGCGTCGAACTTGTCCATCATGGCCTGGTCATAGTCGCAGGCGGCGCTGTCGATGGGGAACATGCCCGAAGCCTCCCCCACGCCCAGCGCCTTTACGCCCGTCAGCCTGGCGTGTACGCAGCCCGCCAGGGTGTTGAGGGTGGCGATGTCCCCCACGTGTTCCTCCCCATTCAGGATGGCCTGGTAGAGGTGGGCGATGCTCCAGCGCTGGGGGATGTTGAAGTTGAAGAGCCCCGTCAGTTCTTCCGCCGCCTGGCCCGTGATGGTGTTGCGCCAGGTGCGGAAGGGGGCAAGCTGCCTTCCCTTTGCATCAAAAGGCAGGTATCCGTGCATCATGGCGCTGATGCCCATGGCCCGGAGTTTTTTCAGGGTCACCCCGTACTTGTTCAGCACGTCTTCCTTCAGGGCTTTGTAGGCCGCCGCCAACCCGGTCCAGACCTCCTCCATGTGGTAGGTCCAGATGCCGTTTTCCAGCCGGTTTTCCCAGTCGAAGCTGCCCGATGCGATGGGCGCGTGCCCTTCGTCGATCAGCACCACCTTGATGCGGGTGGAGCCCAGTTCAATGCCCAGCACCCCGCGTCCCTCTTCGATGATCCGCCTTGTGCTCATTTCCCCATCATTCCTTTCTAAATCGGTCTTCATGGCCCGAGTATACCACAGAAGGACGCCGCGCACAAGGGCGCGATATTCAAGGATCCAGCAGTTTCAGCACCACCGCGTTTTGCACATCCATGCCCCGCTGGGTCAGGGCGAATCGACCGGCCTCCACCGTCGCCAGCCCTGCTTCCGCAAGGGCCCGGACCCTGTCTTCCCGTCCTTTTAAGCGTTCCAGGGCGATGCCCTCCGAAAGGCGGGTGCCCAGCATGATCTCCTCTTCCAAGGCCTCCCGGGGCCCGACAAAACCCCCGGATACCCGGCGGGTCCCCGAAAGATAGGCGTCAAAGTCGCTGGTATTGGCAAAGCGCTCGCCCCCCATGAAGGAATGGGCCGCCAAGCCCAGGCCCAGGTAGTCCCCCCGGGTCCAGTAGCACAGGTTGTGCCTGCAGCTATGGCCGGGCAGGGCGTAATTGGAGATCTCGTAGCGCCGGTAGCCCCGCCTCCCCAGGATGCGGCAGGCGGCATGCTGCATGGAAAGGGCCAGTTCTTCCTCCGGGACCTGCAGCTCTCCCCGCTCGATCCGGTCCGCCAGGGGGGTACCGGGCTCCAGGATCAGGCTGTACAGGGAAAGATGGGTGGGAGCCAGGGCCAGGGCCTCTTTCAGGCTGTCCACCCAATCCGCTATGCCCTGACCGGGCAGGGCATACATCAGGTCCAGGCTGATGTCGGTGAATCCGGCCTGCCGGGCCAGTTCCACCCCATCCCGCACCTGCTCCGGGCTATGGACGCGGCCCAGAACCCGGAGCAATTTCTCCTGGGCTGCCTGCATGCCCAGGGACAGCCGGTTCACCCCGCAGGCGCGGTAATCCCGGAGTTTGGACAGGTTCAGGGTGCCCGGATTGCACTCCACCGTGATCTCCGCCTCCGGGTTCACGAAAAAAAGAGCCCGGCACATGGCCATGAGGTGCACGATCAGGTCTGCCTCCGGCAGGGAGGGGGTACCGCCTCCAAAGTACACCGTTTCGATGGGCAGCCGGCCATAGCGCCCGGCCGCCTCGGCAAGCTCCGCCTCCAGGGCGGCCCGGTAAGCGCCGATGTGGGCTTCCCGCCCGGCAAAGGAGACAAAATCACAGTAGGAACACTTTTTCAGGCAAAAGGGGATGTGAAAGTACAGGGCAGCCATTTTTAGTCCATCTTCAGCACGGCCATGAAGGCTTCGCTGGGCACCTCCACGCTGCCCACCTGGCGCATGCGCTTCTTGCCTTCCTTTTGCTTTTCCAGCAGCTTTTTCTTGCGGGAGATGTCGCCGCCGTAGCACTTGGCCAGCACGTCCTTGCGCAGGGCCTTCACGGTCTCCCGGGCGATGACTTTGCCTCCGATGGCGGCCTGGATGGGGATCTCGAAGAGCTGCCGCGGAATGGCCTCCTTGAGCTTTTCCGCAATGGATCGGCCCCGGGCGTAGGCCCGGTCCTTGTGCACGATGATGGACAGGGCGTCGCAGTTTTCCCCGTTCAGCAGCATGTCCAGCTTCACCAGTTCGCTCTTCACATAGCCCTTCAGCTCGTAGTCAAAGGAGGCGTAGCCCCGGGTCCGGCTCTTGAGCTGGTCGAAAAAGTCGTAGATGACCTCGTTCAGGGGCAGGTCGTAGTTCAGTACCACCCGGCCCCCCTCGACATACTTCATGTTGCGGAAAGTGCCCCGCTTGTCCTGGCACAGTTCCATGATGGCCCCCACATATTCCTGGGGGGAGATCACCTGGGCGTCCACCATGGGCTCCTCCATCCAGTCGATCTCCTGCGCCGGGGGCAGGTTGGTGGGGTTGTCGATGCACACCATGCTCCCGTCGGTTTTGATCACGTGATACACCACGCTGGGTGCGGTGGTCACCAGGTCCAGATCGAACTCCCGCTCCAACCGTTGCTGGGTGATCTCCATGTGCAGCAGGCCCAGGAAGCCGCTGCGGAAGCCGTAGCCCAGGGCCACCGAGGTCTCGGGCTCGAAGGACAGGGCGGCGTCGTTCAGGCGCAGCTTTTCCAGGGCGCCCTTCAGGCTCTCGTAATCGCCGCCGTCCGCGGGATAGATGCCGCAATATACCATGGGCAGCACCTTCTTGTAGCCCGGCAGGGGCTCGTCGGCGGGCAATTCCCGATGGGTGATGGTGTCGCCCACCCGGATATCCGCGATGTCCTTGATGGATGCGGCGATGTAGCCCACATCCCCCGCCTTCAGGCACTCGGTGGGCTTGTACCCCCCGGGCTGGAAGGCGCCCAGCTCGGTGACGTCGAAGGAGCAACCCCCTGCCATCATCAGGATCGGGTCCCCCACCCGCACGGTGCCCTGGACGATGCGCACCGAGCTGATGGCGCCCCGGTAGTTGTCGTAGTAGGAGTCGAAGATCAGGGCCTTCAGGGGAGCCTCCGGATCCCCCTCCGGCGGCGGGATGGTGTTGACGATGGCCTCCAGCACGTCCTCGATGCCGATGCCCACCTTGGCGGACACCTGGGGGCATCCCTCTGTGTCCAGTCCGATCTCGTCCTCGATCTCCCGCTTCACCACGTCGGGCTGGGCGCTGGCCAGATCGATCTTGTTGATCACCGGCAGGATCTCCAGGTCGTGTTCCAGGGCCATATACACGTTGGCCAGGGTCTGGGCCTCGATGCCCTGGGTGGCGTCCACCACCAGCACCGCCCCCTCGCAGGCGGCCAGGGCCCGGCTGACCTCGTAGGTAAAGTCCACGTGGCCGGGGGTATCGATGAGGTTCAGCTCGTACTGTTTGCCGTCCCGGGCGGTATAGGGCAGGCGCACCGCCTTGCTTTTGATGGTGATGCCCCGCTCCCGTTCCAGCTCCATAGAGTCCAGCACCTGGGCGGTCATGTCCCGGACCGCCATGACGCCGGTCTTTTCCAGCAGCCGGTCCGCCAGGGTGGACTTGCCATGGTCGATGTGTGCGATAATGCAAAAATTTCGGATCTGTTTCTGGTCCAAGCGGAACTCACTCCTGTTCACATAAATCGACAAGGTCTATCATACCCGAAGGAAGCCCAAATTGCAAGAAAAACCTATGGGCTCCTTTCCTTGCGGAAGCTCTCCTTGTCGGTGTACACCCGCATCACAAATTCCGGGGCAAACAACGCCAAGCCGGAAAAAAGCGCGGCCACGGTGAGCATAGAGGTGATGGTGATGCCGTAAAAGCGATAGCTGCCGTCGTGGTCAGCAGGCTCTGAAGCGCCGCCGGAATGGCGATGGCGGCCACACTGGCGAGAAATTGCCTCCGGGGAAAAGGGCTTTTCTTCACCCTTCGCCTCCCGCCTGCTCCGGTTCCTCCAGAGGCAGTACCGGATAGTCCTCAAATTGGGTGGATAACTGGTTGATCTTCTTCATGATTTCGGTGTAGGTCCCCCCCTTGACAGGGGTGGGCCGGTAGTCATTGGTGTTGGACCGGGTGGATATGGTGCAGGGGATGACCCTGGATTCCCCCTGGCTCACGCCCCCCTCCGGCAGGATATGATAGGTCTGTTGAAAGATCATGGTGCGCTTGTCCGTGGGATTGCTCTTGCCCCCGAAGCAAAAATTGCCCAGGCTGTACACCACGGGCTTGCCGTCGATGAGTTCGATCCCCCCGAGCACATGGGAATGAGAGCCCAACACCAGGTCGGCGCCCCCCGAAATGGCCGCCTTGGCCAGCCGCTTCTGCTTGCTTGTGGCCTTGTAGTTCAGTTCTTCGCCCCAGTGCATGGTGCAGACGACCAGGTCGCAGTCCTTCTTCAGTTTCGCCACCATGTCCGCCACCGTTTTCAGCTTGTGATCCCACTCGGTCAGGCCGATCAGACCGATCTTCACGCCCTTGATCTCCACGATGGCGGTGCGTTTCATGCCGAAGGCCCTGATGCCCGCCTTTTCCAGGTTCTTGATGGTGTCTCTGGCCCCGGCGGAGCCGAAATCCATGCGGTGGTTGTTGGCCACTGTGGCGGCGTCGACGTTGCCCAAGGCCAGGATCTGGGCGTACTCCGGAAGGCCGCGGAAATTGAAGGTGCGGCCGGCCCGCCGCCTGTGGGCGCCGGTGAGGGGCCCCTCCAGGTTGACGATGGTCAGATCGTCCCCGGCGAAGATCTCCGCCACGTTGGAAAAGAAGTAGGCGTATCCGTTCTTCCGGGCGTACTGGGCAAAGCGGTTGTCGCCTGCCTTGGCGTCTCCGCCCAGGGTGCAGTCCCCCGCGGCACTGATGATGATCGTGCCGGGGTCTTCGTTCCCACTCTTTGGGGCCGAAGTTGCCTCCCCGCCGGTCCCCGAAACGGGCATGGCCAGCCAGGCTTCCTCCGGGCTCTCCCCCAGGACGCCTGTCGACAGGCACAGGATCATCATCAGCGCCAGGGCAAACCCCTTGACCTTGGTCATCCTCGTTCCTCCCGCATCCTTTGTTCAGCCTTCCGCCGCAATTTCGGCCGCCTCCTCCCATTGCTCGTACAGATCCGGCAGGCCCTCCCGGGCAGCTTTCAGCTCCCGGACGGTCTGCTCCGTCAGCTCCCGATCCTGGTAGGTGGCCGGGTCCGCCAGCCGAAGTTCCAGCTCCTTGATGTTCTCTTCCTCGCCAAATATGGCCTGCTCCAGCTCCTCCACCCGCTTTTCCAGGGCCCTGCGGGACTGCCTTCGCAGCCGTTCCCGGCGCTTCTCCTTCTCCACCTCGGTACGGGTGCGGCCCGGCACGGCTTCCGGCTCTCCCTCGCCCATGCGCCGCTTCTTCTCCACGTAATCGTCGTAGTTTCCGAGGTATTCCTGTGCCCCCTCGGCGCTCATCTCCACCACCCGGTTGCACACCCGGTTGATGAAATAGCGGTCGTGGGACACTGAGAGGATGGTGCCGGGGAAATCGTCCAGGGCGTGTTCCAACACCTCCCGGGAATCCATGTCCAAGTGGTTGGTCGGCTCGTCCAGAAGCAGCAGGTTGTCCCTCTTCAGCATCAGTTTGGCCAGGGCCACCCGTCCCTTTTCTCCCCCGGACAAGGTCTCTATGGGCTGGTGCACGTCTTCCCCGGTGAACAGGAAGAGGGCCAGGATGCTGCGCACATCCCCGGGCTCCATGCGGGGGAATGCGTCCCATACTTCGCTCATGACGGTCTTCTCCGGATGCAGCCCCTCCTGCTGCTGGTCGTAATACCCCACATCCACATTGGCACCGTAGATGAGATTGCCCGCATCGGGCTTCAACTGCCCCATGAGGATGCGCAGAAGGGTGGTCTTCCCCACCCCGTTGGCCCCGATCAGGGCCACCCGGTCTCCCGATCTCAGGTGCAGGTCGAAGGAGTGGAACAGGCTTCGCCCCTCAAAACCCTTGGCCAGGCCCCGGGCGATGAGCACATCGTCTCCCGGACGCCGCCGGATGTCGAAGGAAAAGCGCACCTTCTGTTCGTTCATGGGGCGCTCGACGGGGTTCTGCCGGATGCGCTCCAGCTTCTTTTCCCAGCTGCGGGCGGCGATGATGGATTTCTCCCGGTTGAAGCTGCGATAGCGGGCAATGATGGCTTCGTGCCGGGCGATCTCCGCCTGCTGCAATTTGTATTCCTTCAGCTGCCGGGTCAGGTTCTCCTCCCGCTTGGCAACGAAATCTTCGTAGTTGCCCCGGTACTGGTACAGCCGCGTCATGCTCAATTCCGCCATGCCGTCGCACACCTGGTTGAGAAAATAGCGGTCGTGGCTGATGAGAAGCACGGTGCCCCGGTATTTCTTCAGGGTCTCCTCCAGCCAGGCGCTGGAGGGAAGGTCCAGGTGGTTGGTGGGCTCGTCCAGAAGCAAAAGATCCGGCTGCATCAGCAGGACCCGGGCCAGGCACAGCCTGGTCTTTTCTCCCCCGGACAACAGCCGGGCGGGCTGGTCCTGCCGCTCCCCGGCGAAGCCCAGCCCCGCCAACACCCCCTGGATGCGGCTGGGCCACTCATAGCCCCCCTCCCGCTCAAAGCGCTCGGTGATCCGGGCGTATTCCCGGTTCAGCGCCGCGAGGCGCAGGGGATCTGTGTGGTGGCTTCCCATCTCCCGCTCCAGCTTGCGAAGCCTCTTTTCCAGGGATTTCAGGGGGTCAAAGACCCGGCTGAGCTCCTGCAGCACGGTACCCTCTTCTGTGATGTCGCTGTGCTGGGCCAGAAGCCCCACCGTAGTGCCTTTGGGGATGGATACGGTGCCTTCGTCGGGGGCAAGTTCCCCGGCGATGATCTTCAAGAGGGTGGATTTGCCGCTGCCGTTGACGCCCACCAAGCCCGTCCGGCTGCCCTCCTCAAGGGTAAGATCCACCCCGTCCAGCACCCGGTTCATGACGAAAGACTTGGACACGCCCTGCAGCGACAAGGCCAACATGCATCGATCCCCCTCGCGATTCCACACATAAAGTCATTTTATCTTTTTCAAAAGGCCCTTGTCAACGGGTATGGGGTTTTCTTTTTGTACTTCAAAAAAGCGGCTCTTCACGGAAAGTTGAGGGATGGTGGAATATGAGCAGGCAGTGCGAGGTAACGAACGAGGGTGAAGAAGTACTCGTCATCCCTGTAACCGTAGCCAATTCGCTTAGCGACCTTGATCTTGTTATTGAAGCCCTCCAGCTTCCCCGTACTGATAGGAAACAGGGCGTGA
>JAAYOH010000032.1 GCA_012520375.1 Clostridiales bacterium
ATAGGTTCCATTAATATAGCATTGTTGAATTATTTAAGTTATTGCTTTTTGCTTAGTCAATGTTGTGTCAAGACTAAGTGAAATTAGCAAAGCAAAAAAGGCACTGCCACTACTCTTGGTATGTTGTAAAATGAATTGACGTCCCTGGAGGGAAAAGAAGGATCCCTTCCGTCACGATGAAAGACAAGATTTAGGAAAGCGTGCAAGCGGAATTTGATAGTCTTGAGGGCAGATTAAGGAGCGTTACAGCGGTTCTGAAGGAAAACGGAGAACGACGATATATTACGCACATCCCTACAGCGAATGGGAGCGTGGAAGCAACAAGAATTAGAACAAGCCCATCCGATGCTTTATCCCAAGGGAACGGACATAGGGAAGCTATCGACGAAGGATATCGAACGAATCCAGTACTGGAAAAATCACTTCTACTATTATAAGGCCTTTTGGCTACCAATCCCCTGCGCAATGATATGACCTCGGCATGCTCGACTGTTGACGAAGGGGTGGTAATTTAACATGAAACATGCAATTGAAATGACTCATTTAAATGTGCGAAGAATTCTAGAAACAACGCGACCAATCGCTTTATATGATGCGGTACATCAAATATTGAAGCAAATCCATGTACGGAGCCGGTTAGCATTTGATCAGGAACGAAGAATGACCAACCGCATCGACCGCCAGCCGCGGGTCACGGACGGGCGGCCCGGTTCCCCGGCGCGGCAGGGTCCTCCCGCTTGAGGCTGAAGGAAAAGGCGCTGCCCACACCCGGCTCGCTGTCCAGCCAGATGCGTTCCCCCAGGATCTGCAGGATCTCCCGGGCGATGGACAGACCCAACCCGGAGCCCTGACTGGTGTGGGCCTTGTCCGCTTTGTAGAAGCGGTCGAAGACGTAGGGCTGGTCTTCGGGGTCGATGCCGATGCCGCTGTCCTTCACGGTCATGATCACCTCCCGATGGTCCCAGCGGGCGGAGAGGGTCACCCGGCCTCCCTCGGGGGTGTATTTCATGGCGTTGTCCAACAGGATGACCAGCACCTGCTCCAAGCGGTCCGGATTGGTCAGCACCCTGGGGCAGTCCCCGGGCACTTCCAGGAGGAAGTCCAGGCCCTTTTCCCGGGCCACCGTCAGGTATTTTTCGGACAGGTCCTGCGCCAGTTCGCAGGGGGAAAGGGGCTGCAGTTGCACGGAGAGCTGCCCGCTCTGCAGGCGGCTGAGCTCCATCAGGTCGTCGATCAGCCGGGACAGGTGCAGGGTCTCCCGGAGCATGATGGCGTAGTAGCGGTCCCGGGTCTCATCACTGCGCACCATGCCCTCATTCAGGGGCTCCAGCAGGGCCCGCATGGCGGTGAGGGGGGTGCGCATTTCGTGGGACACGTTGGCCACATAGTCCCGGCGGGTGCGCTCCAGGCGCTCGGATTCGGTGACATCGGTGAACAGGCCCACGGCGCCGGCCAGCTTTCCGTCTCCGCCGATGAGGGGGCTGATGCGGATGCGGATCACCCGGTCCCCCAGGGGCAGGGGCCGGATGACTTCCTTGCCGCCAGCCAGCACCTTGTCGAAATCCGCCCACACCTGGGGATCCGCCACCAGCTGCAGCCGCTCGTCGCCCTGCTCTCCGCTACGGGTGCCCGGTTCCCGGAGCATCCCGGACACGGCGGGATTGTGGTGGGTCACCCTGCCGTTCTGGTCCACGGCGATGATGCCTTCCTGGAGCCCGTCCAGGGCTTGCTTCAGGCGGTTGCGCTCCAGGGTCAGTTCGGCTATGGTGCGGGAGAGCTCCCTGGACAGGTAGTTGAGGGAACGGGCAAGCTGCCCCACTTCCCCCCGCTGGCTGGCGTCCGCCCGGGCCTCGAAATTGCCTCCGGCCATGCCCACCGCCACGTCCCGCATCTGCCGCAGGGGCCGGGTCACCCGACCCACCGCCCAATACACCATCACGGCCACCACGGGCAGGGCCAGCAGCGCGGACATAAACAGGGCGCTGTTCAGGCTGCCCATGGCGAGCGTAGCTTCTACCAGGGGCACCATCAGGAGCACGGCGCCCAGGACCTCCCCCTCTCCCAGGATGGGGACCCCCACGGTCACCATGGAGGTATGGCGCAGGGGCGGGATCTGCTTGGTGCGCAGTTCCCCCCGCTGGACCACCTCCGCCACCGCTTCGCCGATGGAATCCAGCACGTCCTGCCTCAGGGCGCCGCTGGACAGGATCACGTTCCCCTCCTTGTCCGTGATCACGGAATAGGCCCCCAGCAGCATTTCCCCTTCGTCGTTGGCGTTCAGGATGGCGCTGAGCACCTGGGAGTCCCACTCCGGCATCAGGTGCTGGCCGTAATCCTCGATGACGGCGGCCAGGGCCCGGGCCCGTGGGATCAGCTCGTTTTCCTTGATGTGGGTGAACACCGAGGTGCACATGTAGTTGAAGATCAGCGTAGTAAAAAGCGCGGTGATCATGATCGCCAGGATAACCACGCCAAATACCCGATTGAACAGGACGCTGCGCCTCATGGCTCGACCTCGAACTTATACCCCACTCCGTATACCGTCTTCAGGCTCCAGGGCGCTCCTTCATGGAACAGCTTCTGGCGGATGCGCTTGATGTGGGTATCCACCGTCCGGGTGTCCCCGAAATAGTCGTAGCCCCACACCTTGCTGAGGATCTGTTCCCGGGTGAATACCTGGCCCGCGCCGGAGGCCAGCATGTGCAGGATCTCCACCTCTTTGGGGGTGAAGGGGATGACCTGGCCCATGGCTTTCACCTGGTAGTTGCTCAGGCTCACCTCCAGCTGGGGGAAGCGCAGTGTGGTGGACTCGGCCTGCGCCGGCTCGGAAAAGCGGCGCAGTACGGCGCGGATCCGGGCCAGCACCTCCCGGGGGGAGAAGGGCTTGACGATGTAGTCGTCCGCACCCAGCTCCAGGCCCACGATGCGGTCGATTTCTTCTCCCTTGGCGGTGAGCATGATGATGGGCAGCCGGTCCGTCTTGCGCACCGTCCGGCACACTTCGGTGCCCGTCATGCCGGGCATCATCAGGTCCAGGATCATCAGGTCCGGCTGCTCGGAGCGCACCATCCGAAGGGCCTGTTCCCCGTCGTATGCGGAGACATGGCCAAAGCCCTCGGCGTCCAGGTACAAGCCCAGGGACTCGTGCACCACGGGATCGTCGTCCGCGATCAGGATCAAGGGACTTGTAGACACAACCATCACCTCGCTTCCATTATAAGCCATCCGCCGGTTCCTGGCAAGACACTGCCGTATTTGTCATAAAGACGCCGGATTTTGTTCACGATTCGCCTCACGCTTTTGCGCAGAGGGGGGATGGACAGGGAAAAGAGAACCATCGCCACCATACCCTGTGCACGCACCGGATGGAAAAGGGGGCGCTTGGTGCACGATGCCGGCGCGGCGGCCGGCCGACGTGCGGAGGGATCCCTTCCGGGCCATGGCATGATCCCCGCCGGATCCGGCAAGAAAGAAGCCCGGCTTTCTCCCGGCTGCCTGGAAATCCGGGCAATAAAACAAACAAACGACGATGCAATGGGCCAAACTTAACTTGGAAATCCGGGTTTGCGGGGGATCCTCGTTGACAACAACCTTTGCTTCCGTTATAATGCGTAACAGGAAATCATTTCGGAAAGGATGTGTTTCGGTTGCGCAAGCTCTCGACCAAACTGCTGGTATTGCTGTGCGCGGCGTTCATCATTTGCCTCGGTACGGCTTCAATGTCCCTGGCGGAGGCGGTTTCCATCGAAGTGCCCCAGTCCCTTGCCCTTGTGCGCGAATCCAGGGGCAACACATTGTCGTGGGACGCCGTGGAAGGCGCCACGGGCTACCGGATCTACCGGGCCGCAGCGCCGGGGGCCAGGTACAGGCCGCTGGCTAGCACCACAAGGCTTACCTATACGCACCGAAGAGCGCCCGCAAACCAATTCTACAAGGTGCGGGCTGTGGTGGGGCGAAGGGGAGGGGCGCTCACGCCCTGCGTGGGCAGCGTCGCTCCCGCGACCCGTTTCACCCGCACGTACGATCTGGATACCGGCCGGCTCAGCCTGAGCTGGCGACCCGTCCGGTACGCCGACAGCTATACGGTGGAGTTTTCGGGAAGCAAGGCCGGCCCGTGGGAAACCCTGCAGAGCGGGCTCACGGAGTGTGTATACGAACGGGATCTGGTGGGGACCGAGCCCGGCTTTTTCCGCATCCGGTCCGTGTACGGCGGGACACCCACCGGCGCGAGCGCGGTGCTGGGCGTGTTTGAGCCTATCACGGGCCTCCGGGTGGTATGCGAGGAGCGCTACGCAACCGGCCCCACCGACAGGCTGAACGTGGCGTGGAACGGTTCCTACGGCGCCACCGGCTACAGGGTGTACCGCGCCGCGTTGCCGGACAACGAGTTCACGCTGCTGGGCACGACGGCGAACACCTATTATCCGGATGTGCGCTATCCCCATTATCCCGAAAACCTTCTCAAAACCTACGCCTACAAGGTGCAGCCGGTGTACGGAGGGACGGTTGGGAAAATGTCCGCCCCCGCCACATTGTGGAGCGGGATGCCCGGCAACATCCCGGCCCCCGCGGGCGTGGGAAGCCCCAGCGGCATCCTGCTGGTGGTGAACAAGGACGCCCAGGTGGTCACCGCCTACGGGAAGGACAGAGAGGGCAGGGAGGGCAGGTTCACCGTGGTCCTGCGCCACATGATCTGTTCCACCGGCAAGATCGACGTGAAAACGCCGGAAGGCACGCGCCCGATGCTGGGCCAAGAGGATGAGTGGTACCGCTATCCGTCCGGCGTGTATATCCGCTACCCGTCCATCTACAGGAACGGGCTGTTCTTCCATTCTGTGTTGTACAGTTCGGGCAGAAGGGTGATGGGCAGCACCGTCGCCCGGCTGGGCACGCGCCAGTCCTTGGGCTGCGTCCGGCTCAAAGTGAGCGACGCCAAGTGGGTGTACGACCACTGTGCACTGAACAACACGACCGTCTACATTACGCAGGGCAGGAGGATCCCGGCCCTCACAAAAGCCCTCAGGCCCAGGAACGTCAGGGTGAGAGGCTAAGACTGCTTTTCAGTCCTGACGGTACAATCACAGGAATTAAGAATAAGGGGGATTTTACCATGAAAAGGTCCAGAATTCGCGGTTGGCTCGCCATGTTGCTGATCCTGGTAAGCCTGCTTTCCGCCTTTGAAGGCGCGCTGGCCGCATCTTTCACCAGCTCGAAGGCCGCCATGAGGGTGGGGTCCAGCACCTACAAGATCGGCTCCACCTCCAAAACCTGGAAGAGCAAGCTGGGGAGGTACACCCGCAAGTCCTACGACGCCTGCGCCGAGGGGTGCAAGTCTTACATGTACAACTTCTCCAGAAGAGGCGTCAAGGTGGAGACGATCGTCAAAGCCAACAGAAAGGAATACATCAGCGGCATCATCATCACCCGCAGGAGGGTGGGCACCGCTGCCGGCCTGAAAGTCGGCCATTCCCTCTCCACCATGGTCAGGCTGTACGGCAAAGGATACTCGAAATCCGGCACCACTTACACCTACCGCTCGGGAAGCAGGGGCCTCAGGGTCAAAAGCAGAAGAAACAAGGTGACCTCCATCACGATCTTCTGATGAAGGGCGTTTCCTTTGCGCTGGCGCTGGTTTGCGTTCTGGTGATGGCATTGCCCCTCGCGGCAATGCCTTTTCTCGGTTCGTCCACCCAAATGGAAAACCGGGAGGACGCGCCGCCCCCCTCCCTGACCCTGGCGGACGGGGGGCTGAACCAGCAGTTCGCCACCGATTTTGAAAACTGGTTCCTGGACCATTTCGGGTTCCGCGACCGGCTCGTGGGCTGGAACGCCTGGATCAACCTTCGGCTGCTTCGCACATCCAGCAACGAGGACGTGATCGTGGGACGGGACGGAATGCTGTTTTTCCGGGAAACGGTGCCCGATTATACCGGTTCGGCCCCCCTCACGCCGGGTGAGCTGGCCGCTATCCGGGCCAACGTCCGGCGGCTGGCGCTCTCCATCCGCCAGCGCGGGGGGAACCTGTACATCGCGGTCGCGCCCAACAAGAACACGGTCTACCCCGAAAACATGCCGAATCGGTACCCCTGGCGCGGGGACGGCGGAAACCCGGCCCGGCTGCGAAGGGCGCTGGAGGGTACGGGGGCCATTTGGATCGAACTGCTGCCCGCGCTGCGGGACGCCAAGAAGGACGGGCAGGCCTATTGCCTGACCGACACGCATTGGTCCGGGTTGGGCGCGCGGCGGGCGGCCGGAGCCATCCTCGGCGCCATGGGCGGGCGGGCGCTGCCCGAACTGCAAGCCGTGGGGAAGGCTTCCCATTCCGGGGACCTGGCGCGCATGCTGGGCCTGGGGGATTCCCTGGTTGAACAGCTGGACCGCTACCTGCCCGGCGACCGGGATGCGACTGATTACAGCCTGCACGACGTGGCCTGCGAGGGGCGGGGAGAGGGAAGGCTTCTGATGCTGCGGGATTCCTTTGGGACCGCGATCGGCCCCTTTATCACCCCCGCCTACGAGGGCGCACGGCTGCGCTGGGAGAACCCGTTCCAGGCGACCGGGGAGGCGGACGATGTGCTCATCCTGATCGCGGAGCGCAACATCCGGCTGTACCTGGGGCAGCCCGCCGAAGCACCCGCCCCCAAAGTGGAGGTGGCCATCCCCGCCGCTGCCCGCAGGGCCCCGTGCACCTTCGAGGCGTCCCGGGAAGGGGCGTTCGCCTGCGTGGATTTCCGATTCGGCCCGTTGCAGTATGCGGGCGAGGCCTATCTTTTGATCGACGACGCGGCCTATTGGGCTACGCCCCTGTCCGGCGGACAAACCCACGAGCCCGGCTGGTTCCGCGCGCTCATCCGGCCGGAAGGTTTCGATTCGGACGCAAGGATCAGGGCGCTGTGCCTGACCGGCAAGGGCAGGGCGTGGGTCTCCGGGGACGACCTGGCCCTGGGGGATCTGGCGGAGCCGGGGGCGGCGGTGGAAGAAGACGACCTGGACGATTTCGAGGACCTGCGGCGGCTCCGGCAGGGCCTGATCCCGGAGGACTGACATGGTATTCAGTTCACTGACCTTTTTGTGCTGCGCGCTGCCGCTGGCGCTGGCGGTCTATTACCTGGTCCCCCGCAGGCTGAAAAACGGGTGGCTGCTGCTGTTTAGCCTGGCGTTTTACGCCTGGGGCGAGCCGCTGTACGTGCTGCTGATGCTGGGTTCTATCGCGGTCAACTGGGCGCTCGCGCTGCGGATCCACAGAACGGGCGGCGGAAAGCGGCGCTTTTTGATGGCGCTGGCGGTCGTCCTGGACATCGGGTTGCTGGTGGTCTACAAATACAGCGCGCTGCTCATCTCCAGCATCAACGCCATTACGCCGCTGGCGTTGCCCGTGCCGCAGATCCGGCTGCCCATCGGCATTTCCTTTTTCACCTTCCAGGCGCTGTCCTACGTGATCGACGTGTACCGCGGGCGCGTGCCCGTGCAGCCCAGGATCGACAAGCTGGCGCTGTACATCAGCCTGTTCCCCCAGCTGATCGCCGGGCCGATTGTGCGCTACGCGGACGTGGCCGAGCAGATCGACGGGCGACGGGAGAGCATGGAAGGATTTGCAAAGGGCATGCGGCGGTTCGTGACCGGGCTGGCCAAAAAGGTGCTGATCGCGAACGCGGTGGCGCCGCTGGCGGACGAGGCGTTTTTGCTGTCCGGGGCCGGGCTGGGGGCGGCGGGGGCGTGGCTCGGGCTTTTGTGCTATGGGATGCAGATCTATTTCGATTTTTCCGGCTATTCGGATATGGCCATCGGGCTGGGCCACATGTTCGGCTTCGATTTCATGGAGAACTTCCGGCACCCCTATATCTCCGCGTCCATGCGCGCGTTCTGGACCCGCTGGCACATCTCCCTCAGCACCTGGTTCCGGGACTACGTGTACATCCCGCTGGGCGGAAACCGGGTGGGCAAGGTGCGCCATCTGGCAAACATCGCCGTGGTGTTCCTGCTCACCGGCCTATGGCACGGCGCAAACTGGAATTTCCTGATTTGGGGCGCGTACCACGGCGCGTTCCGCATCGCGGAGGAATTCGTGCCCATTCAGCGCCTGCCCAGGCCCGTCCGGTGGCTGGGCGCGCTGCTGGTCGTACTGATGGGCTGGGTGCTGTTCCGCACCGAATCGGTGGCACAGGCGCTGGGCTATTTCGGCGCCCTGGCGGGCACGTCGGCAGGCGTTCTCCTCCTCACTGCGGCTACGCCCCGGGCGCTGTTGGCGCTGGCCATCGGCATAGTCGGCTGTACCCCCTACCCGGCCCGGTGGGCCGCGGGCCTGAGGAGCCCGCGCCTGGAACCCGTCAAATGGGCGTTCACCCTGTGCCTCTTGTGCCTTTGTATGTTGTCCCTGGCCTCAGCCGCCTACAACCCCTTCATTTATTTCCGGTTTTAACCAACGAAAAGGATCCCCGTCGCGGCGGCATTCCCGGCGACGAGGTCCTTCGGAAGCACTTGACGCCCCGAAAGTTATTACCAAACTATTGCAAAACTATGTACTGCGTGGTATAATCTCCGCAGTACATGGTTTTTTGCGTGGCTTTACAGGGGAGGCGCGTCCATGCGGGTGGTTGTGGGGCTTTCCGGCGGGGTGGATTCCTCGGTCGCGGCGCTGCTCCTGAAGGAGCAGGGCCATGAGGTGATCGGGGTCTTCATGAACAACTGGGAGGAAGCGGACGAAAGCGGCGCCTGCAGCGCGGAGCGGGACTGGCAGGACGCGGGGCGGGTGGCGGAGGACATCGGCATCCCCTACTACGGGGTGAACTTTGCCCAGGCCTACCGGGAGCGGGTGTTCGCCCATTTCCTCGAGGAATACCGAAGGGGCCGGACCCCCAACCCGGACGTGCTGTGCAACCGGGAGATCAAGTTCGGGGAGCTGCTTACCTACGCCCTGGGCCTGGGGGCGGACAAGCTGGCCACCGGGCACTTTGCCGGAGTGGAGGAGCGGGGCCGCACCCATCATCTGGTGTGCGCCCGGGACGGGGGCAAGGACCAGACCTATTTCCTGTACATGCTGGACCAGGGGCAACTTGGAAGGGCCATGTTCCCCCTGCGGGACATCCCCAAGAAAGAGGTGCGGCGCATCGCGGAGCAAAAGGGGCTGCCCGTGTTCGACAAAAAGGATTCCACCGGGGTGTGCTTCATCGGGGAGCGGAATTTCAAGCCCTTCCTGATGCAGTACCTGCCGGCCCGACCCGGGGACATGGTGACCCCGGAAGGGGAGGTGGTGGGCCGCCACGACGGCCTGATGTACTACACCCTGGGACAGCGCCGGGGCCTGGGCATCGGCGGCGGCGGAAACGGCGGGCGCTGGTTCGTGCTGGAGAAGGACCTGGAAAACAACCGCCTGGTGGTGGTCCAGGACGAGTCCCATCCGGGGCTGTTCCGCCGGGAAGCCCGCTGCCTGGACGCCAGCTGGACCCTGGGAAGGTCGCCGGCGGAGGCGGGGGAGACCTTTGCCTGCCGGGTGCGGCTCAGGCACCGGCAGCCTTTGCAGGAGGCCCGGCTGACGGTGGAGGGGAAGGGCTGTTTTGCCCTTGAGTTTGCGGAAGAGCAGCGGGCGGTGACCCCGGGCCAGTCCGCGGTGATCTACAACGAAGGGGAATGTCTGGGAGGAGGCGTGATCCAATGATCCGTCGGATCGGGGCGATCCTGCTGCTTCTGTGCCTGCTGGCCCAGGGGGCGGCGGCGGTGAGCGAGGCCGTGTTGCGGCGCGCCATCGATATCATCGGCCAAGAGGAGAGCAGCCACGGCTACGGCTGCGTGGCGGTGGACACCAACGGCAAGCTGAGCGTGGGCTTTATGCAGTGGAACGCGGGCCGGGCGGCCAGGCTGGTGCAAAAGATCCAGAAAGAGCGGGGCCTGGCCTTTGAAGGCAGCCTCTCCGTCGGGGACAAGGCCTGGGTGAAGGAGGCGCTGCTCACCCCGGAGGGGCGGAGGGTACAGGACGAGCAGGCGAGGCTGGACGTGACGGGATATATCGCAAAGGCCACGGGCCTGGGCATCCAGGACCCGAACGCCCTGTGCTACTACGCGGACATCGTGCACCAGGTGGGCACGGGGGCCATCGTCAAATACCACGAGCTGGCGGCCAAAAAGGCGGGGGGCTACGGCAAGGTCACCCTGGAGCACCTGTACCAGGCTGCCCTGCAGTACGCCACCTATACCAAGGCCCGGCGGCAGCGGGTGTACAGAAGGCTGAAGGACGATCCCATAGAGGGCGCCCCTCCGGTGGCGCCCCAGGCCACCCCCCTGCCTTCCCCGGGCCTTTCCATCGCCCCGGCGGGTCCCCACACCCTGTACCTGGGGGAGACCCTGCAATTGAAGGCGGAGGGGGCGGAAAAGGTCCGGTGGTCCAGCGCCAAAAGGAAGATCGCCCGGGTGAACAAAACGGGCCTGGTGGTGCCCGTGAAGCCGGGGAAGGCGGTCATCCGGGTGAAAAGCGCCGCCGGAGCCGTCGCGAAGGTGCAGGTCCTGGTGAAAAAGCCGCCCCTTCGGGCCCTCGCCCTGTCGGGGCCCCAAACCATGCGCCCCCGCACGGTCAAAAAGATCGCCCCCGTATTCACCCCCGGCGGGGCCCGCTGCGCCCTGCGCTGGCGGAGCAGCGACAAAAGGGTGTTGCTGGTGAACCAGAAGGGGTGGGTGCGGGCGCTGAGGCCGGGCACCGCCGTGGTTTCCTGCATCACCAAGGGGGGAATGAGCGCCAGCCTCACCGTCCGGGTGGCGTGATGGGGCGGGGAAAGGCGCCTTTTCGGGCGTAGTACCCCGGGCATCTTGCGCAAATTCTCGATTTTCGCTTGCACTTTGTCCTGAAAGCGGATACAATAGACGCTGTAAGACCGGAGCGACAGTGAAAGAAACGGGGAGGAAAAACCATGTATACCGATCGTATCAAGGAAGCCGGAGAAAAAATGGACAAGACCATCGCCGTCATCCGGCGGGACCTTGCCACCCTGCGGGCCGGCCGCGCCAATCCGCAGATCCTGGACCGCATCACCGTGGAGTACTACGGAACGCCCACGCCCCTGAACCAGCTGGGCAACATCTCATCCCCCGAGCCCAGGCTGCTGGTCATCGCGCCCTGGGAAGCCAAGATGATCCCCGCCATCGAAAAGGAGATCCACAAGTCCGACCTGGGCATCAATCCCTCCAACGACGGCAAAGTCATCCGCCTCCTGGTGCCCGAGCTGAACGAGGAGCGCCGCAAGGAGCTGTGCAAGCAGGTGAGAAAGCAGGTGGAAGAGGGCAAGATAGCCATCCGCGCCGTCCGCCGGGATGCCATGGACGAGATCAGGAAGATGAAAAAGAACTCCGAGATCACCGAGGACGACCAGAGGGTGGCGGAAACCGAGCTGCAGAAGGTCACGGACGCCCACATCAAGGAGATGGACGAGGTGGGGGAGGAGAAGGAAAAGGAGATCATGTCGGTCTGATGGCAGCCGCATTGCTGGGCCTGCCCCTTCAGGAAGCGCTGCGGAAGCTGGCGGAACAGGGCCTGCCCCGACCCGCCATACGCCGCACCCGTGCCCCCGGGGGAGGATGCTCCGAGGGCACCGACCGGGTCGTGTACGCCGCCCCCGGGGGCGACTGCCTGGTGGTAGCCCGTTTTCCCGATCGGCTGAAGGAGGAGACATGAACAGCCCGAAGCGCCCGGGCCATACGGGCCTGCCGGGGAAACTGCCCCGGCACGTGGCCATCGTCATGGACGGCAACGGCCGCTGGGCCCGAAAAAGGGGGCTGCCCCGCCCCGCCGGCCACGCCGCCGGGGTGGAAGCCCTGCGGGACATCATCCGGGCCTGCGACGAATGGGGCATCGGCACCCTGTCCATCTATGCCTTTTCCACCGAGAACTGGGCCCGCCCAGGGGAGGAGGTCAGCGCCCTCATGGGGCTGCTGCTCCGGTATTTTGCCGGGGAGATCGACGAATTGGACGAAAAAAACGTGCGCATCCGCATCCTGGGGGATGTGGAGGGATTGCCCGGGCCCCAAAGGGATGCGGTGTGCCGCGCCATGGAGCGGACCGGGGGCAATACCGGGCTGAACCTGAACATCGCCCTCAACTACGGGGGCAGGCAGGAACTGCTGCGGGCAGCCCGTTCCCTGATGGCGGACGCCGCCACGGGACGCTTTGACCCCGGGGAACTGGACGAGCAGGGCTTCGCCCGCCGCCTGTACACCGGGGGCCAGCCCGAGGTGGATTTGTTTATCCGCACCGGGGGCGAGGTCCGCACCAGCAATTTCCTGCCCTGGCAGACCACCTACGCGGAAATGGTATTCAACGAGATCCTGTGGCCCGACTATAGCCGGGAAGCCTTCCGGGAGGACCTGTGGATCTACGCCGGGCGGGACAGAAGATTCGGAATGGTGAGAACATGACAAAGAACGAGCCATCGGAAACGGTCAAGCGGGTCAGCACGGGGGTCACCCTGGCCGCCCTCCTGTTCCTCTTCTGGGGACTCCGGGGCTGGCCTGCCCGCATCGCCCTGATGCTGGTCTCCGCCCTGATGATCTGGGAGATGTACGACGCCTTCGCCCACAAAAATTGGCGGCCCGTCCGCCCGGTGGGCCTGGCCTTCGCGGCGGCGCTGCTGCCCACGTACTTTTTTTATGGGGTTTCCGCCTTCCCCCTGGTGCTGGCCCTGTTCTTCATGGCCGGGCTGGGCGCCGTCATCCTGAAAGGGACCGCAGACTTTGAATCCGCCGTCGCCACGGTCTTTCCTTTGCTGTACCCCGGGATGTTCATGTCCCTGATGTACCCGTTGCTGGATCTGGAGCCCCGGTACCTGGGCGCCACCGCCTTCGGCCTGTCCTTCCTGATCCCGGTCGCCAACGACCTGGCCGCCTACCTGGTCGGGGTGCGCTATGGCAAAAGGCGGCTGTGCCCCGAGCTAAGCCCCAAGAAGAGCGTTGAGGGCGCGGTGGCCGGCATGGCTGCTTCCCTGCTCGTCGCCCTCCTCTTGCCCCTGGCCATGGCCCCCATCACGGGCGTTCCCCTGTCCCGGTTCCCTCCCCTGTGGCATTTCGCCTGCGTGGGGTTCTTGGGGGGCATCGCTTCCCCCCTGGGGGACCTGACCGCCTCCCTGGTGAAGCGCCACTGCGACATCAAGGATTTCGGGCACCTGCTGCCCGGGCACGGGGGCGTGATGGATCGGCTGGACAGCATCACCTTCACCGCCGCCGTGGTGTACGCATATTTTGCCTTTTTTCTGAAAACCATCTGACGGGAGTATTCCATTGAGAACGATCGCCATCCTGGGCGCCACCGGTTCCATCGGCGGTCAGGCCCTGGACATCCTGGAAAAATATCCATCGGATTTCCGCGTGGCTGTGCTTACGGCATACGGCAGCGCGGAAAAACTGTTTGATGCGGTGCGCCGGTTCCGCCCGGACGCCGCAGGGCTGGTGTTGGAACAGCCCGTCCCCCCGGACCTTGCGGACGTGGCCTGGTTTTTCGGGGAGGACTGTTCCCGCCGGGCCCTTTTGGCCGCCCGCCCCGACGACGCCCTGTGCGCCGTGACGGGCATTGCGGGGCTGGACGCCGTGCTGACCGCCGCCCGGGTATGCCGGCGGGTGCTCCTTGCCAACAAGGAGGCCCTGGTCACCGGGGGCCGGCTGGTGCTGGAGATACTGAAAAAAAGCGGCTCCCTGCTCCTTCCCGTGGACAGCGAGCACAGCGCCATCTTCCAGTGTTTGCAGGGTGCGGGGGAGAACCGGCCCCGGCGCCTGATCCTCACCGCCTCCGGGGGCGCGCTGCGGGACCTTCCCAAAGAAGAGATAGAGCGCGCCGGCCCGGACCAGGTGCTGCTCCATCCCACCTGGCGCATGGGCGAAAAGATCACGGTGGACTGCGCTTCCATGATGAACAAGGGCCTGGAAGTGATCGAAGCCCACTACCTCTTCGGTATGCCTTCGGACAAACTGGACGTCCTGGTCCATCCCCAGTCCCTGGTCCACTCCATGGTGGAATTCGAGGACGGCGCCGTACTGGCCCAGCTGGGCGTCCCGGACATGCGCGCCGCCATCGGCTACGCCATGGGCTATCCCGGGCGCCTGCCCTTCGGCGGGGAACGGGTGGATCTTGCCCGCATCGGGACCCTGTCTTTTTCCGCCCCCGACCTCACCCGCTTCCCCTGCCTGGGCCTGGCCCGGGAAGCGCTGGTGGCGGGGGAGGCCCACATGGTGGCCCTGAACGGGGCCAACGAGGCGGCGGTAGAGGCCTTCCTGGAAGGCCGGATCCCCTTCGGGGGCATCCACCGGACGGTGCGGGCCGTGCTGGACCGGACGGTCCAGGGCAGGCTGGACACCCCGGAAGCGGTGTACGAGGCGGACCGCATCGCAAGACAAAGGGCATGGAGCGCCATGAAGGCTTGAGGCCCGGAAAGGAAGATCCATGGCAACCATCGGCAATTTCCTCATCGCGCTGCTGCTCTTCGGGCTTATGGTGTTCGTCCACGAGCTGGGCCACTTCCTGGCCGCCCGGGCCACCGGCATCGGGGTGAAAGAGTTTTCCATCGGCTTTGGTCCCGCCCTGGCGGGGTTCCGGCGGGGGGATACCCGGTATGCCCTCCGCCTCATCCCCATGGGCGGATTCTGCCGGTTTTTCGGGGACGAGGAAGACAGGGACCGCCCCGACGCCTATGACAGGCAAAAGGTTTGGAAGCGCATGATCACCACGGTATCCGGGCCCCTGATGAACGGCGTCCTGGCTTACCTGGCCATCGTGGTCTTTCTGATGGCCGTCGGGTATGCGTACAATGTGCCCCGGGTGGAGCAGGTGGCCCCGGGCTCCGCAGCGGAAACCGCGGGGGTTTTGCCGGGGGACGTGGTATGTGCCGTGGACGGGGAGGAGATCTCCTGGGATACCACCGGGGTGCGGCGGTTGATCCAGCGCCTCCAGGAGGATCCGGGATCCCCCAAGGTCCTGGACCTGCGCCGGGGCGGGCAGCAGCTTTCCCTGGCCCTGCAGCCGGAAAAGACCGAGTCGGGCTACCAGATCGGGGTCCTCCTGGGGGCGGAGCAGTACCGCTATCCCCTGGGAGAGGCGCTGCATGGCGGCCTGATGGGCATCAAGAACATGCTGGTCCTGATGGTGGACGCCATCGCAAAGATGTTCACCACCGGAGAAGGCCTGGAGGAAACCGGCGGGCCGGTGATGATCCTGTCCGTCATGACCCAGTCGGTGAGCCAGGGCATGGACATGGTGCTGAACCTCGTCGTCATCATCTCCCTGAACCTGGGCCTGATCAACCTGCTGCCCCTGCCCGCCCTGGACGGGGGGCACCTGGTGCTGCAGCTGATCGAATGGATCCGGGGCAAGCCCATTTCCAGGAAGTATGCCCTGGCCATCCAGATCGTGGGGTTCTCCCTCTTGATGGCCCTGTTTTTGGTGCTGACCTTCCGGGACGTCGGCCGGTTGATCACAGGATAGGAGGGAAAAGTCCATGACGCGGCAGGTCAACGCCGGGGGCCTCCTCATCGGGGGCGGCGCCCCGGTGTCCATCCAGTCCATGACGAATACGAAGACCGGGGACGCATCGGCCACCTTGGCCCAGATCATGGCCCTGGCAGGGGCGGGCTGCCAGCTGGTGCGGGTCGCGGCAAACGACAAGGCGGCTGCGGCGGCCCTGCCCGCCCTGGCGGCGCAAAGCCCCGTGCCCCTGTGCGCCGACGTCCACTTCGACGTGAACATGGCGGTGGCCGCCCTGGAAGCGGGGTTTGCCAAGGTGCGGATCAACCCGGGCAACCTGGGGGGGCCGGACAAGGTGCGGCGGCTGTGCCACTGCCTGAGGGCCCACCACGCCCCGGTGCGGGTGGGGGTAAACGGAGGTTCCCTGGAAAAAGGACTGCTGGCGCGATACGGCGGGCCCACGGCCCAAGCCCTGGTGGAAAGCGCCCTGGGCCATGCCGGGCTGCTGGAAAAGGAGGGGTTCACGGACATCGTGCTCTCCATGAAATCCTCCTCGGTGCGCACCACGGTGGAGGCGGCCCGCCTGGCCCGAAAACACTGCGACTACCCCCTGCACATCGGGGTCACCGAGGCGGGGGGCGGGGAACTGGCCCGGATCAAGTCGGCGGCGGGCATCGGCGCCCTGCTGCTGGAGGGTATCGGGGATACCATCCGGGTATCCCTCACCGGGGACCCCATGGACGAGGTGCACGAGGCCCGCAGCATCCTCCGTGCCCTGGGCATCCGAAGGGACTTTGTGGAGGTCATCAGCTGTCCCACCTGCGGCCGCACCGCCATCGACGTGGCGGGCATCGCCGCCAGGGTGCGGGAGGCCACGAGGGACATCCCAAGGCCCCTGAAAGTGGCGGTGATGGGCTGCGTGGTCAACGGGCCCGGGGAGGCCCGGGAAGCGGACCTGGGCATCGCCGGGGGCGGCGACGGCAGCGGCGTCCTGCTGCGGAAGGGTCGCCCCCCCCGCAAGGTGGAGAGGGACCTGTTCCAGATTTTGATGGACGAGATCCGGGAGGTGTTACGATGAACGATCTGTGGATGAAGCCGATCCGTACGGAAGCGCCGGACCTGTTGGAGCTGCTGCAGCTGGACAAGGTGCTGATCTCCCGCTCCGGCACCGGGTTGACCCTCTGCCTGAACGCTTCCCGGCTGCTGACGGAGCCGGAGTACAAACGCCTGGACCGGGTCCTGTCCAAGGCGGTGCCCGGCTATACCACAAAAGTAGAGGTGGCGTATCCGGCCCTCCGGGAAGAAGTGCTCCGGGACGTCACCACCGTGTCCGATTTCCTGGCCCGGCAGCTGATCCGCCGGATCCCCGGGGCAGCCCCCATGCTGCGGCACGGAGCGCTCTGGCGCATCGAGAAGGGCAAGCTGTATGTGCCCGTCCCCGGCGCCCTGGGGGCGCACTACCTGAAGCGCCAGGATCTGGCGAAGTTGACGGAAATGCTCATGCTCAGCCTGTTCGGCCTGGAACTCACCGCCGTGCTGGAGGTGCGGGCGGACATCGAAAAGACCCTGGAGTCCATCGAGGCGGACCGAGCGGTGGAGGAGCAGATCTTCGCCCGACAGGACGCGGAGGTACAGCGCCAGACTCGGGCGCAGAAGGCTTCGGCGGACTCCGGCGCCCTCTTCGGCAAACCCTTCAACGAAACCGAGATCCCCATGGACGAACTGGGCGAGGAGACGGGCCGGTGCGCGGTGAAAGGGGAGCTCATTTCTTCCGAGGTCCGGGATATCCGGGGCGGGGCCTGCAAGGTCGTGACGTTTGTGCTCTCCGACCGCACCAACTCGGTGAACTGCAAGCTGTTTTTGGGGGGCAAACGGGGCAAGGACGATCCCGCCCTCGCCCGGAAACTGCACGAAAAGCTGGAGCCGGGCCTGAAAAAAGGGAGCTGGCTGAAGGTGCGGGGGGATAACCGCTATGACGAGTACGAAAACGAGATGTGCATCAGGGTGACCGACGTGATGCAGACCGCCGCCCCGGTGCGCGTCGACGCCGCCGAGGCCAAACGGGTGGAACTGCACCTGCACACCCAGATGAGTGCCATGGACGCCTGCGCTTCCCCCACCGCTTTGATCCGCCAGGCCGCCAAATGGGGGCACAAGGCCATCGCCGTCACGGACCACGGGGTGGTGCAGGCCTTCCCCGAGGCCTTTGCCGCGGCGGAGAAGGCGGGCATCAAACTGATCCCGGGCTGCGAGGGCTATCTCATCGACGACCGGGCCCTGATCGTGGAGCGCGCGGACGGGCGCAGCCTGAAGGAGGCCGCCTATGTGGTGCTGGACGTGGAGACCACGGGGCTGAATCCCCGCACCGACGCCATCATCGAACTGGGGGCGGTGCGCTTCGAGGGGGGACAGGAGGTGGCCTCTTTCAGCCGGCTCATCGACCCGGGCCGCCTGGTGCCGGACAAGGTGGTGGAACTGACGGGGATCACCAACGCCATGCTCCATGGCCAGCCCACATTGCCCGAGGTGATCCGCGAATTCCACGACCTGTGCCGGGACGCCGTGGTGTGCGCCCACAACGCCCCCTTCGACTGGGCTTTTGTGTCCAGGGCCTTTGGGGAGGCGGGCCTGCCCCATGACCATCCCGTGCTGGATACCCTGCCCCTGGCCCGGAACCTGCTGAAGGGCCAGAAGAGCCATCGCCTGCCCGCGGTGTGCAAGACCCTGGGCATCTCCCTGAAGGAAGCCCACCGGGCGGTGCACGATGCCCGGGCCACTGCCCAGGCCCTGATGATCCTGCTGGAACGGACAGAGGGCGCGGCCACCCTGTCCGACCTGAACAACGCCTTCGACGGGGGCGCGGGGAGCAGCCACCACATCATCCTGCTGGCAAAGACCCAGCAGGGCCTTGCCGACCTGTACCGCCTGGTGAGCGAGGGACACCTGAACCACTTCCACCGCACCCCCCGGCTGCCCCGCTCCCTGATCCAGCGCTATCGGGAGGGGCTGATCCTCGGCTCCGCCTGCGAGTCGGGGGAACTGTTCAAGGCGGTGCTGGAAGGGCGCAGCAAAAAGGAGCTGAAAAAGATCGCCTCCTTTTATGACTACCTGGAAGTGCAGCCCCTGGGCAACAACGAGTTCCTGGTGCGGGAGGGCAAGGTGGACGGTCCAAAGGCCCTGATGGAGGCGAACAAGCGCATCATCGAGCTGGGCAGGGAACTGGGCAAGCCGGTGGTGGCCACCGGGGACGTCCACTTCATGGATCCCCAGGACGCGATCTACCGGGCCATCCTGATGAACGCCAAGGGCTTCGACGATGCGGACCATCAGCCGCCCCTGTACTTTCGCACCACCGACGAGATGCTCCGGGAGTTCGACTACCTGCCCGATGAGACGGCCCGGGAGCTGGTCATCGGGGCGACGAACCGCATCGCCGACATGGTGAGCGACGACCTGACCATCTTCGTGCAACACCCGAAGGGCAAGAAGACCTTCCAGCCCTACTGGCCCGAGGCGGAGGAAAACATCCGCCGCCTGACCATGGACAAGGCCACCCGCACCTACGGGGACCCGTTGCCCGACGTGGTGCAAAAGCGGGTGGACAGAGAGCTGGAAACCATCATCAACAGCGAATTCTCTACCCTGTACGATATCGCGGTCAAATTGGTTACCAGATCCCTTGAGGAAGGCTACATCGTGGGTTCCCGGGGTTCCGTGGGCTCCTCCTTTGTGGCGTGGGCCACGGGGATCACCGAGGTGAACGCCCTGCCCCCCCACTACGTGTGCCCGGGCTGCCAGCACAGCGAGTTCGACGTGGACGAGGAGCGGTTCGCCTGCGGGCTGGACCTGCCGGACAAGGATTGTCCCGTATGCGGCGCCCGGATGGACCGGGACGGCTTCAACATCCCCTTCGAGGTCTTCCTGGACGTTGAGGGGAAGAAGGTGCCGGACATCGACCTGAACTTTTCCGGGGAGTACCAGGCGCGGGCCCACAACTATGTGAAGGAGCTGTTCGGCGCCGAAAACGTGTTCCGGGCGGGGACCATCGGCACGGTGGCGGAAAAGACGGCTTTTGGGTACGTGCTGAAGTACCTGGAAGAGCGCGGGCTGACCGCCTCCCAGGCGGAAAAGACGCGCCTGGCCCTGGGCTGCACCGGGGTCAAGCGCACCACGGGCCAGCACCCGGCGGGCATGGTGGTGCTGCCCGAAGGATACGAGATCTATCAGTTTACCCCCATCCAGCGCCCGGCGGACGACCAGAAATCCCAGACCGTCACCACCCACTTCGAATTCAGCTCCATGCACGACGTGCTGGTGAAGCTGGACATCCTGGGCCACGACGATCCCACCATGCTGAAAAAGCTGCAGGACCTGACGGGGATCGCGCCCAGGGACGTGCCCCTCCACGACAAGGAAGTGTTCGACCGCATCCTCAGCCTGTTCCGCGGCCCCGAGGCCCTGGGGGTCACCCCCCGGGAGATCGGCGCCCCCACGGGCACCCTGGGGATCCCGGAGTTCGGCACCCGGTTCGTCCGGCAGATGCTGGTGGACACCCGCCCCTCCACCGTGGAGGAGATCGTGCGCATCTCCGGGCTGTCCCACGGCACCGACGTGTGGCTGGGCAACGCCCAGGAGATCATCAAGCAGGGGACGGCCCCCCTGCGCAAGTGCATCTGCACCCGGGACGACATCATGAACCAGCTCATCGCCTGGGGGGTGGAGAGCAAGATGGCCTTTGCCATCATGGAATCGGTGCGCAGGGGCAACGGCCTGGAGCCCGCCATGGAGGAGGCCATGCGGGAGGTGGGCACGCCGGAGTGGTTCATCGACAGCTGCAAGAAGATCAAGTACATGTTCCCCAAGGCCCACGCGGTGGCCTATGTGATGATGGCCCTGCGCATCGCCTATTTCAAGGTGTACTATCCCACCCAGTACTACGCCTGCTACCTGATGCGCAACGTGGGCAGCTTTGACGCCCTCACCATGATCGGGGGCGCGCAGGTGCTGCGCAGCCGCCTGGAGGAATACCAGAACCTGGAAAGGGCAGAAAAGGCCAGGAAGGAGGACGCCATCGCCTTGCTGGAGGTCCTGGTGGAGATGCGATGCCGGGGCATTGCCGTGCTGCCCATCGACCTGTACCGCTCCCACCAGAGCGATTTCCTGGTGGTGGGGGAGCGGGAGATCCTGTCCCCCTTCATCGCCCTGCCCGGCCTGGGCATGAGCGCGGCGGAGAACCTGGCAAAGATACGGGACCAGGGCCCCTTCATCTCCAAAGACGACATGCGACGCCGGGGCGTGACCCCTTCCATCATCGAGATGCTGGAACAGGCGGGGGCCGTCGCCGACCTGCCGGAGACCAGCCAGGTCAGCCTCTTCGACCTGGAATGACGGACTGGAAAAGGAGCGCGTTCCATGAACGTATTTGACATCATCGGCCCGGTCATGATCGGGCCCTCCAGCAGCCACACCGCGGGGGCGGCCCGCATCGGGTACGTGGCCCGGCGCATCCTGGCCCAGCGGCCGGTGAGGGCCGAGATCGGCCTGTCGGGATCCTTTGCCCGGACCTGCCGGGGGCACGGCACCGACAGGGCCCTGATCGCCGGCATCCTGGGCATGAAGCCCGACGACCAGCGCCTGCCCCACAGCCTGGACCTGGCCCGGGAGCAGGGGCTATCCTACAGCTTTTCCACCGTAAAGCTGCCCAAGCGCCACCCCAACACCGCCCTGGTCCGCCTGGCGGGGGCCGGGGGAGAGGCGGTGGAGGTGGAAGGCGCCTCGGTGGGGGGCGGCAACATCCTGATCACCCGGCTCAACGGCATGGAAAGCGCCTTCACCGGGCAGCACGACACCCTGATCATCCCCCACAGGGATACCCACGGGGTGATCGCCACGGTGACACAGGCCCTGGCCCTGTACGGGGTGAACATCGGCAACTTCAAACTGACCCGGCCCGTGAAGGGCAGCGTGGCCATCATGACCATCGAGGTGGACGGGGGCATCACCAAAGAGCTGGTGGCGCTGCTGCGCAGCCAGCCCAACGTGGCCAACGTGGTCTATCTCCACGCCATCGAAGGGGAGGCGCAGAAGCATGATTGACTATACGTCCCTGGAAGCCCTGGCGGAGGCGGCCCTTCAAGGGGGCGTCAGCATCGGGGAACTGGTGCTGCAGGACCAGGCCGGCCAGATGGAGAAAAGGCCGGAGGATCTGATGGAGCAGATGGACGGGCGGCTGGCCGTCATGGAGCATTCTGCCCGGGCGGGCAGCGCCCCGGATATCCGGTCCACCAGCGGGCTCACCGGCGGGGACGCCTTTCGCATGGGCGCCTACGCCGCGAAGGGAGGGGCCTTGTCCGGGGATTTCTGCGCCCGGGCCATGGCCACCGCCCTGGCCGTGGCGGAGTGCAATGCCTCCATGGGCCGGATCGTGGCCAGCCCCACGGCGGGCAGCTGCGGCATCCTCCCCGGCGCCCTGCTCACCATGATGGACATGCGGGGGGCGAGCCGGGAAAAGACCTGCCTGGGCCTGATGACCGCCGGGGGCGTGGGCCTGGTGCTGGCCCTGCAGGCGACCATCTCCGGGGCGGAGGGAGGCTGTCAGGCGGAATGCGGCAGCGCCGCCGCCATGGCCGCTGCGGCCCTGGTGGAAATGGCGGGGGGCAATCCGGACATGGCGGTCCAGGCCGCGGCCATGGCCATCAAGAACAGCATGGGGCTGGTGTGCGACCCGGTGGCGGGCCTGGTGGAGGTGCCCTGCATCAAGCGCAACGCGGGGGCGGTGATGTGCGCCGTCGCCGCGGCGGACATGGCCCTGGCGGGCATCCGCAGCGTGATCCCGGCGGACGAGGTGATCGCCGCCATGCGGGAGGTGGGGGAAAGCCTGCCCTGCGCCCTGCGGGAGACCGCCCAGGGAGGGCTGGCTGCCACGCCCACCGCCCAGGCCCTTGCCGCCACCCTCTTTGAAGGGACAGGGGGTGAGGGCCGGTGACCCGCGAATACCTGATCTGCGTGGGGGTCATGAAGGCGGGGACCACCCTGCTGTACGACCTGTTGCGGCAGCACCCCGGGGTCCGGGCGGGCAAGGTGAAAGAGCTGCATTACTTCGACGAGGCGGAAAGCCCGGACAAGGCCGCCTACGACCAACTGTTCCGGAAGGGCAGCGGCATCAAGATGGACGTGACGCCCATGTACATGTACGACCCCGCGACCCTGGACAAGCTGTGCAGGGCCCTGGACCCGGCTGCCTGCGCCATCCTGGTGCTGCTGCGGGATCCCATCGAGCGGGCCTGGTCCCACTATCGGATGCGGGTGTCCCAGGACCTGGAGCCCCTGCCCTTCGAAGAGACCCTGCCTGCCGAGCCCGGCCGCATCGCCCGGCGGGCCCGGGGCGGCCGCATCCACGGCTATTTCACCGGCGGACTGTACGCGGGGCAGTTGGACGCCCTCTACGCCCGCTTTCCCCGGGAGAACATCAAGGTGATGCTGTTTGAGGATTTCATCCGGGACCAGCAGGCCGCCGTGGACGAGATCTGCGCCTTTGCGGGATTAGAGAAACAGGAGATCACCCCCACCGTCTCCAACGCCGGCGTGGTCCACCACAAAAGCCGGTTGGTGGCCAAAATCGTGAAATGGCTGACCCGCCTGGTGCCCAACGCCCTGAAGACCGACGGCATGCGGCGGCTGAAATACGCCCTGGTGCGGCTGAACCGGGACGACAGCGTGAAGGACGTCATCCCGGAAACCTTCCTGCCCGTGCTGAAGGGATACTACCGGGAGGACGTGGAGCGCCTGGGCAGGGAGTACGGCATAGACACAAGCAAGTGGAAGCACTTCAAGAAGAAA
>JAAYOH010000033.1 GCA_012520375.1 Clostridiales bacterium
ACATATGCCTGTGGCAGATTGGGTCATCAGATGGGCAAAAACTGCAGGTGTATTCGTTGCAATGCCAGTTTGCAGCATACCTTTGACAAGGATGGCGTATGCCAAAACTGTGGTGCAAGACAAGTGAAAGAAAGGAAAATCCTCTCAATCATGGGTGAGCCGTATGGGTATCGAGAGGATTTGATCCTAGAATATCCTGACGGAGAAAAAGAAACAATCCAAACAGGGGAACGAGTTATAACTGTCAGTCAGGACAAAATGGACTGGTTGCTGACGGATCACTAATTCAAAAAAGAACCTCCTCGATATCCCTTGGTTTCCGGAGTCCCTGAAGGTCTAAGGGCTTCGGGGTCCTGTTTTTTGCATTCAAATATCAGAGAAATTCACAAACAAGTGTTATAATCCAAAGGATGCAGGAACGACGACGCGGCAGCGTGGGATGTTCCCGCGAACAGGGAAACCGTGAACTGATCCCCGGCCGCCAATTTGCGAACGGTCAAAAGAATGTGAAAGCGCGTTCATTTCCTCGAGCCGCGTGGGAACGATTTGTTTGTTATTCAAAATGCAACATGAGGTGAATACCATGATAGAATTCCGCCCCATCTCGATCTCCGACAAAGACGTTATTGTAAAGCGCTTGCGGGCTGAAAACTCCAGAAGCGCTGATTACAACTTTGGGAACCTGATCATGTGGGATTCCCGGTTCCGGAAGCACATTGCCGTTGTGGAAGACAGACTGATCATTGACATCAGGAACAGCAGATGTCCGCGCCTTGAATGCCCTTATTACGTTTTTCCGGTTGGGTCCGGCGCTCTTCGGCCGGCGATCGATTTCATGAAAGGATACGCGGATCAAAAAGGGTGCTCTTTCTCCATGAGGGGCGTCACTGAGGCGCAGCGTACCCTTCTGGAAAAGGAATTTCCCGGGCGATTTACATTCTCCGAGACAAGAAATTTATTCGACTACATTTATCTTGCGGAAAAGCTTTCCACCTATGCAGGGAAAAAGCTTCATGCCAAGCGAAATTTCTGCAACCGCTTTGAAAAAAACTACAACTGGGATTTCGTCAGACTGACTCCGGATCTGATCCCTGGTTGTCTGGAGTTATTTGATCAATGGCGCGTGGACGCAGACATCTCGGCCGACAGCGTGTCAGATGAATACAATGCCATCACTACCGGGTTTCATAACTGGGACGCTCTTGAACTTGAAGGCGGCGTGCTTCGGGTTGACGGTGAGGTCATCGGATTCACCGTGGGGGAGCGGGCTTCCAGCGACACCTTTGACGTTCATTTTGAGAAAGCCTTGACCTCTTATTCCGGTGCCTATGCCATGGTCTGCCGGGAATTCGCAAAACAGATCATCCATGACCATCCCGAGGTTGTCTACATCAACCGGGAAGATGACATGGGGCTCGAGAACCTTCGCAAGGCGAAATTGGGATACTACCCGGAATATCTCCTGAAAAAATATACGGCAAAGGAGAAGTAATCATGGGAAGCATTCATGGACACGTATCGATCCGGCGTTCGTTGCCCGGCGACGAACCCGAACTGAAAAAGCTATGGAAGGCCGTCTTCCGCGACACGGATGAATTTATTGACGCTTTTTTCGAAGTATTATACGAGCCCGGCCTTGCATGCATTGCCCTTTCCGATGACATCGTCATCTCGGCGGGATATTGCCTGCCAGGAGTCGTTGCAAAAGGCCGGAAATGCTCATATATTTACGCAATGGCTACATACCCGGAGTACCGGGGCCAAGGGGTTGCGGCAATGATCGGGCAACGGCTCGTTGACGATGCTTTTGCCGAAGGTGCAGATGTGGTCGCTACGTTGCCTGCATCCCAATCTTTGGTTGGCTGGTACGAAAAAAAACTGGGTATGGTCCCAACGTTTCGGAAGGGGTTTCCCGGTGCGGAATTCCCTGAAAAATGGCATCGCTTTGCCAGCATGTTCAGCGGCCCCGACAGCGCAAGCCCAAGCTATCTCTCTGCCGTCGCAGCCCCGGGCACTGACCTGAGTAATCTGGTCGGGTTCGGCTGGGAGTTTACGTTTGACTGAAGATCATCAAGAGCGTGGTGTTTTGAAAGCCCCGGATTTTCTTGGAAGTTCTGCAAAGTACGTTGATCGCGGCGACACTTCTTTTCTACGGCATATGAATAAAGACATGATCAGAAGGGGAGACAGTCTCTACTGGATGGGCACCCCAACTTCGGGGAGGCAGAGGTGTTTGCCGGGGTCGAAGGTCTGCCCGTTCAGCCGGGTCTCCAGGTACAGGGTGACTTCGGCCGTGGAACCCGTCGCTCCGGATCGCCCCACGAGGGAGCCCTGGCGCACCACATCCCCCACTTTTACGAAGACCGTGGACAGATGGGCGTATAAAGCGGTCACCCCTGCGCCGTGGTCGATGATGACATAGTTGCCAGGGGAATTCGGGTCGGCGCCGCAGGGATCCACCAGGGCGCCCAGATCCTTGGGGGTTTTGGGGTAGTCGTGGCCGCAAGCGTCCGATACCTCTACCACGGTGCCCTCGCCGCAGCTGAGCACATAGACGCGCTGGCCGTTGGAGCAGAAGCTGATGCCTGTATGCTGCTCGCTGTAGCCCTCTTTGACGTAAGAGACGCCGTTTCGGTCCACAGGAGGGGCGTATTTTTTGTCCCTTCCTGTATTCAGATTCGCACGGATCAGCAGCCAGCGGTCAGTTTCTTCCAGCACAGAAAGGGCTTCCAGGCACAGCAGATCGTTGGCGCCCTCGTCCTCCGAGCCAAGCGCCAGCTTGGGGTTGGATTTGGGATAGATGATGTAGCTGCCGTCCGGCACAGCCACCGCTCGCCATGCGCTGTCGATGCGTTGAGACTTTTTGTTGCTTTGGACCAGAGAGCCGGGAACAGCGTTGCCGTTGCGCTTGCGTGTGATGTCCACCGACCATTTGCGATGCTGCACCGGATGCAAGTGGAAGGTGATCTTACTTTGGTTGTTCAGGATAAAGCGCTGGCTGCGAGAGCCGTTGTAAATTTTGCAGCGCAGGTAGCGGCGGGTGGCCGTATCCCTGTCGGAGTCGGTGATGGCCCTCGTGGTGCCCACTTTGCGCAGGGTATACACCCCGTTGGGGATATGGGCCGCCTTATCGCATACGAGGATCTCCAGCCGGACTTCCCGCCCCTGATCGGAATTCACTGTAACCTCGGCTATGCCGGGCTTGATGGCGTACACCAGCCCGGTTTGGTCCACAGAGGCTACGCTGAGGTCAGAGGAGTGGAAAGATTGCTTGCCGCCGTCAAAAAAATTGACCCAAATCTGCCGGCTCTCTTCTGGGAAGAGCAGGGTTTGGGCGGAGGAGACCTGGCAGGTCACTTTGCGCAGGGTGCGGCTGCGGTACATACGGACGCGCTGGGTATCGGGATGGTTTTCCAATTCTTCGTTGAACCAGGTCCCGGCATACAGGATGTCGCCGCCGTCGTTGCCGATGACCTTCAGTTGCTGCTGGGCCGTATGCTCTTCCCAGCGCCCTGAATCGGCCAGGCAGTGCTCACCCTGTTGTTCCCGGGCCGAAGCGAACCAGGCATCGCTGGCGGTGTTGTAGTAGACATAGCGGGAATAATGCCAGGAGAAATGGTCCTCGGTGATGGTCCTCTCATCGCTTTCAACCTCCAGACCGGAGGAATCTTCGATGGGCTGAACAGACCAGGGGCTCCAGGGGCCGTATTCCACGGCAGACATCGACTGGGCGGCATGGGCGCAGGCGCACAACATCAGAAAACCCAGCAGGACAAAACAGGATCTGCCAAGCATCTTGCCCATGCACTACCCTCCTTTATCCCTGATCTTACAGAAGCATTGCCCGGAACCGAAGGATGCCCTCACCGGAGGCTGCTGCAATGCCGGCGAACTGCCCGGAGAGATACACACGGAAGAGGGTATCCTTGGGAGCTCCATGATCTACCCGGAGAGGATTGCCGTTTCGCACGGCATGGCGGAAACTTTCGTCCAACTGCAGTGCGGGCATATACCCAAGAGGGGTATCCAGGGGCAACGGGGGCGGGAGCCCTTCCTCCAACTGTTCAATGGTGCAAGCCTGCTCCAGGGTAAAGGCACCGGAACGGGTTCGAAGGAGGAAACTCATGTGGGCGGGACAACCCAGAATCTGCCCCAGATCGTGTACCAGGGTGCGGATATATACGCCCTTTCCACAAACTACCCGGAATACATGGCGATTATAATCCAATTTGCACAAATAGTCAAGGGAATCCACGCGCACAGCCCGGGGAGGGACGTCCACGCTTTTGCCCTGCCGCGCCAGCTCGTACATGCGCTTTCCCTTTTGCTTGATGGCGGAGAAGGCAGGTGGTCGCTGCAGGATCTCTCCGGTCAGGCTGGGCAGCGCATGGATTATGGCTTCGGCTTCCGGCACCGGGCCGCAGCGCTCCACCACCCGGCCCGAGGCGTCTTGGGTGTCTGTACTGGCGCCAAAGCAGGCCTCCGTGATGTATTCTTTATCCTTGTCAATAAAATAATCAAAAAGGCGGGTGGCTTTGCCCAGGCATATCGGAAGCACCCCAGCCGCATCGGGATCCAGGGTGCCGCCATGGCCTACCCGGGTGCCCCGGGGAAGGCGCTTTCGCAGGAAGAGCACGGCGTCCGATGAGGTCATGCCGGGGGGCTTAAGCAGCGTAAGAAAACCGTCCATCAGGTCTTGAGCGCCCGAAGCACCCTGTCAATGGCCTGGGGAAAAACGACGCCCGTGGGCTCCTTGATGTCGGCCCCGGCAGCGTTCTTGTGCCCGCCGCCCCCCATGGCTTTGGCTACCGCCGCCACATCTACATCCCCCACCGAGCGCATGCTGATTTTTGTGCTGTCCATCCCGTCCCTGAAGCGGTATTCAACCGTCATGCCCACCTGGACACCTTCGATATCCGACAGCATATTTACAATGCCTTCGGTATCCGGAGGGGTGGCTCCGCAGGCTTCGAACAATTCTTTGCTGATCTCACATACTGCCAATTTTCCCCCTGCATAGAGTTGCATGCCCTGAAGGGCCATGCCCAGCAGCTTCATTCTGGGCAGAGAGCGCAGCCGGAACGTGAGCCGGGAATAGGTGCCGATATCCAGCCCCGCATCCAGCAGGCGCCCCAGACAGCTTATGGATTCCCGGGTTGTGTTGTCAAAGCTGAAATTGCCGGTATCTGTGGCAATGGCCACGTACAGGGTCACGGGCAGGGAGCCTGACAAGGGGAGATCAAGTTCGTCCAGCAACCGCATCACCAGTACCCCGGTGGCCGGAGCCTGGCTATCCACCACATTCAGGTCGCAGAAGCCGGGGTTGGTTTCGTGGTGGTCCAGCACTGCCCAGTCCAACACCTCCGAGCTATCCACCCAGTCCTTCCGGTCCCGGACCCGGGCCCGATCTGCAACGTCCACGAACAGCAGCGCTCCTGCGGGGAAGGGGAGGTCGCCGGGCTCATGGATATGTTCAAGACCCGGCAGAAAGGCGTACATGGCGGGAACGTCCTCGGCACAACATATGGCGGAACGCTTGCCCAGACTGTCCAGAATCGTTTTCATCGCCAAAGCGCTGCCCAGAGAATCCCCGTCCATGCCGATGTGAGGCAGGATGACGATGTCGTCCTGTTGTTTCAGCCAGCGGGCCAGGTCAGAGATCTTGTGCATGGAGACCTTCCTCCTTCAGGATCCGGCTGATCCTGTCCGCATAGGCAAAGTTGGTATCCTCTTCAAAGATCAATTCGGGGGTATAGCGAAGATCCACCCCCCGGCCCAGTTCACGGCGGATGAATCCTGCCGCCTTTTTCAGGGCAGTCACCATGTCGGCTCGGAGTTCCTCTTCCAATACGCTGATCCGCACCTTACAGTAGCGAAGATCCCTCGTCACCTCACAGCGCACGATGGACCAGGTGCCGGCGATGCGGGGATCGTTCAATTCCTCCCGGATGATCCGGTCCAATTCCCGTCGGACCTCCTCGGAGATCCTGTTTATCCGCTCGTATGATGCCATGACTTGCTCCTTTATATCCTTGTGTACCAAAGTGGGCGGGACAACCGCCCCGCCCCACGATGTGCTGCTCTTTTACACGTCAGGCTGGTTCGATCTCTTCCATCAGGAAGCACTCGATGATGTCGCCTTCTTTGATATCATTATAGTTCTCCAGGCCAATGCCGCACTCGTAGCCGGTAGCCACCTCTTTGGCGTCGTCCTTGAAGCGTCGAAGGGATTCTACCTTCCCCTCATACACCACCACGTTGTCCCGCAGCAGCCGCGCCCGGGCGTTGCGCTGGATCTTTCCGTCCAACACATAGCTGCCTGCGATCACACCTGCGCCTGTGACCCGGAATGTCTGGCGTACTTCGGCACGGCCCAATGCAACTTCCCGGAACTTGGGCTCCAAGAGGCCCAGCATGGCCTTCTGGATTTCCTCAATGGCGTCGTAAATGACCCGGTACAGGCGGATATCCACCTTTTCCCGTTCGGCCATGTCCCGGACATTGGCGTCCATGCGCACGTTGAATCCGATGACGATGGCTCCGGAAGCAGAAGCAAGCATGATGTCGGATTCGTTGATAGCGCCCACACCGTCGTGGATGCAGCGCACCCTCACTTCGTCGTTGGACAGGCGCTCCAGGGACTGTTTCACTGCCTCTACAGAGCCCTGCACGTCGGCCTTGACGATCAGGTTGAGATCCTTGATCTGGCCCGCCTGGATTTGGCTGAACAGATCGTCCAGGGTGGTCTTCTGCTGGCTCTTGATGAGGGCGGCCCGCAACTTGTCCCGGCGCTCCTCCGCCACCTGGCGGCTGAGCCGATCGTCGTCCACCGCGGACATGATGTCGCCGGCTTCGGGCACTTCGCCAAAGCCCACGACCTCGACGGGATCCGAGGGGAAGGCCTGCGTCACCCGTTCGCCCCTGTCGTTGACCATGGCCCGGACGCGGCCGAAGGCCGTACCCGCGATCACCATGTCGCCCACATTCAGGGTACCGTTCTTGATGAGCACGGTAGCCACCGGACCCCGGGCTTTGTCCAGGCGCGCTTCGATGATGATGCCCCGGGCCTTGCGGTTGGGATTGGCCCGAAGGTTCTGAAGTTCAGCCACAAGGAGGATCATCTCCAGCAGGTGATCCACGCCTTGACCGGTCGTGGCGGACACTTCCGCCATGACGGTGTCGCCGCCCCATTCTTCCGCAACCACGTTATACTGGGTCAGGCTTTCCTTGACCCGCTCGGGGTTGGCGGTGGGCTTGTCCATTTTGTTGATGGCAACCAGCATGGGCACGTTTGCTGCCTTGGCATGGTTGATGGCTTCAATGGTCTGGGGCATGACGCCATCGTCCGCCGCAACCACGAGCACAGCGATGTCTGTGGCCTGGGCGCCCCGGGCGCGCATGGCAGTGAAGGCCTCGTGGCCAGGGGTGTCCAGGAAGGTGATGGGTTTTCCGTTTACCTCCACGGTGTAGGCGCCGATGTGCTGGGTGATGCCACCCGCCTCGCCAGCGGTGACCCGGGTGTCCCGGATGTAGTCCAATAAGCTGGTCTTGCCGTGATCCACGTGACCCATGATCGTAACGGCGGGGGCGCGGGGTTCAAGATCCTCTTCACTGTCCGTGAAGTCCTCTTCCAGGAGCACGTCTTCCGCTGTCTTGTCCAGCTTCATTTCCAGTTCGATATCGTACTCTTGGCACACCAGCTGGGCGGTGTCATAGTCCAACTCATTGTTGATGGTGGCCAGGATGCCCAACAGCATCAACTTCTTGATGATTTCGCCTGCGGGCTTACCGATACGCTCGGAGAGGTCCCGGATCGTGATGGTTTCGGCGGTCATGAAGGCTTTTTCAATCTTGATGGGTTCGGGAACGAAAGCGGGCCGTGCCTGCTTTTTCTTGCGCTTACCCCGCACGAACTCGTCGTCTATCCCCATCCTTCTCGCGCCGGGACGGCCACCCTGGCGGGACTTGTTCCGGGCTCGTTCCGGATCGTTCTGGCGCTGGTACTGCTTTTTGTTGGGATCGTAGTTGGATACCCGTTCCTTTTCCACGGTGGGGGTCAGCAGCTCGGCGCCGCGGGGCCTGCCGGCGAAGCCGCTACGGGCACCGCCCATGGGAGGACGGGTGGCGCCGGGCTGGGCCGGGCGCCCGAAACCGCCTTGACGGGGAGCACCGGGCTGGGCCGGGCGTCCGAAACCGCCCTGACGGGGAACGCCGGGCTGAGCCGGGCGTCCGAAACCGCCTTGACGGGGAGCACCGGGCTGGGCCGGGCGTCCGAAACCGCCCTGACGGGGAGCACCGGGGCGGGCCGGCCGGCCAAAGCCGCCCTGGGCGGGTTGTACCGGAGTTTGTTGGGGGCGGGGCGCTTCGGGGACCTCCACCGCGGGGGCCGTGGGTTTTTCCACCACAGGCTCCGGCGCCAGGACGGATTCCGGTTTTACCCCTTCGGTCACAGGTTCGACCGACGAGGTGTCGGGTACCTGCTCCGAGGAATAAGCGGTCATAAAGGCGGCAGCAGCTTCGTACTGCTTGGACAGCGCCTCGCGTCTGGCCTGTTCGGCCTTTTCCTGCTCGCGACGCACCAGTTCCTCCTGCACCTTTTTGAGTGATTTGAGCGCTTCAAAAGCCTGCTTTCTGGACTGGACGACATTGCCCAGCAGTTTCTCGGCATTGAGGCTCAATTCCTTTGTGACATCCTGCAGCCTGACTTTGGCCATTCCCTTCATGCACCCCCGCATTAACTCTTGATCCCCGCCGGTCAGGCGGGTGCGTTTTTTCCGTCTGCTTCACTCAAAAGCGTCTGGATCCTTTTGGCAAAGCCCTGATCCGTGATGGCTGCCGCCATGCGTCCGGGTTTGCCTATGGCATCCCCCAGGGTACCCGGGGGCAGCTCGTACAACATAGCGCCTGCGTACCTGCAGGCATCTTCCATTGCCTTCCGGGAGGCAGGGGATATCCCGCCATCCACCAGGCACAGGGTTGCTCCCTGCCTCTTGATGGACTGTTCGCAACCGTCCAGTCCGGTCTTTAGGCGCCCTGCACGGGCGCACAGACCCAGCATGTTCAAGACCCGCTGCAAAGTTCCTCCAGCCTCTCCCGCAGCTTTTCGTACACCCCGTCCTCAATGCTGGTTTCCAGAGCCCGGGAGAGGGCGTACTGTTTGCGGGCTTTTTTCAGGCATTCGACATCGGCACACACATACGCACCGCGCCCCGGCATCTTGCCGCCGGGATCAAGGGAAACCAAGCCCTGGGCTGACTTGACCACCCGCATCAACTCTTTCTTGGGCTTCATCTCCCGACAACCTACGCACATGCGCTGGGGAATCTTGCGCACCTTAGCCGGCATTACTCAGCATCCTCCCCACTATACTGTTCCTCAAGCAGGGCTTCAGCCTGGCTCTGGCTCTTGATATCGATCTTCCAGCCTGTGAGCTTGGCAGCCAGCCGGGCATTCTGTCCTTCCTTGCCGATGGCCAGGGACAATTGGTTGTCCGGCACGATGACCCGGGCGGATTTTTCCTTTTCGATCACATACACGCTGAGCACCCGGGCCGGGTTCAAGGCGTTGGCTACGTATTCGGCAGGGTCCGGGGACCACTTGATGATGTCGATTTTTTCGGTCTTCAGCTCGGAAACCACCTTTTCCACCCGGATGCCCCAAGGCCCTACGCAGGAACCAACGGGATCGATCATGGAATCGGTCGAGTTAACGGCCATCTTGGTGCGCTGGCCCGCTTCCCGGGCGATGGACTTGATCTGCACGATACCGGAACGGATCTCGGGGACCTCTATTTCGAAAAGGCGCTTGACCAGCCCCTGGTGCGTGCGGGATACCAGTACCTGGGGCCCCCGGCTCATGCGGTTGACTTCCAGCACATAGACCTTCAAACGGTCGCCAGGCGCATATTCCTCCCCGGGCATTTGCTGGTTAGGCTCCAGCAAGCCCTCGGTACGGCCCAGTTCCACATAGACCTGGCGGTTGTCCACCCGTTGTACAATGGCGGTGAGGATCTCATTTTCTTTTTCGATATATTCCTCGTAGATGACGCCCCGCTCTGCCTCGCGTATGTGTTGGACCACGACCTGCTTGGCCGTCTGGGCTGCGATACGTCCAAAATCCCGGGGGGTGGCGATGATTTCGGCCAAATCACCTACCTCGTAACGGGGATGGATGACCCGAGCGGCCTCCAGGCTGATCTCAGATTGGGGATCGACCACCTCGTCCACCACTGTCTTACGAGCCAATACCTCGATATGGCCGGTGTCCCGATCGATGCTGGCGCGCACGTTGGCGTTTTTGCCAAAGTCCTTTTTGTACGCCGAAATCAGCGCCGACTCGATGGCGGCGTACAGCACTTCCTTTTTGATGCGTTTTTCCTTGGCCAACGCCTCCATGGCATCAAACAGTTCTGCGGCGTTGATTCCGCTGCTCTGACTGGATTTCATGGTGCTTCCTCCTCCTGATCGGGGGCTTCCAGTATACTTTCGTCAAACTCGAAGATCTTTTTAACCAAGGCCACTTGTTTTATGTCAAAGGACAGCCGACCCAGGGCGACATTTTCAATGACGACCTGCCTGTGGATGAGCCCTTGCAGCTTTCCGACAAAGAGTTTCGAGCCGTTTGACGGGCGATACAGGCGCACTTCCACCGATTCACCCACATTGTCGTCAAAATCTTGTTGCCGCTTCAGGGGCCGGTCTACGCCTGGGGATGAGACTTCCATGTAGTCGTATGCTACCGACTCCACATGGGGGAGGAGGGCACGGTGAAAGGCCTCGCAGTGATCCAGGCTCACGCCGCCGGGGATATCGATAAAAAAACGCAGAAAACGCCCGGCGGGTTCTTTGGCCAGCTCCACATCCACCAGGTTCAGCTTCATCTGTTTTGCGATTTTCTTCGCCGCTCGTTCCGCGAGTTCTACTCCGGATGGTCTTGGCAATTTTTCACCCTCTGTTATTCCCTATACCCAAACGAAAGGAAAGAGTGGACGATCCACTCTCAAGAACCTGTGTGTACCCCAATTGATACAACATCAGCGATATTATACCACAACCTTGGGGAGAATACAAGCCTTATCCTCTGAAATAGGGAATAATTAACTGAGCGGTCGATTGCCAAAGTAAATGCATGGGGTAGGTTGA